>NZ_JBIVPJ010000016.1:180502-198477 GCF_044754585.1 Streptomyces sp. NPDC093065 | reverse complement strand
CCGGCCAGAACCCGCCCCCGTCGCAACCGCAGAGCCGACGGAGTCCGGAGCACTGGCCCCGACCACGGACGCACCACCACGGCCCCACTCGGCACAGGAACCGCCCCGGCCAGAACCCGCCCCCGTCGCAACCGCAGAGCCGACGGAGTCCGGAGCACTGGCCCCGACCACGGACGCACCACCACGGCCCCACTCGGCACAGAAGCCGCCCCGGCCAGAACCCGCCCCCGTCGCGACCGGGAGGCCGGCCTCGTCCGGATGGGGGGCGGGGAGCGGATGGCGGGCGGTGTCACGGGGGCGGCGGGTGCCTCGTCCGGGGGGCGTGGCGGGCGAGGGCTCCGCGGGTCCGGGTCGGTCGGCGGCGGTCCGCGGGCCGGTGCTTCCCGGGCCCGGTCCGAACGCCGCCCCGGCGGGTGGCTCGTTCACCGGGGAACGGCCCCGGGGCGGGCCGTCGAGGACCGCGCGTACGGCGGTGAGGAGGTCCGGGGCGACGTGGGCCGCGGCGGCCGTCTCCTCCGGGCGGGTGCGGTCGTTGGGGACGAGGATGCCGTGGGCGCCGGCGCGTTCGGCGGCCTCCATGTCCGCGCCGATGTCGCCGACGACGACGCAGTCGGCGGGGCCGGTGCAGACGCGTCCGGCGGCCCACAGGACCATGCCGGGCTCCGGCTTGCGGCAGTGGCAGCCGTCGTCGGGGCCGTGCGGGCATACCGCCCAGACGTCGAAGGGGCCGATCAGCTCGTCGACGCGGCGGTTGACGCGCCGCACGTCGCCGTCGCTGATCAGGCCGCGGGCGACGCCGGACTGGTTGGTGACGACGCCGACGCGGATGCCGTGCTCGCGCAGCAGCGCCACCGCCTCGCGGGCGCCCTCGACGGGCCGGACCCGGTCCGGGTCGCCGTTGTAGGGGACGTCGTGGACGAGGGTGCCGTCACGGTCGAAGAGGACGGCCTTCACCGGGCCTGCGGGGCTCATGCGGCCACCTCCCGCCAGGCGGGGGCGCTCCGGTGGCGCCAGAGTCCCCCGAGCCGGTGGAAGGTCGCGGCGGGCGGGATGAGCGCGCTGGTGACCAGCATGGTGGTGATCTCGTGCCGGGTGCGCGGTCCGGGCGCGATGCGGGCCCAGGCGAACTCGGCGGTGCCGGCGGCCCAGCCCGCCCCGGCGAGGGCGGCGGCCCGGGGCCGTCCGGCGGCAGCGAGGGCGAGGGCGGCGGCGAGGGCGGCGGTGATCGCGGCGTGGCGCCGGATCCGGCCCCGGGGTGCGACCGCCTTGGCCCACCAGTCGGGGCCGTGCAGCCTGCGCATCAGGGCGTCGTCGGCGTTGCCGCGCTGCTGTTTCAGGGAGACCCAGCGCGCGGCGGGGCGTACGGGGTGGCGGGTGGTGCGGCGGCCCCGCCGGATGCGCCAGCCCGCGTCGAGGACGCGCAGCGCGAGGTCGGCGTCCTCGCGGAAGGCGCGGGTGAAGCGTTCGTCGAAGCCGCCGACCTGTTTGAGCACGTCGGTGCGGTAGGCCATGTCGGCGGTGATCCACCGGGCCCGGGCGAGGCCCGCGGTGCCGCGCTCCCAGTCGGTGGGCCGGCGCTCGCCCGGCAGCGGTACGGCGATCACGCCCTGGACGGCGCCGGTGTCGGGGGCCGCCTCGGCGAGGTCCTGGATCAGCTGGTCGCACCAGTGCGGGCCGACCTGGACGTCGTCGTCGAGGAAGGCGGTCCAGGGCGAGGTGACCGCGCGGAAGCCGGTGTTGCGGGCGGCGGCGGGACCGCGACTCCCGCTGCGCAGCACCACCGTGCGTTCGCGCAGGTCGCCGAGGACGGTCAGGGCGTGTTCCAGCGCACCCGGGTCGGCGTCGGGTTCCGGCCGGTCGTCGACCAGGACGATCTCGTCGGGGTCCGGCCCGTGCGCGGCGACCAGCGCGGCCAGGCAGTCGGCCAGCGTGTCGCGTACAAGGGTGGGGACGACGACGGCGTACCCGGTGCGCGGGCCGCCGGTCCCGGGGACGGTGCTCATGCGAACGCCCGTCCCCGGCGCACCGCGAAGGGGCCGATGGCCAGCAGGTCCACGGGTGCCGAGCCGAAGCACTCCAGCGCGTCGCGCGGGTCGTCGACCATGGGCCGTCCTGCGGTGTTGAGGCTGGTGTTGACGACGACGGGCAGCCCGGTGCGCCGTTCGAAGGCGGCCAGCATGCGTGCGACGAGGGGTTCGCGGCGCTCCTCGACGGTCTGGATGCGGGCGGTGCCGTCGACGTGGACGACGGCCGGGAGGCGCTCGCGCCAGGCGGGGTCGACGTCGTGCACGAAGAGCATGTACGGGCTGGGAATCGGCCCGGTGAAGATGTCGGCGGCGCGGTCGGCGAGCACCATGGGCGCGACGGGGCGGAACTCCTCGCGGCCCTTGACGTGGTTGAGGCGTTCGAGGTTCTCCGCGCGGCCGGGGTGGGCCATCAGGGAGCGGTGCCCGAGGGCGCGCGGCCCGAACTCGCTGCGGCCCTGGAACCAGGCGACGACGCCGTCCCGGGCCAGTTCCCCGGCGACGGTCTCGGCGATGTCGTCCGGCTCCTCGTAGGGGATCGCGGCCGTCTCCAGCCAGGCGCGGATCTCGTCGTCGCTCCAGCCGCGGCCGAGGTCGGCGCCGGGCATCGGTTCGGGGGCGGCGCCCTCCTGGGCGGCGGCCACGTGCAGGGCGCCGCCGAGGGCGGTGCCGGCGTCGCCGGCGGCGGGCTGCACCCACACGTGCCGGTACGGGCCGCGCGCGGCGATCTTCGAGTTGGCGACGCAGTTCAGCGCGACGCCGCCGGCCATGGTGAGAGCCTCGCCCCCGGCCTCGCCGTGCAGCCAGTGGACGAGTTCGAGGAGGAGTTCCTCCAGGACGGCCTGGGTGCTCGCGGCGAGGTCGGCGTGGTCCTTCGTCCAGTCCTCGCCCTTGGCACGGGGCGGGGCGAGGGCGGCCCAGTCGACGCCGTGGGCGCGGAAGCCGCCGTCGCCGGTGGCGTGGACGTGCTCGCGCAGCCGCTCCGCGAAGCGGGGCGTTCCGTAGGAGGCGAGGGCCATCACCTTGTACTCGTCGCTGCTGCGCAGGAAGCCGAGGTGCTCGGTCAGTTCCTCGTAGACGAGGCCGAGCGAGTGCGGCAGCGCCTGGGTGGCGAGGACATCGAGCTTGCCGTCGCGGTAGCGGCCGGCCAGGTGGGAGGCGGACTCGCCGCGCCCGTCGAGGACGAGGACGTCGTTGTCGGGGTGCGGTGAGGCCGGTCCGGCGGACGCGGCGTGCGCCACGTGGTGCGGGACGAAGACGACCCGGTCGGGGTCGAGGCCGGGCAGCGCCTCGGCGAGGAACTCGGGGGCGCGGCGGGCGTACTCGAGCCGCAGCGGGTCCCAGGGGTCGTTCAGACCGAGGTCGCGGGCGGGCCGGGCGAGTTTGGGGTCGAAGGAGTACGCGACGGCGTCCAGCTCCCCGGGTCGCACCCCGGCGTGTTCCAGGCACCAGCGCGCCGACAGCTCCGGAACCTCCCAGGCGGAGAAGGGCACCGGCCGCTTGCCGTGCTTGCGGCGGCTGAACCGCTCCTCCTCGGCGGCCGCGACGGTCCGTCCGTCGACGACGAGCGCGGCGGCCGGATCGTGGAACAGGGCGTTGACACCAAGGATGCGCATGGGGCGGGCTCCTCTCTCGGCGTCGCGGGTGCCGCGGGGCAGTTGCCCCAAACACTTGGATACAGGTCACTTCTGGAGAAAGGCGGATTTGTCACAGCAAGTGACTTTCTCGGGTCCGGTTCAGGCGGCGACGGCGTGCGCGAACCAGCCGATGGTCCGCTCCAGCCCCTCGTTCCAGCTCACGGCCGGCTGCCAGCCCAGCCGCTCCCGGGCCAGGGTGGTGTCCGGCCTGCGCCGGCCCGGGTCGTCGACGGGGCGTTCGACGAAGCGGATGCGGGAGCCGGACCCGGTGAGTTCGACCACCCGGCGGGCCAGTTCCAGCAGGTGATCTCGTCGGCGCCGCCGATGTTCATCGGCCCGCTCTCCCCGGACGCGGCGAGGGCCAGGACGCCCGCCACGGTGTCGTCGACGTAGCACAGGGACCGGGTCTGGCCGCCGTCGCCGACGACGGTGAGCGGCATGCCGTCCAGCGCCTGCGCGATGAAGGTGGGCACGGCCCGGCCGTCGCCGGTGCGCATGCGGGGGCCGTAGGTGTTGAAGATGCGGACGATGGCGGCGTCGGTGCCGTGCACCCGGCGGTGGGCGGTGACCAGGGCCTCGGCGAAGCGCTTGGACTCGTCGTGGACGCTGCGCGGGCCGATCGGGTTGACGTTGCCCCAGTACGTCTCGCGCTGCGGGTGCTCCAGCGGGTCGCCGTAGACCTCGGAGGTGGAGGCGAGCAGGAAGCGGGCGCCGTCGGCGTGGGCCCGCTCCAGGGCGTTGCGGGTGCCGGTGCTGCCGACGTCGAGGGTCTCCAGGGGCAGCCGGAGGTAGTCGGCGGGCGAGGCGGGGCAGGCGAAGTGCAGGACCAGGTCGAACCGGCCGGGCAGGCCGCGCAGCGCCACCGGGTCGGTGGCGTCGGCCCGGACGAACCGGAATCCGCGCCGCCGTTCCAGGTCGGCCACGTTGACACGGGAGCCGGTGGCCAGGTTGTCGAGGCAGACGACGTCGGTGCCGGCGTCGAGCAGGCGGCCGCACAGGTGGGATCCCACGAATCCGGCTCCGCCGGCCACCAGGGCCGGGCGCCAGACGCGTCCGTTTCGGGGGCCGACGGCCCCGGGGCTGTCGCTCACGGGCTTCTCCTCTACTCTCACCGTCACGTATGTGCCGGTTTGATTAGCCCGGGCGGCCCTTCACTACCTCGAACGGTTATTCGAAGAACCATCCGAGAGACCACTATAAACTGCGTATATACTCGCAGCGTATAGTCCTCGCATGCCTTCGCTGACCAGGAAGACGACAAAGACGGGGACCGGGTTGCGCGCACTCGCGACCTTCGCGGCCGCGGCCTCGCTCACCCTCGCACTGAGCGGCTGCACGAAGCTGGAGACGCACTCCCCCAGCTCCGTGCGCAACGCCGCCGCCGGTGCCGATGCCGCCGCACCGGCGGGCACGGCCGGCGGCCAGGCCCGCGCCGCCGGGCTCGGCACCGTGGACTGCGCGCACACCAAGTGCGTCGCGCTGACCTTCGACGCCGGACCGAGCGAGAACTCGGCCCGGCTGCTCGACATACTCAAGGAGAAGCAGGTCCCGGCGACCTTCTTCCTGCTCGGCAAGCGCCATATCGACACCTATCCCGAACTTGTCAGGCGCATGGCCGACGAGGGCCACGAGGTGGCCAGCCACACCTGGACGCACAAGATCCTCACGGACGCCGAACCGGACGAGATACGCGAGGAACTGGAGCGTCCGAACAAGGAGATAGAGCGTCTGACGGGCAAGCGCCCCACCCTGATGCGCCCGCCGCAGGGCCGCACGGACGACACGGTGCACGACATCTGCCGTGAGCTGGGGCTCGCGGAGGTGCTGTGGAGCGTGACCGCCAAGGACTACAAGACGAACGACTCCGACCTGATCACCGAACGGGTCCTGGACCAGTCGTCCCGGGACGGCATCATCCTGCTGCACGACATCTACGACGGCACCGTGCCCGCGGTGCCCGGCATCGTCGACGCGCTCAAGAAGCGCGGCTACGTCTTCGTGACGGTGCCCCAGCTGCTGGCCCCCGGGAAGGCCGAGCCGGGCAAGGTCTACCGGTAGTCCGGCCGGTCACGCCTCTACGCTCGTGCGGTGGCCACCTTCTCGCTGTACCGCACCGTCCCGCTCGCCCCGGACGAGGCCTGGCGCCGGCTCACCCGGTGGGAGCGGCACGGCGACACCGTGCCGCTGACCCGCGTCACCGCCGACCCGCCCGGCCCCACCCGCCGGGGCACGCTGGTCGTGGCCCGCACCGGCGCCGGCCCGCTCGCCTTCGACGACCCCATGGAGGTGACGGTCTGGCAGCCGCCGCGCGGGGACGTCCCCGGCCGGTGCCGGCTGGACAAGCGCGGCCGGGTGGTGCGGGGCTGGGCGGAGATCGAGGTCCGCACGGGTCCCGGCGGCCGGGCGCGGATCGTGTGGCGGGAGGACCTGGACGTCCGGCTCCTCCCCTCCCACCTCGACGGCGTCCTGGTCCGCGCGGGGCGCCTGGTCTTCGGCCGTACGGTCGATCACCTGCTGCGGCACCCGTGAACCGGGGGTTGCGGGCGGGGTACGGGCCGCGGACGAGTTCGCGCCGCGCGCCTCTCGGACGCCGTTTCCCGCGTACCGTGCCGGCATGTCTCCCAGAGCGCGCATCCTCGTCCAACTGTCCCTGACCGGCGCCCTGTTGACCCTGGCCGTGTCGGCGCCGCCCGCCTCCGCCGGCCAGGGCCGCCCGGTCCCGCTGCGCATCGCCACCTACAACATCCACGCCGGGGCGGGCTCGGACGGTGTCTTCGACCTCGACCGGCAGGCCGCCGCGCTGCGCGCCCTCGACGCGGACGTGATCGGCCTCCAGGAGGTCGACGTGCACTGGGGAGCCCGCAGCCAGGACCTCGACGTGGCCGGGGAGCTGGCGCGGCGGCTCGGCATGCGGGTGTCGTTCGCGCCGATCTACAGCCTCGACCCGGCGGCGGCCGGGGAGCACCGGCGCGAGTACGGCGTGGCGGTGCTGTCCCGCTTCCCGATCCGCTCCGCGACGAACCACGAGATCACCCGCCTGTCCACGCAGGAGGAGAATCCGGTACCGGCTCCCGCGCCCGGCTTCGGCGAGGTGACGCTCAGGGTGCGGGGAGTGCCGGTGCAGGTGTTCGTGACCCACCTCGACTACCGGGCGGACCCGGCGGTGCGCGAGGCCCAGGTCGCCGACACCCGGCGGATCATGGCCCGCGAGCGGGCGGAACTGCCGGGCGCCCGCCAGTTCCTGCTCGGCGACTTCAACGCCGAGCCCTCGGCGCCCGAGCTGGCACCGCTGTGGAAGGAGCTGCGCGACGCGGGCGCGGGGACCTCGGACACGTATCCCGCCGAGTCCCCCTCGAAGCGGATCGACTGCGTGGCCGTGGGCAAGGGCGTACGGGTGCGGGGCGTCGCGGTCCCCGAGGAGCCCGCGGCCTCGGACCACCGTCCGGTGGTGGCGGAGGTGTCCCTGGCCCGGAAGGACCGCGGCCGGGGCTGAGAGCGACCCGGCGCGGCGGCCGCGCTCCGCGGGGCCGCCGCTCCCAGGAGGGCTCAGGCCACCGACCCCATGCGCCCCGCCGGGCCGTCGTGGTGGATGGGGGTGTGGGCGCCGGTCAGGGCGGCGCCCGTGCCGCTGTGGCGGGTCGCGACGATCTCGGCGGCGATGGACAGGGCCGTCTCCTCGGGGGTGCGGGCGCCGAGGTCGAGGCCGATGGGCGACCTGAGGCGGGCCAGCTCCGGGTCGCCCAGGCCGGCCTCGCGCAGGCGGGCCTCGCGGTCCAGGTGGGTACGGCGGGAGCCCATCGCGCCGACGTACGCCACCGGCAGGCGCAGCGCCAGCCGGAGCAGCGGGATGTCGAACTTGGCGTCGTGGGTCAGGACGCACAGCACCGTACGGGCGTCGACGGCGGTGCGGGCCAGGTACTCGTGGGGCCACTCGGCGACGATCTCGTCCGCGTCCGGGAAGCGGGCCGGGGTGGCGAAGACGGGCCGGGCGTCGCACACGGTCACGTGGTAGCCGAGGAACTTGCCGGCCCGCGCCAGTGCCGAGGCGAAGTCGACCGCACCGAAGACGATCATGCGGGGTGCCGGAACCGAGGACTCGATCAGCAGGGTCAGCGGTGTACCGCAGCGCGAGCCCTGCTCACCGATCTCCAGCGTGCCGGTGCGCCCGGCGTCCAGGAAGGCGCCCGCCTCGGCCGCCGCCGTGCGGTCCAGCTCGGGGTGGCCGCCGAAGCCGCCGGTGCGCGAGCCGTCCGCCCGGACGGCCAGCGCGTGGCCGACCAGCTCCGCCGGGCCGCTCACGATCCGGACGAGGGCCGCCGTCTCCCCGCGCGCGGCGGCGGCGAGGGCCGCGGCCAGGGCCGGACGGGCGGGGTCGCCCGTCCGTACCGGGGTGACGAGGACGTGGATGACCCCGCCGCAGGTCAGCCCCACGGCGAAGGCGTCCTCGTCGCTGTACCCGAAGGTCTCCAGGACGGTTTCGCCGTCCTGGAGGGCCTGCCGGCACAGCTCGTACACGGCTCCCTCCACGCACCCGCCGGAGACCGAACCGACCACCGTGCCGTCGGCGTCCACCGCGAGGGCGGCACCGGCCGGCCGGGGCGCGCTGCCGCCGACGGCCACCACGGTGGCCACGGCGAAGTCGCGTCCCCGCCCGGCCCACCGGTGCAGCTCTTCGGCGATGTCCAGCATGGTCCGGTCCTCCTCGGCCGACGGGTACGTGAAGGGTTCCCGTCGTGGCGCCTAGTGCACGCCCATCCAGCTCTCGATCGGGTTGAGGGCGAAGTAGACGACGAAGATCACCGTCAGGCCCCACATGAACGCGCCGATCTCCCTGGCCCTGCCCTGCGCGACCTTGATGGCGACGTAGGAGATGACGCCCGCGGCGACACCGGCCGTGATGGAGTACGTGAACGGCATCAGGACGACGGTCAGGAAGACCGGGATCGCGGTGGCCCGGTCGGCCCAGTCCACGTGCCGGGCGTTCATCATCATCATCGCGCCGATGACCACCAGCGCCGCCGAGGCGACCTCCTGCGGCACGATCGCGGTGATCGGGGTGAAGAAGAGGCAGGCCGCGAAGAACACGCCGGTGACGACGGAGGCCAGCCCGGTGCGGGCCCCCTCGCCGACGCCGGTCGCGGACTCGACGAAGACGGTCTGGCCGGAGCCGCCCGCCACGCCGCCGATGGCACCGCCGGCGCCGTCGATGAACAGCGCCTTCGACAGGCCCGGCATGCGACCCTTGTCGTCGGCGAGCTTCGCCTCCGTGCCGACGCCGATGATGGTGGCCATCGCGTCGAAGAACCCGGCGAGCACCAGCGTGAAGACGATCATGCCGACCGTCATCACGCCGACGTCGCCCCAGCCGCCGAACTCCAGGCTGCCGAAGAGCGAGAAGTCCGGCATGGAGACCGCGCTGCCGTGCAGCTCGGGGGCGCCGTTGGCCCACTGCTCGGGGTCGATCACCCCGGTGGCGTTCAGGATCGCCGCGACGACGGTGCCGGTGACGATGCCGATCAGGATCGCCCCGGGCATGTTGCGGGCCTGGAGCATGAAGATCAGGAGCAGGGTGCCCGCGAAGAGCAGGACGGGCCAGCCGGCGAGTTCGCCCGCGGGGCCGAGGGTGAGCGGGGTCGCCTCTCCCGCGTGGACGAAGCCGCCCTTGACCAGGCCGATGATGGCGATGAACAGGCCGATGCCCATGGTGATGCCGTGCTTGAGGGCGAGCGGTATCGCGTTCATGATCATCTCGCGCAGCCCGGTGACCACGAGCAGCATGATCACCACGCCGTACATCACACACATGCCCATGGCCTGCGGCCAGGTCATCTGCGGCACGACCTGCCCGGCGATCACCCCGGAGACCGAGAGTCCGGCGGCCAGGGCGAGCGGCACCTTGCCGACGAAGCCCATCAGGAGCGTGGTGAGCGCGGCGGCGAACGCCGTCGCGGTGATCAGGGCCTTCTGGCCCAGGGTGTCGCCCGCCGCGTCCTTGCCGGACAGGATCACGGGGTTGAGGAGGACGATGTACGCCATCGCCATGAAGGTGGTGATGCCGCCGCGCACCTCACGCGCGACCGTTGATCCCCGGTGGGATATGTGAAAGTAGCGGTCGAGCCAAGACCGTCCGCCGGGGACGCGGGAGCCCGCGCCCGCGTCTTCGGCGGTGATCTCGGGCTCCACTGACTGCTGGGTCATGGGGCCGTCTCCCAAGGTTCATAGGTGCACCCGTGCCTTCGGCGAAAGCGCGGGATTTGGGAGGTGTCAGCTCGGGGGACGGCCCGGTACTGCACCTTGGGTGAACCGGCGCCGGAATTCCGTGGCCGTGAGTGCGGCCGCTGTCCGGCGTCGGGGTGCCGTGGCGCCCACCCGTGCCGCTGGGGGTCCCCCCAGGCCCTCAGGGCTCTGGGGGGAGGCACGATTGCCCGCCACGGCGGCGTCACGCCGTACCGGTGAGGTGTTCCGGTCGCACCGGCGTGCGGTCGAGCGCCAGCCCCGTCGCGTCCCTGACGGCCGCGAGGACCGCCGGGGTGGACGACAGGGTGGGTGCCTCGCCGACTCCGCGCAGCCCGTAGGGCGCGTGGTCGTCGGCGAGTTCGAGCACGTCGACCGGTAGGGCCGGCGTGTCGAGGATCGTGGGGAGCAGGTAGTCCGTGAACGACGGATTGCCGACCTTGGCGGTCACCGGGTCGACGACGATCTCCTCCATCACCGCGATGCCCAGGCCCTGGACGGTGCCGCCCTGGATCTGGCCGATCACGGAGAGGGGGTTCAGCGCCTTGCCGACGTCCTGGGCGCAGGCCAGCTCGATCACCTTGACCAGGCCCAGTTCGGTGTCGACCTCGACCACGGCGCGGTGCGCGGCGAAGGAGTACTGGACGTGGCCGTCGCCCTGGCCGGTGCGCGGGTCGAAGGGCTCGGTCGGCCGGTGCCGCCACTCCCGTTCGACCTCGACCGCCTCGTCCTCCAGGACGTCCACGAGGTCGGCGAGGACCTCACCGCCGTCGGTGACGACCTTGCCGCCCTCCAGGAGGAGTTCGGCGGTGGCCCAGGCGGGGTGGTGGGAGCCGAACCTGCGGCGGCCCGTCTCCAGGACGCTCTCGCGCACCAGCTCGCAGGCGTGTCTGACGGCGCCGCCGGTGACGTAGGTCTGCCGGGAGGCCGAGGTGGAACCGGCCGAGCCCACCCGTGTGTCGGCGGGCCGGATGGTGACCTGGGTGACGCCCAGCTCGGTGCGGGCGATCTGCGCGTGGACGGTGACGCCGCCCTGGCCGACCTCCGCCATCGCCGTGTGCACGGTGACGACGGGCCGGCCGCCGGCGATCTCCAGGCGGACCCGGGCGGTGGAGTAGTCGTCGAAGCCCTCGGAGAAGCCGACGTTCTTGATGCCGACCGCGTAGCCGACGCCGCGTACGACGCCCTCGCCGTGCGTGGTGTTGGACAGGCCGCCGGGCAGCTGCCGTACGTCGGCGCCCTCGCTGGACTCCCACTGGCGCTCCGGCGGCATCGGCATCGCCTTGACGCGGCGCAGGAGTTCGGCGACCGGCGCCGGGGAGTCGACCGGCTGTCCCGTGGGCATGAGCGTGCCCTGCTCCATGGCGTTGATCCGGCGGAACTCCACCGGGTCCAGGCCGAGTTCGGCCGCCACCTTGTCCATCTGCGCCTCGTAGGCGAAGCAGGCCTGGACCGCGCCGAAGCCGCGCATGGCGCCGCAGGGCGGGTTGTTGGAGTAGAGGGCGAGTGCCTCGATGTCCACGTCCTCGCACACGTACGGTCCGACCGACAGCGAGGCGGCGTTGCCGACGACCGCCGGGGAGGCGGAGGCGTAGGCGCCGCCGTCCAGGACGATCCGGCACCTGACGTGGGTGAGCCGGCCGTCCCGGGTGGCGCCGTGCTCGTAGTGGAGCCTGGCCGGGTGGCGGTGGACGTGGCCGAAGAAGGACTCGAAGCGGTTGTAGACCATCTTGACGGGTTTGCCGGTGCGCAGTGCCAGCAGACAGGCGTGGATCTGCATCGACAGGTCCTCGCGCCCGCCGAAGGCGCCGCCCACGCCGGACAGCGTCATCCGCACCTTGTCCTCGGGCAGGCCGAGGACCGGGGCGATCTGGCGCAGGTCGGAGTGGAGCCACTGGGTGGCGATGTAGAGGTCCACGCCGCCGTCCTCGCCGGGGACGGCGAGTCCGGACTCGGGGCCGAGGAAGGCCTGGTCCTGCATGCCGAAGTGGTAGTCGCCCGTGACGATCACGTCGGCGCGCCCGGCGGCCGTGTCCGCGTCGCCGCGCACGATCGGCTGGCGGTGCACGATGTTGGGGTGCGGGACGTGGGCCATGTGGCGGTCGGTGCGGTGCTCGTGGACGAGGACCGCGCCGGGGGCGGTCGCGGAGGCCTCGTCGGTGACGACGGGCAGCTCCCGGTACTCCACCTCGATCCTGGCGGCGGCGCGGCGCGCGGTCTCCGGGTGGTCGGCGGCGACGATCGCGACCGGCTCGCCGTGGTGGCGGACCCGGCCGTGGGCGAGGACCGGGGTGTCCCGGATCTCCAGTCCGTAGTGGCGTACGTCGGTCGGCAGGTCGTCGTAGGTCAGGACGGCGTACACGCCGGGGGTGGCGAGGGCCTCGGCGGTGTCGATGGAGAGGATCTCGGCGTGCGCGACGGTGGAGCGCAGGATCTGGCCCCAGAGCATGTCCTCGTGCCACATGTCGGACGCGTACGCGAACTCGCCGGTGACCTTGAGGACGCCGTCCGGGCGGAGCGTGGACTCGCCGATGCCGCCCTTGGCCCGGGAGCCCTGGGTGAGGCCGGTGGGTGCGCCGACGGCGGTCATGACCGGGCCCCCTCGGACCGGCGGGCCGCGGCCAGGCGGACCGCGTCCATGATCTTCTCGTAGCCGGTGCAGCGGCACAGGTTGCCCGACAGCGCCTCGCGGATGTCCTCGTCGCTCGGGTCCGGGTGGCGCTCCAGCATCTCGTCGGCGGCGACCAGCAGTCCGGGCGTGCAGAAGCCGCACTGGACGGCGCCGGCGTCGACGAACGCCTGCTGTACCGGGGCCAGTTCGATGTTCTCGCCGGTCTGCGAGTCGGTGCCGCCGGCCTGCCACCGCCGGGCCGCGTCCAGCGAGGCGCTCTCGCCGTGGCGGGCGCCGGGCTCGCCGGGGCCGCCCCCGGCACGCCTCCGGGCGTACTCGGCCAGGCCCTCGACGGTGACGACCTCGCGGCCCTCGGCCTGCCCGGCGGCGACCAGGCAGGAACACACCGGCACGCCGTCCAGGCGGACCGTGCAGGAGCCGCACTCGCCCTGCTCGCAGGCGTTCTTGGAGCCGGGCAGCCCCATCCGCTCGCGCAGCACGTACAGCAGGGACTCGCCCTCCCACACGTCGTCGGCCTCCTGCGGACGTCCGTTGACGGTGAAGTTGACGCGCATCACGCGGCTCCTTCCGTGGTGCGGCGGGCGCCGCGGTACGACTCCCAGGTCCAGGTGAGCGTCCGGCGCGCCATCACGCCCACCGCGTGGCGGCGGTAGCCCGCGGTGCCCCGTACGTCGTCGATCGGGTCGCAGGCGGCGGTGCACAGGTCCGCGAACCGCTCGACGGCCGACGGGGTGACGATCTTCCCGTTGTCCCAGAAACCGCCGTCCTCCAGTGCCGCGTTGAGGAAGTCCTCGGCGGCCGTGGCGCGGATCGGGGTGGGCGCGGCCGAGCCGATGCCGGTGCGGACGGTACGGGTCTCGGGGTGCAGGGCGAGGCCGAAGGCGCACACGGCGATGACCATGGCGTTGCGGGTGCCGACCTTGGAGAACTGCTGCGGTCCGTCGGCCTTCCTGACGTGCACGGCGCGGATCAGCTCGTCGGGCTCCAGCGCGTTGCGCTTCACGCCGGTGTAGAAGGCGTCGATCGGGATGCGGCGGGTGCCGCGCACCGACTCGGCCTCGACCTCGGCGCCGGCGGCGAGCAGGGCCGGGTGGGCGTCGCCGGCCGGGGAGGCGGTGCCGAGGTTCCCGCCCACGCCGCCGCGGTTGCGGATCTGCGGGGAGGCGACCGTGTGCGAGGCGAGGGCGAGACCCGGCAGCTCGGTGCGCAGGTTCTCCATGATCCGCGTGTAGGACACGGAGGCACCGAGCCGTACGGAGGTTTCGCCGACCTCCCACTCGGTCAGGTCGGCGACGCGGCCGAGGTCCATGAGGTACTCGGGCCTGCGGTGATCGAAGTTGATCTCGACCATCACGTCCGTACCGCCCGCGATCGGCACGGCGGTGGGGTGCTCGGCCTTCGCGGCGAGCGCCTCCTCCCAGCCGGCGGGGCGAAGGAAGTCCATGACCGGCTCTCCTCCTCGTCTGATCGGGGTGTACGGATCGAGCCGGATGCGGGGGCAAAGGGCCCGGCTTGTTCATGTGCTGTTCACGCGGGACGGCCTCAGTACACCGTCGTGTGCTCCACCAGGGTCAGTCGCAGAAACCATGAAGGAGTTGGCTGGCCAGGGCGGGCATCTTGTAGATTCGTATGAACGGAGGTGCTCAATTGCCTCCCTGTTCTCCTCTGGAATCGGGCGACACAGCCGCGTGACCTGGAACACTTCGAGACAAAGAACGGCGGCGACGAGAATGCGGCTGCGCGCACTGCTGGACACCGACGCGCTGGGCCTCAAGCTGCTCGGCGGCGAGGACGAGCTGGACCGCACGGTCCGCGGCGTGATGACCACCGACCTGCGGGACCCCAGCCGCTACCTCTCGGGCGGCGAACTGGTCCTCACCGGTCTGGCCTGGCGCCGGGACGCCGCCGACTCCGAGCCGTTCGTCCGCCTCCTGGTGCAGGCCCAGGTGGCCGCGCTGGCCGCCGGTGAGGCGGAGCTGGGGGACGTGCCGGAGGACCTGGTGGCGGCGTGCGCGCGGCACCGGCTGCCGCTGTTCGCTGTGCACGAGTCGGTGGCCTTCGCGACGATCACCGAACACGTCGTGCGCCAGGTCTCCGGCGAGCGGGCCGGGGACCTGGCGGCCGTGGTGGACCGGCACCGCCGGATGATGACCTCCGGCCCGGCGGGCGGCGGCCCCGACGTGGTCCTGGACCTGCTCGGCTCCGACCTCGACCTGCGCGCCTGGGTCCTCTCCCCCACCGGACGGCAGGTCGCCGGACCCAAGGACGCGGAGCCCCCGCTCCCGGCCGAGGTGTGCGCCGAGCTGGCCGCGGAGCACCTGGCGGCCACCCGCACGGGCCGGCGCGCGCCGCACCGGGTGTCGGTGGGCTCCACGACGTACAGCCTCTTCCCGGTGCGGGGCCGGGGGCAGCTCCCGGCGACGGCCGCGGGGACGCGTGTCGCGCAGGGTGCGGCGGCGGGCCGCGAGGTGCGCGAGACGGTGCTGTCCGACTGGCTCCTCGTGGTCGAGGCGGACGCCGGGGACTGGGCCGAGGAGCGGCTCGACCTGCTGTACGGCGTCACCCAGCTGATCGCGGTCGAGCGGGACCGGCGGGACGCGGCACGCACGGTGCGGCGGCGGCTCGCCCAGGAGGTACTGGAGCTGGTGCAGACGGGCGCCGCGCCCGCGGAGATCGCGGCCCGGCTCCGGGTGGCGGCGCCGGTGCTGCTGCCGGGCCTCGGCGCGGCACCGCACTGGCAGGTCGTGGTGGCCCGGGTGGAGTGGGAGGACGGCGACGGGCAGACCGGCCGCATCGCGCAGACCCTGCTGGAGGAGATCCTCGTCGACCCGCACGCCACCGGCCCCGAGCAGTCGGACCGCATCGCCGTGGCGCACACCGGCGAGGAGGCGGTCGCCCTCGTACCGCTGCCGGCGGTCTCCGCCGAGCACGACGGCTCCGAGGCCGGGGTCCTCGCGGACGCGCTGCTGGAGTCCGTACGGGAACCGCTGTCGGCCGGCCTCGACGGCGACGGGCGCGTCACGCTCGGCGTCAGCGCGGCCGTGCACTCGGCGGAGGGGCTGCGCGGGGCGCTGGAGGAGGCACGGCACGCGCGTCGGGTCGCCGCGGCGCGCCCCGGCCGGGTCTGCGCGGCCGGCCACCAGGAGCTGGCCTCGCACGTGCTGCTGCTGCCCTTCGTCCCGGACGACGTCCGCCGCGCCTTCACCGCCCGGCTGCTCGACCCGTTGCGGGACTACGACCGCCGCCACCGCGCCGAGCTGATCCCGACGCTGGAGGCGTTCCTCGACAGCGACGGCTCCTGGACGCGCTGCGCGAACCGGCTGCACCTGCACGTCAACACGCTGCGCTACCGCGTCGGGCGGATCGAGCAGCTGACGGGGCGTGACCTGTCGCGGCTGGAGGACAAGCTCGACTTCTTCCTGGCCCTGCGGATGAGCTGAGACCCGGGGAGCGCGGGGGCCGCGGGAGGGCCCGGCGCGGTCCGGAGCGGTTCAGGGCGGTCCGGGGCGGTCCCAAACCTCGGCGGCACGAAGTCCACGACTTTGTGAAAAGATTCACCCATCCTCTTGGCCGGGCCGCCGGTTCCGTGCTGAGATGCGGCCACCACTCGAGAGCTCGATGGCGTGCTAAGGGGAGGGCGACGTGGCGCATTCCGCCATGGCTGGTTCTGGCTGGGGAACGACCGAAGGTGACGATCCGCTCCAGACCGCGGTATGGCGGTTGCGCTCGCGCGGCTGCTGGGCCGACGCGGCCGCCCTGCTGGAGCCGGTCACCGCGGACACCGCCTTGCAGCGGACCGCGCTGCTGGTGGAGCGGTGCCTGTACACGGAGCAGGGCTGGGCCGAGGCCGAGGACGCGTTGCGCACCGCGGAGGCCCTGGCCCACAGCGACGACGAGCGCGGGGCCGCCGCCTGCGAACGGGGTCAACTCGCGTACGCCGCCACCGTGCACGGGGTGCGTGACCGGGCCGACGAGGCGCGGGCCGCGCTGGGCCGGGCGGCGGCGCTGATCGCTCCCGGCGCGGAGGGGCGGGCGCTGCTCGACTTCCGGCGCGGACTGCTCGCGGAGAACCTGACCCGGTCCCCGCAGGCCGCCCGCGCGGCGTACCGGCGCGCGCACGCCGGGGCGACGGCGCACGGAGAGCCGCTGCTCCTGTCCTTCACCTGGCGGCATCTGGCGGGTCTGGCCCTGCGCGAGGGGGAGTTGACCGAGGCACGGCACGGATTCACCGAGTCGCTGCGCATCCGCGAGGAGCTGGGGTACCTCGTCGGTACGGCGCCGGCGCTGGCCTCGCTGGCGGACGCGGAGTCGGAGCCGGAGGCGTCCCGGCTGCGAGAGGAGGCGCGGCGGCTGTTCCGGCTGCTCGGCGGCGTGCCGACGTGGCTGGCACGGCAGTTGGCGCCGCCGGCTGCGGGCGCGGCGACGGCCTGAGGGCTCCGCCCCCGCGTCACGGGAACCTGCTCCAGCGCGGGGCCGTGTTGGCCCAGGCCGCGTCCCACTGGGCGAGGTTGCGCCGGTGCAGCAGGAGACCCGTGGCGGCGTGGGCCGCGAGGCCGGTGATGACGACGCCGAGGAAGGCGAGGATCGCCCAGCCCATCGTGCGGCTGCGGATCTGCTCCGCGCTCAGCGGCGGCTCGGTGATCCGGCCCTCGTCGTCGACCCAGACCAGGACGGTGCTGTCGGCCGGAAGGCCCGGTTCGACCTCGGTCTTCCCGGTCCTGCTCACCCCGTCGGATCCGGTGAAGCGGACCGGGACCGGGTAACGGGTCTTCTTCGCCTCGTCGGATCCCGGCTCGGGATGGCGCGGGGCGTCGTGGGTCAGGACGGCGGGGCGGTGGTCCCGGGTCCGCGTCTCGTGCTCGGCGGTGCTCCGGTAGTGCCGGTAGGCACTGTCGCCGACCCCGAACATCGCCGCCGGGGCGGCCACCAGTACGGCGAGCACGAGCCCGAGCGAGATCCACGCCCGCAGCCGGTCGCTGGGCCGCCGCAGCGGGTTGCGCCGCCACCGCCACAACAGGAGGTACGGGTGCCGCACGGGGTCGGGGTCGGGAACGGCGGGTGGTGGCTGGGCGGGGGGAATCTCTCCGGCCACGGTGTGTCTCCTTCCTGGGACGGGGCGGTCGTCGGGTCGGGCTCGCGCGGTCGCCCGCGCGAGACGCGGGGTACGGCCGACGCCGGGGCGGGCGCCGGCCGTACGAACGGGGGGACGATCGGGGGACGGGGAACGGGCGTTGCTCGAGAGCTGGGCCTTGGCCGGGGGACGCGGCGTTGGCCGGGGGGACGGGGGTGGTGGCTTGCCGGGGGGGGCGGGTGCGGTGCTTCCGGTCCGGGGGGGGGGGGGGGGGGGGGGGGCCGCCCCCCCGCCCGGGGGGGGGGGGGGGGGGTGAGGCGGGGGGGGGGGGGGGGGGGGGGCCTCTAAAGGATAACAACACCCCCCCCCACCGCCCC
>NZ_JBIVPJ010000016.1:0-180492 GCF_044754585.1 Streptomyces sp. NPDC093065 | reverse complement strand
GGGGGGGGGGGGGGGGGGGGGGGGGGCGGGGGGGGGGGGGGGGGGCGGGGGCCCCCCCCCCCCCCCCGCACGGGTGGTGGACGCCGGAGCCTCCGGGCCGCGCCCGACGGCCGGCGTCCCGCCCCGGTGCGGTGGACCCGGAACAGGGCCGACCTCCCGCGCCGGTGCCGGTTCCGTGGCCCCGGAACCGGTCCCGGACACCGGCGCCCGGGGCGGCCGGCGCCCCGTCCTCCGGGGTGGGTGGCCGGCTCCGGAGTGCCGGGCCCGTGCGCCCGACACCCCGGGAGACGGACCGGCGTACCGGGACCGGCCCGGCACCGGAAGCGGTCCGGGCGGCCCTCCGGTGAGGCCGAGCCCGCCCCACGGACGGACAACCGACACCCAGCCCACCCCGGCACACCGGAAAGCGGCCCAGCGACCGGGTCACCGGCCCCACACCAAAGCGATGCAACCGGCACCCCCCGTGAGACCCAGCCCGCCCCACGGACGGACAACCGACACCCCGACACCCCGACACCCAGCCCACCCCGGCACACCGGAAAGCGGCCCAGCGACCGGGACCAGCCCCGCGCTGAAGCGATGCGACCGGCACCTCCCGTGGGGCCGAGGCCGTCCCACGGGCAACCGACACCCCGGCGTCCAGCCCGCGCCCCGGCATACCGGAAGGTGGCCCGGCGTGCCGGGAGCGGTCCCGTGCCGGATCAGTGCGGGTGGCCCTCCGGTGGGTCCGTGCCCGTGGTCGACGGGTGGGTGTGTGCGGCGTCCAGGAGTTTCGCGGCGCCGCGCACGGCCGCCGTGTGGGGTGCCGGGACCGCGCGCAGCGGTACGTGCAGCCGGTCGGCGAGCCGGCAGGTGATCTCGGGGCGCAGCGCGCCGCCGCCCGCCAGCAGCGGCCCCCGGCTCAGCGCGTCGACCGTGAGCGACGTGCCGTCCTGGCGCAGCATCGAGGTCGTCATGTCGGCCAGCGCCTCGCTGATCCGCGTGGACGGGGTCGCGTCGTCGATGTCCCCGGTGCCCAGCGCGGTGCGGCGGGCGTCGAAGACGGCGCCGTCGACCAGGAGCACCACCTCCGTGAGATGGGCGCCGATGTCCATGACGAGCAGCGGCCGGGTCAGGTCGGCGCCCGCCGCGAGGGCCACCGCCCGCGCGCTGGGAACGGTCAGCACGCTGCGCGGCCGCAGCACCTCCACGGCCGTACGGGCCTCGGTCCGGTAGGCCAGCCCGTCCAGCACCGGCGCGGTCACCACGACCACCGGACGCGCGAAGCGGGGCAGCCGGTGGCCCAGCAGCCGGTCGAGCATCCGGGCCGTGCCCTGGGTGTCGACGATGGAACCGCGCTGGATGGGGTACACCGCGCCCGCACCGGGGAAGGTCACCGTCGGCACGTCGAGGATCATCCCGCGCCCGGAGACCCAGGCGCGGGTACGGGCGCTGCCCATGTCGAGGGCGACGCCGCTGCACTGCCGGCACAGCGGCCAGGGCCGGTGCCGGGACAGCCCGGCGCGCGGCCGCCGGAGCAGGGTCATCGTCCGGCCTCCCGCACCTGCTGGCAGCGGGCGCAGTAGCGGGCCTGCGGCACGATCATCAGCCGGTCGCGGTCGATGGTGCGCCGGCACAGATGACAACGGCCGTAACGGCCCTCGGCCATGCGGTCGAGGGCTGCCTCGACGTCGGCGAGGACCATGCGCGCGGAGGCCGCCAGCTTGACCCGGACCTCGGTCTGCGCGGCGGACCGCCGCTGGATCAGCTCGTCGGTGCGGGACGGGACCGCCGCGATCTGCCGCAGCTGGTCCTCGCGGAACAGCCGCTGCTCCCGGAGGTTCTCCCGGAGCACGGCGAGGTCCTCGGGCGACAGGGCCGGCTGACGCGTGTCGCGGTCGTCGATGATCTGGTTGTTCACCACTTCACCCCTTGGGCAGGGCGGGAGGGACGAGTACGGGACGGAAGGGCGCGGTCAGACGGCGGCGCGGCGCTGGCAGGCGACGCAGTACCGCGTGTAGGGGAGGATCTCCAGGCGCTCGCCCGGTACGGGCTTGCCGCAGCCCAGACAGGTGCCGTAGGTGCCGTCCTCGACCCGGGCGAAGGCCTCGTCGATCTCCTTGAGCACCCGCTCGATCGCGGCCTTCTGCGCGGACATCAGCTGGTCGTCCGCCTGGCCGCTCTCGTCGAGGGCCTGCAGCTGGGTCATGCGGGTGTTGCGGGCGTGTTCGAGACGCTGGCGCGCCTCGTGAGCGGTCAGCCGCTCGGGGCGGGGTTCGATGCGGGAGGCGTCGAGCGACACGGTGACGGGTCCTTTTCTCGGAAGGTTCTGCGGGTTTCGGAAGCCGCTGCGGCATCTCGGATGTTCTGCGGGTATGCCGAGCGCCGGGCCGATGGGGCCCGGTCATCCTCAACCCTGGCCGGGACCCGCCGGGAAACCCATCGGGCGCAGGACCCATTTGCGCGGGGGCGCGGGATCCACTCGCCGGGGCGGCCATATGGGTATGCCGCGGGCCGTAAATGGGGGCCGGGCCCCATCGACCGGACGGGTCCGGGAGGGGCACGCTGGTCGCTTGCTCGGTCGCTACCTGGGCCGCAGCTCCCACCGAGGGTGCGCGATGACCGACAGTAGAGGCGTACCAGTCGACACGTCGCTGAAGGAGGCGTACCCCCGGTGTCCCTGTTCTGGCGGATCTTCGGGCTCAACGCGGTGGTGCTGGGCTTCGCCACGGCGCTGCTGCTGTGGGCTCCGGTGACCGTCTCCGTGCCGATCCTGCTGACCGAGGCCGTCGTCCTGGTGGGCGGGATGGGCGTCATGCTGGTGGCCAACGGCACACTGCTGCGCTGGGGCCTGGCCCCGCTGGAGCGGCTCACCAAGCTGATGACCACCGTCGACCTGCTGCGCCCGGGCCAGCGGCTGCCGGTCTCCGGCGGCGGTGAGGTCCCCGAGCTGATCCGCACGTTCAACGCCATGCTGGACCGCCTGGAGAACGAGCGGGCCACGAGCAGCGCCCGCGTCCTGCTCGCCCAGGAGGCGGAGCGGCGCCGTATCGCGCAGGAGCTGCACGACGAGGTCGGGCAGAGCATGACGGCGATCCTGCTGGTCCTGGGACGCGCCGCGGACGACGCCGAAGAGCCGCTGCGCGACGAGCTGCACCAGGCGCAGGAGATCACCCGGGAGAGCCTGGACGAGGTCCGCCGCCTGGTGCGCCGGCTGCGGCCCGGCGTCCTGGACGACCTCGGTCTGATCAGCGCGCTGTCCTCGCTCACGCACGACTTCGCCACCCACACCGGCCTGCGGGTGGTGCGCCGTTTCGACGCCGACATGCCGGTCCTGGACCACGAGACCGAGCTGGTCCTCTACCGGGTGGCGCAGGAGAGCCTGACCAACGCCGCCCGCCACGCGGACGCCGAGCGCCTCGAGGTGGGCCTGGCCCGCGCGGAGGGCGCGGTGACGCTCACCATCGCCGACGACGGCCGCGGCATCGAGGCGGCGCACGAGGGCGCCGGCATCCGCGGCATGCGTGAACGGGCCCTGCTCATCGGGGCCGCCCTCGACATCACGTCGGCGCCCGGCGCCGGCACCCGCATCCGGCTCACCGCACCCCTTCCCAGGAAGTAGCCCCGACCATGTCCGACCCGTCCCTGTCCGAGCCGTCCCTGTCGGAGCCGTCCGCGTCGGGCCGCTCCGCCGCCACCACGACGCCGGCGGCCTCCACGACGTCCGAGGCATCCGCGTACGGCACGCCCGAGGCGTCCGCCCCGGCGAAGATCCGCATCCTGCTCGCCGACGACCACGCGCTGGTACGCCGCGGTGTGCGCCTCATCCTCGACCGCGAGCCGGACCTCGAGGTGGTCGCCGAGGCCGGGGACGGCGCGGAGGCCATCGACATGGCGCGCGCCCACGAGGCCGACCTCGCGGTCCTTGACATCGCGATGCCCCGCCTCACCGGTCTGCAGGCGGCCCGCGAACTGTCCGCGCTGAAGCCGGGGCTGCGCATCCTGATGCTGACGATGCACGACAACGAGCAGTACCTGTTCCAGGCGCTGAAGTCGGGTGCCTGCGGATACGTGCTCAAGTCCGTCGCCGACCGGGACCTCGTCGCCGCCTGCCGCGCCGCGATGCGCGACGAGCCCTTCCTGTACCCGGGTGCGGTGACGGCGCTCATCCGCAACTACCTCGACCGGGTACGGCACGGCGAGGAGACCTCCGACCACATCCTCACCCCGCGCGAGGAGGAGGTCCTCAAGCTCGTCGCCGAGGGCCACTCCTCGAAGGAGATCGCCGAGATCCTCTTCATCAGCATCAAGACCGTCCAGCGGCACCGGGCCAACCTGCTCCAGAAGCTGGGGCTGCGCGACCGCCTGGAACTGACCCGGTACGCCATCCGCGCCGGGCTCATCGAGCCCTGACGCACCCCACGAACCGCCCGTGGCTCTGGTCGCCCACTCCCCGGCCGGAGCCCCGGGCTCCTCCTCTCCCCCGCTCATCCACCACGAAAGGGGACGGTGCATGCGCCGACGGCTCGCGACCGTGCTCACCGTCCTGCTGACCGTCCTGCTGCCTCTGGTCCCGGCCTGGCCGGCGGCCGGCGCGCAGGTCGGCCCCAGTGGTCCCCTGGCGGCGGCCGCCGCCACGGCCGTGCCGCATCCGGCCCTCGACCTCCACGCCGACGACGGCTGCACGCCGGTCTGCGCCGCGCAGCCCCGTGCCCGGCACGACCTGCCTGCCGAACGCCCGACGGCACCGGACCACCACGCGGCCGCCACCGCGCTCCGCGCGGGCGCGTCCCCCGGAGCCCACGCACGGACCTCGGCGGCGCCCGGCCCGGTGCCGGTCTCCCCCGGCCGCACGAGCCACGACAGCGGCCGGGCGCCGCCCGTCTCCTCCGGCACCTGAGACACCACTCCCTTCCCTTCACCTTCTTCCGCCGCGGCCGCGCTCGGCCGCCGCCGCGGCGTGCCCGCCGGAGGCCCGTGTTGAAACGCTCCCGTCCCCCTTCCCGCCCGCGTTCCCGTTCCCTGAACGTGCGTGCGCTCGTCGCGCTCGCGGTGATGGCCGCGTCCGTGGCCATCACCCTGACCATGCCGGTCCGCCTCGGGCTCGATCTGCGCGGCGGCACCCAGATCGTGCTGGAGACCAAGTCCACCGAGACCACCAAGGCCGGCCGGGAGGCCACCGACCGGACCGTGGAGGTGCTGCGCGGCCGCATCGACGCCCTCGGCGTCGCCGAGCCGACCATCGTCCGCTCCGGCGAGAACCGCGTCGTCGTCGAGCTGCCGGGCGTGCAGGACCCGAAGAAGGCCGCCGACGTGCTGGGCCGCACCGCGCAGCTCACCGTCCACTCGGTGCTCGGCCCGGCGGAGAACGCCGGTGACGGGGCCGACGGCACGGCCGCCAAGGACGGCGAGCGGGTGCTGCCGGACGAGTCCGGGCAGTCCCTGCGCCTGAAGGACGCCACGCTGACCGGGCAGGACGTCAAGGGCGCCGACGCCCGCTTCGACCAGCAGAACGGCGCGGGCTGGCACGTCACCGTCGACTTCAAGGACGCCGGCAGCGACCGGTGGGCCCAGGTGACCGGCGAGGCGGCCTGTCACCCGGCCGGCGATCCCCAGCGCCGGGTCGCCATCGTGCTCGACAACAAGATCATCTCCTCACCGCAGGTCGACCCCTCCGTGTCCTGCGGGGCGGGCATCACCGGCGGCTCCACACAGATCACCGGCTCCTTCGACGACACCGAGGCCCGCGAACTGGCCCTGCTCATCAAGGGCGGCGCCCTGCCCGTGCCGGTCGAGACCGTCGAGCAGCGCACCATCGGTGCCACCCTGGGCGACGAGGCCATCTCGGCCGGTGCCTGGGCCGCCGTCATCGGCACCGCGCTGACCGCGCTGTTCATCACCGTCGTCTACCGGCTGATGGGCGCCCTGGCGACCGTGGCCCTGCTCTGCTACGGCCTGATCTCCTACGCGGCCCTGGCCGCGGTCGGCGCGACCCTGACCCTGCCGGGCCTGGCCGGTTTCGTCCTGGCGATCGGCATGGCGGTGGACGCCAACGTCCTTGTCTTCGAACGGGCCCGCGAGGAACAGGCGGCCCGGACCCGGCCGAGCACCCGGTCGGCGCTGACCGCCGGCTTCCGCAGCGCCTTCAGCGCGATCGCCGACTCCAACGTCACCACGCTGATCGCCGCCGCCCTGCTGTTCTTCCTGGCCTCCGGCCCGGTCAAGGGCTTCGGCGTCACCCTCGGCATCGGTGTCCTGGCCTCGATGGTCAGCGCCCTGGTGATCACCCGGGTGCTGGCCGAGTTCGCCGCGGGCCGCCCGGCGGTCTTCCGCCGTCCCGGCATCACCGGCATCTCGACCACCGGCCCGGTCCGGGACGCCCTGCTGCGCCGCAACCCGTTCCTGATGCGCCGGCCGCGCCACTGGCTGGCGGCCTCCCTGGTCGTCCTCCTGGTGGCGGGCTCCGGCATTCTGGTGCGCGGCCTGAACTTCGGCATCGAGTTCACCGGCGGCCGGCTCATCGAGTACTCCACCGCCACCCAGGTCGACCCCGACCGGGCCCGCGACGCCCTCGCCGACGCGGGCTTCCCGCGCGCCGTCGTCCAGTCCTCCGGCGACAGCGACCTCACGGTGCGCACGGAGGAGCTGACCGACGCCGAGGCGGCGACCGTCACCAAGGCCGTCTCCGAGCTGGGCGGCGAGACGGAGAAGGTCCGCGACGAGCTGATCGGCCCGAGCCTCGGCGAGGAGCTGCGCCGGGACGCCCTGATCGCGCTGGGCCTGGCCCTGGGCGCCCAGCTGCTGTACCTCGCCGCCCGGTTCCGGATGCTGTTCGGCACCGCGGCGGTCAGCGCGCTCGCCCACGACGTGATCATCCTGGTCGGTGTGTTCGCCTGGCTGGGCAAGCCGATCGACGGGGTGTTCCTGGCCGCGCTGCTGACCGTGATCGGCTACTCGGTGAACGACTCGGTGGTGCTCTTCGACCGCGTCCGGGAGCTGATGGGCCGGGAGCGGAAGACGCCGTTCGACCGGCTCACCAACGACGCGATCCTGCAGACCCTGCCGCGCACGGTCAACACGGGCATGGGCGCCGTGCTCATCCTCGCCTCGCTGGCGGTCCTGGCCGACGACTCGCTCACCGACTTCGCGCTCGCGCTGCTGATCGGCGTGGGGGTCGGGACGTACTCCTCGGTCTTCACCGCCTCCCCGCTCGCCATCGAGCTGCACGGCCGCGACGCCGGGTCCCGGCGCACGCGCCGCAGGGGCGGCAGGGACGGCAAGGGGCGCGACACCGGCAGGACTGGCAGGACCGGGAAGCGGGTTCCCGCGACCCGCACGGAACGGCAGGAGGTCCTCTAGAGGGGTCTGACCAGCGGACGGGCGCCCCGCTCGGGGGCGCCCTCCCTCAGGGCGCGCCGGTGAAGTGCTGACCGAGCAGGGTCCGCACCAGGTCCGGGTCGCCGGCGATCAGCGCGTCGAGCAGCGCGGTGTGCTCGTGCGCGTCGGCGACCAGGTCGGCCCGGCCGCGCACGGCCGGCGAGCCGGCCGGCGGCCACTGGGCGCGGCGGTGCACGTCACCGGCGACCCGGACGAGCTGTTCGTTGCCGGCCAGCGCGAGCACCGCGCGGTGGAAGGCGCGGTCGGCCTCGGCGTAGGTGGCGGGACAGCCCGACGAGGCGGCGCGGACGGTGGCCTCGGCGAGGGGGCGCAGCTCCGCCCACCGCTCGGCGGGCACCGTACGGGCCAGGCGCAGCCACACCGGGGCCTCGATGAGCGCCCGGACCTCGGCCAGCTCGGCCAGCTCGCGGTCGCCGCGTTCGACGACGCGGAAGCCCCGGTTGGGCACGACCTCGACGGCGCCCTCCAGGGCGAGCTGCTGCATGGCCTCCCGCACGGGGGTGGCCGAGACGCCGAACCGCTCGCCGAGCACGGGCGCCGAGTAGACCTCGCCGGGCCGCAGCTCACCGGTGACCAGCGCGGTGCGCAGGGCGTCGAGGATCTGCCCGCGTACGGAGGAACGCTGGACGAGGGCGCGCGGGCGGGGCAGCGGCGGTTCGCCGTGGGTGTGCTCGCCGCGCGCCGGGCCGTCCGGCTCCCCGGCGCCGCGGGTTCCGTCCCGGCTCCGGTCCCGGGCCGCGTCCGCCGCCCCCGGCTGCACCGGGATCCGCACCGCTGCGGCCGCCGTACCCGTCCCTGCGGCGCCCTGCGCGCTGTACTTCACGGGTCCTCCTGCGGGACGTGTCGGTACTTGAGGTCATTGCGGCGGGTTGTCACCTGTCCGTCAAGCACCATAAGCGCAGGGGCCGTCAGTTCAAATCCCAAGCATCTTGGGTAAGGTAAGGCTTACCTCTAAGCAGCCCGTTGTCCCGACGTGGATCGGTGGTCCCGCATGCCTGTCGCCCGTACGGCCTTCACGGACGCCTACGCGCGCCTGTCCGAGGTCCTGCCCGGGCTGGGCGTCACCGAACTGGGCGCGGCCGACGAGATCCCGGGCGGCGAGGGCTGGGTCACGGCCGCCTCGCTCGCCGCGGGCGGGCCGGAGCTGGCGGAGTTCCTCGCCTGGGACGAGGCCCAGGTGCTGCGGGACTACGGGCAGCGGGCCCGGCCGGACGTGATCGCGAGCTTCGGCCTGCACCGGTACGCGTGGCCGGCCTGCCTGCTGATCACCGTGCCGTGGTTCCTGCACCGCAGGGTGCCCCGCCATCCCGCGGCCCACGTGGCCTACGACCGCACGGCCGCCGGTCTGCCGCTCGGCCGGATGGCCGTGCGCGCCGCGTCCTTCGCCTGTCTGCCCGGCGATCCGGCCGCGACCCTGCCCGGCGCCCGGGTGGTCGCCGACGAGGAGGCGCTGCGCGCCGAGGTGCGGGCCGCGGTGGCCGAGCACCTGGAGCCGGTGCTGGCCGGATTCGGCCCCCGGACGCGGCGGCGCGGACGCGCCCTGTGGGGCATGGCGACCGACGAGATCGTCGAGGGCCTGTGGTACGTGGCCCACCTACTCGACGAGCAGGAGCGGGCGCGGCACGAGCTGGAGCTGCTGCTGCCGGGCGCCACCAAGCCGTACGTCGGGGACGCGGCCTTCCGGGAGCTGAAGGGGCCGGACGGCACCCCGCTGCACACCCGGGACCGGGCGAGCTGCTGCATGTTCTACACCCTGCGTCCCGAGGACACCTGCGCCACCTGCCCGCGGACCTGCGACGCGGACCGCGTGGACAAGCTGCTCGCCGCGGCGGCCTGAGCCGGCCGGCCGGACTCCCGCGGTACCGAAGCACCCTGACGGGCGGTCAGCGGGGCCAAGATCGTCGACTAGGATCGTCGACGCTGTTTCACAACTTCCCCACGCACCGCGGTAACTTTCCGTGGAACCACTCGTACGGGTAGTCTTATTCGAACTCAACTCCCGCCCCTCATGCGACAGTTCGAGCAGATCGCCGCCCTGGGCACCCCCTCTGCACTCCCTTGGCGGCCTCTTGCCCCGAAACCCCCTGAGGGCCGCTGGGTTTGGGCCACCATGGCGGGCGTTACGCCCTATCCCACTGCAAGGGACCCCAGATGAGATTGACCGACATATCGCTGAACTGGCTGCTTCCGGGCGCCGTGCTGCTCCTGGGCATGCTGGCGGCGGTGGCGGTGCTCGCGCGCGGCAAGCGTTCCTCGGGGAAGGACGCGGGCGCGGACGACTCGTGGGAGCGCATGGAGGAGCGCCGCCGGCGCAAGGAGGCCCTCTACGGCACCTTCTCCTACGTCCTGCTCTTCTGCTGTGCCGCGGTCGCGGCTGCGCTCTCCTTCCACGGTCTGGTCGGCTTCGGCGAGCAGAACCTCGGCCTGAGCGACGGCTGGCAGTACCTGGTCCCGTTCGGCCTCGACGGTGCGGCGATGTTCTGCTCCGTCCTCGCGGTGCGCGAGGCCAGCCACGGTGACGCGGCGCTCGGCTCGCGGATACTCGTGTGGGCCTTCGCGTTCGCCGCGGCCTGGTTCAACTGGGTGCACGCGCCGCGCGGCCTGGGGCACGCGGGTGCCCCGCACTTCTTCGCGGGCATGTCCCTGTCGGCGGCGGTGCTGTTCGACCGGGCCCTGAAGCAGACCCGCCGGGCCGCCCTGCGCGAGCAGGGTCTGGTGCCGCGTCCGCTGCCGCAGATCCGCATGGTCCGCTGGCTGCGCGCTCCCCGGGAGACGTACCGCGCCTGGTCGCTGATGCT
This sequence comes from Streptomyces sp. NPDC093065, assembly GCF_044754585.1. Taxonomy (NCBI): domain Bacteria; kingdom Bacillati; phylum Actinomycetota; class Actinomycetes; order Kitasatosporales; family Streptomycetaceae; genus Streptomyces; species Streptomyces sp. NPDC093065. Next base: position 170,317 of record NZ_JBIVPJ010000016.1, on the reverse strand, counting down.
CCTGGAGGGCGTGCGCAGCCTGGACGAGGCGGTCGAGGAGGTGCGCGACGACCGGCGCCAGAAGGAGGAGAAGAAGCTGCGGCGGCGCGAGCAGGAGCGGCTGGAGCGGGCGCAGCTCAAGGCGATCAGCCGGGGCCACGGCCACCGCGGCTTCCCGGGCCGCGGCGGCCGCCCGGTCGAGGTCGAGGTGCAGCAGGTCGAGCGGGGCTCGGAGCGTGCCACCGCGGAGCCTGCCATATCGACCCCGGAGCAGCTGCCCGCGGCGAGCCCGCGTCCCTCCCTTCAGCCCGTGCGGAGCGGATCTGAGCACAGGACCGTGGAGACCGTGGACCTCACCGCGGAGGACGACACCCAGGCCCTGCCCCGCCTGGACTCCCTGGAGCGCAAGCTCAAGGACCTGGAGCAGCAGTTCGGTTAGGCCGGGTCGGGGCACGGACGATCCGAGGCGCCGGTTCTCCGGCGCCTCAGGCCGCTTCCGCCTCCGCTTCCGTGCCCAGTTCGAACCAGACCGACTTGCCCACCTCGCAGGGCCGTACGCCCCAGTCGTCGGCGAGCGACTCGACCAGGACCAGCCCTCTGCCGTTGGTGCTCTCCTCCCGCGGGGCACGCGGCCGGGGCTGTCCGACCCGGCCCACGAAGTCCCGTACCTCCACCCGCAGGGCGTGCGGCCCGACCGTCGCCGTCAGGACGGCGCCCTCGTCGGTGTGCACGAGCGCGTTGGTGACCAGCTCGCTGGTGAGCAGTTCCGCGACCTCGGACTGTCCGGGCCCGCCCCAGTGCCGCAGCAGCTCACGCAGGGCCCGCCGGGCCTCGGGCACCGCCCGCAGGTCGGCCCGGCCGAGCCGTCGCCTGAGCTGTGACACCGCCTCCTCCTTCATGTCCCCCGTCGGCGCGCTGATGTCGCTTCCCCCCGTCTGTCGCGCTTGGGTCGAACAACTTCACGGGGAAAGCCTTGCCCGTTCGGGCCCCCGGCAGTCATCGAGTTTCCTGCCGGCGGTCCGTTCGGTCACGGCCGGGGGACGTTGCGCAGGTTGGAGCGGGCCATCTGGAGCATGCGTCCGACGCCGCCGTCCAGGACGATCTTCGAGGCGGACAGGGCGAAGCCGGTGACCATGTCGGCGCTGATCTTCGGCGGGATGGACAGGGCGTTGGGGTCGGTGACGATGTCGACGAGGGCGGGGCCCTTGTGCTTGAACGCCGCCTTCAGCGCCCCCGGCAGGTCCTTGGGCTTCTCCACCCGTACGCCGAAGACGCCGCAGGCCTCGGCGACGGCGGCGAAGTCGGGGTTCTTGTTGGCCACCCCGTGCGAGGGCAGGCCCGCGACGAGCATCTCCAACTCGACCATGCCGAGCGAGGAGTTGTTGAAGAGGACGACCTTCACCGGCAGGTCGTGCTGGACGAGGGTGAGGAAGTCGCCCATCAGCATGGTGAAGCCGCCGTCGCCGGACATCGAGACGACCTGCCGGCGCCGGTCGGTGAACTGGGCGCCGATCGCCATCGGCAGCGCGTTGGCCATCGAGCCGTGGGAGAAGGAACCGATGATGCGGCGGCGTCCGTTGGGCGAGATGTAACGAGCCGCCCAGACATTGCACATACCGGTGTCGACGGTGAACACGGCGTCGTCGTCGGCCATTTCGTCGAGCACGGCGGCGACGTACTCGGGATGGATCGGGACGTGCTTGTCGACCTTGCGGGTGTACGCCTTGACGACGCCCTCCAGGGCGTCCGCGTGCTTCTTCAGCATCCGGTCGAGGAAGCGGCGGTTCTTCTTCTCCTTCACCCGCGGGATCAGGCAGCGCAGCGTCTCCCGGGCGTCGCCCCACACCGCGAGGTCCAGCTTGGAACGCCGGCCCAGGTGCTCGGGCCGGACGTCGATCTGCGCGATCTTCACGTCGTCCGGCAGGAAGGCGTTGTACGGGAAGTCGGTGCCGACCAGGAGCAGCAGGTCGCACTCGTGGGTGGCCTCGTAGGCGGCGCCGTAGCCGAGGAGCCCGCTCATGCCGACGTCGTAGGGGTTGTCGTACTGGATGAACTCCTTGCCGCGCAGCGCGTGCCCCACCGGTGCCTTGAGCTTCCCGGCGAACTCCATGACCTCGGCGTGCGCGCCCGCGGTGCCGCTGCCGCAGAACAGGGTGACCTTGTCGGCGTCGTCGATCATCCGCACCAGCCGGTCGATCTCCTCGTCGCCGGGCCGGACGGTGGGCCGGGAGGTGACGAGCGCCGTCTCGGCGACCCCCTGCGGGGCGGGCTCGTCCGCGATGTCGCCGGGCAGCGAGACGACGCTGACGCCGCCCTGGCCGACGGCGTGCTGGATCGCGGTCTGGAGCAGCCTCGGCATCTGCTTCGGGCTGGAGATCAGCTCGCTGTAGTGACTGCACTCGCGGAACAGCTGGTCGGGGTGGGTCTCCTGGAAGAAGCCCAGGCCGATCTCGCTGGAGGGGATCTGCGAGGCGAGGGCGAGGACGGGGGCCATGGAGCGGTGGGCGTCGTAGAGCCCGTTGATGAGATGGAGGTTGCCGGGTCCGCAGGAGCCCGCGCACGCGGCCAGCTTCCCGGTGATCTGGGCCTCCGCGCCGGCGGCGAAGGCGGCGGTCTCCTCGTGCCGGACGTGCACCCATTCGATGCCGGAGTGGCGGCGCACGGCGTCCACGACCGGGTTGAGGCTGTCCCCGACCACTCCGTAGAGGCGCTTCACCCCGGCGCGGGTGAGGATGTCGACGAACTGTTCCGCGACGTTCTGTTTGGCCATGGCTCCAGCTATGCCACAGCGAGCGGCCTCACGCCTCCCAAACGGCGGCGGCCGTACGGTCGTCCGCGTACCCCTTGACCCGGACGCCGCTGTCGGTGAGGAACTCCCCGAGTCCCGGCGCCGGACGGCCCGTCCATCTGCGGGCGAGGAGTTCGCCCAGCTCGGGCTCGGTCAGCAGCGGCTCGGCGAGGCCCGCGGTGCACATCAGGAGCACGTCACCCGGGCGGGCTACGGAGGCCCGGAAGCGGAAGGGCTCGCGGGGCGGCCCGACGGGCGGTCCGTCGTACGGCCCCGGGGCCGTGGTGATGCCGAGGTCCATGGTGAGCCGGTCGCCGTCGGGCGTCTCGCCCGGCGCGTCGTCGGGCGTGCTCCTCGGATCGGAGCCGAAGCCGAGGACGGGCTCACCGGTGACGTCGCCGACGTCCGGCTCCATGTCCCGCCAGGTGCCGTCGCGCAGCCGGAGCAGTCCGCCCGCGCCGACACCGAAGAACACCCGGGTGCGGCACTCCGGGTCGGCGGGCAGCAGCAGGCAGCGCAGGGTGGCCGCGTACTCGTCCGGGGCGAGGCCCTGTTCGGCGGCGCCGGCGCGGAGCCGGCCGAGGCTGCGGTCGGTGAGGCGGTGCAGGCCGGACTTCAGGTCGCCGCGCCGGGCCGCCCGCAGGTCCTCGGCGAGCCGCGCATGACTGCGCCCCACGGCCCGCCCCATCCACCGGCACACCTCGGCCGCCGCCCGGTGTGCCCCGGCGGTCGCGCGGGCGCCGGTCGCCATCGCCACCAGGACCAGCGCCTGCTCGCCTGCGCCGAACCGGGCGACGAGCAGCGCGTCGCGCCGCGGTTCGCCCCGGTAGCGCGCGGAGTCCCCGCGCACGGAGACGGCCCGCAGCGTGCACGTCCCGTACCGGGCGCCCTCCAGCACGGTGTCGGGGACCAGCCCGTCGAGGCCGTCGGGATCAGCGGGCGGCAACGCGGTGGGCTCGGCGTCGTAGGTGGGCGGCCCGGAGCCGACGTAGCCCCGGTCGGCGCCGTCCGGTCCGGCGGGCGTCGAGGGCAGGAACTGCGGCGGAAGCGGGGGCAGGCCGGACCCGGTCCGGGGCGGCGGAACGTCGGCGGGCGGTTCGGTGAGGTCGGCGGCTCCGATCCCCGAGGTGGTGAGTCCCCGCGGATCACCACCTCCACCCCGGCCACCGGACACCGCGGACGGCGGCGGAACCGACGCCTCCGGGACGACCGAGGACGGCCCGGAGCCGAGCCACCCGGCACCCGCCGGCGACACGGCACCGGGGCACCCACTCCCCGGCGGCACAGTACCGCGACGCTCAGCCCCCGGCGGGGCAGTGCCGGCGCGCTCACCCCCCGGCGGCACACTGCCGGGCCACTCACCCCTCGGCGGGGCAGTGCCGGCGCGCTCGGGACCCGGCGCCACGGTGCCGGACCACTCACCCCCCGGCGACATCGTCCCGAACCGCTCGGGACCCGACGGCGGCACAGCACCGGCGCGCTCACTCCCCGGCGAGGCAGCGCCGGGCCACTCACCCCCCGGCGGCACAGTGCCGGACCGCTCACCCCCCGGCGGCACCGTGCCGGACCGCTCACCCCCCGGCGGCACAGTGCCGGACCGCTCGTCGCCCGGCGGCACGGTGCCGAACCGTTCGGGACCCGACGGCGGCACAGCACCGGCGCGCTCACTCCCCGGCGGGGCAGTGTCGCGGCGCTCGTCGCCCGGCGACACCGTCCCGAACCGCTCGGGACCCGACGGCGGCACGACACCGGCGCGCTCACTCCCCGGCGAGGCAGCGCCGGGCCACTCACTCCCCGGCGGCACAGTGCCGGACCGCTCACCCCCCGGCGGCACCGTGCCGGACCGCTCACCCCCCGGCGGCACGGTGCCGAACCGTTCGGGACCCGGCGGGAAGTTCGCCGGGCCGGTGGGAAACGCGGAGGGGGGTTCCCACGGGGCTGTCGGGCGGGGTGGGGCCGGGGGGTGCGGGGGTGCGCTGTCGCGGGGGTCGATGTTTTCGTCTCGCCGCACAGGTGCCGGGGGGCGCGGCGGGACGGAGGCACCCCGGGGCCCGCCGGATTCGTCGCCGACCCGCGAGGGGTCTGCCGCGCCCGTCGACCCGCTGCCGCGGGAGGCGTCGCCGCCGACGTGCGGCGCGGACTCGGGGCCCGACGCTCGCACGTCACGCGGGGCATCGTCACCGACCCCAGGTGGGCCCGTGGGGCGCGGCGGCCCGCCGACCCGCGTGGGATCGTCACCCGCCCGCGTCGGTCCCGGCGTAAGCGGCGGCCCGCCGGCACGCGAAGGCTCGTCACCGGCGCGCAGGGGCCCGGTGCCGCCCGCCGGCCCCGCGGTGCGGGGGCCGGGGACGCCCGGGGGACGGGCCGTGGCCCACCAAGGGGCCCCGGGGTCGGGCGGGGTGGGGACCGACGCGGGCCCCGTCGCCTGGTCCTCGGTGCCGGGACCGGGGCGGCCGCTCACCGTGCCGGACGCCGAGGCGAAGCGGTCGTCCAGGGAATCGGGTGCGGCCGTGGGGCCGGTGTCGTCGGTGGAGTCGTCGTACAGCTGCCCCCACCAGTCGTCCTCAGGACCGGTGGGACCGGTGGGACCGGTGGGCCTTCCCCCCTGCTGACTCATGCTCCTGATTGTCCACCGACGGGCCCGGATGAGAACGGGGCATCGGAAAATTCGGGCGGTCCGGCGCGCGCCGGGCGGCGTGTCGGGGGACGCGTCGAACGGTTCTCCGAGGTGGGGTGGCCGAGCGGCCCCACCCCCCACGGGAGGACCGCTCGGCGACGCCACCTTGGCAGAGTGACCGGCGGTACGGCGATGATGTCCACGGGCGGGTTTACGCCGTGGCCGTTTTCCGCCACATGCGGGCCCCCGCCGCTGGTGATGACCATGGTTCCAGGGAGGGGCGACGCCTGATGCTGGGAGTGCTGGGGCTGGAGGGCACGCAGGAGGCGGCGTACCGGGCGCTGGTGTCGGTGGGCGCGGCCGACGTGCCCGACCTGGCGCGGCGGTTGGAGCTCGGCGAGCAGGACACCGAGCGCGTGCTGCGCCGGCTGGAGCAGAACGGGCTGGCCGCCCAGTCCTCGGCCCGCCCGGGCCGCTGGGTCGCGGCCCCGCCGGGCGTCGCACTGGGCGCGCTGCTCACCCAGCAGCGGCACGAACTGGACCGGGCGGAGCTGGCGGCGGCCCTGCTGGCGCAGGAGTACCGGGCGGCTGCCGCCGAACCCGCCGTGCACGACCTGGTGGAGGTGGTGACCGGCGCCGCGGCCGTCGCCCGGCGCTTCCTCCAGCTGCAGCTCGGCGCGAGCGACGAGGTCTGCGCGCTGGTCACCGACCGGCCGGTGGCCGTGACCGGCATGGAGAACGACGCGGAGGAGCAGGCCACCGGACGCGGTGTCCGCTACCGCGTGGTGGTCGAGCGCTCGGTGCTCGACCTGCCGAGCGGCATCACCGAGCTGACCGCCGCGCTGGGCCGCGACGAGCAGGTCCGGGTCGTGGACCGGGTGCCGACCAAGCTGGTCGTCGCCGACCGGTCCCTGGCCCTGGTGCCGCTCACCGCGCGCTCCTCGGAGCCCGCCGCGCTGGTCGTGCACGCCAGCGGCCTCCTCGAGCTGCTGTCGGGCCTCTTCGAGGCCGTGTGGCGGGACGCCCTCCCGCTGCGTCTGGGCGCCTCCGGCGTGACCGAGCACGGCCCGGACGGCCCCGACGGCACCGACCTGGAGATCCTCTCGCTGCTGCTCGCCGGGCTGACCGACGCGAGCGTCGCCAAGCAGCTCGACCTGGGCCTGCGGACCGTACAGCGGCGGGTGAAGCGGCTGATGGAGCTGACCGGGGTCACCACCCGGCTCCAGCTGGGCTGGCACGCCTACGAGCGGGACTGGGTGGCCAGGAAACCCTGAGGGCCACCACCCGCCGCGCCGTACTTCTGCGGACCGCGCCGGACTCCTGCACCCTGGACAGATGGGAGCGTGGGACCTCCTGCTGACCGGCCTGGTCGTTCTGCTCGGGCTGTGCGGCGTCCTGCTCCCCGGCGTGCCCGGATCGTGGCTGGTGTGGGCCGGGGTCCTGTGGTGGGCGTTGAAGGATCCGCAGCCGCTCGCGTGGGCCGTCCTCGTCGGCGCCACCGTCGCCCTGCTGCTGTCCCGGGCGGTGCGCTGGGCGCTGCCGAACCGCAGGAGACGCCGGGACGAGGCCATGCGCCGGCTGACGGCGTACGGGGGCGCCGGCGCCGTCCTCGGCTTCGTGGTCGTCCCGGTACTGGGCGCGATCCCCGGCTTCATGGGCGGCATCTACCTCGCAGAGCGGCTGCGGCTCGGGCGGCACGGCGAGGCGATGGCGTCGCTGCGGACGGCGATGCGGCACGGCGGCGCCGACCTGCTGACGGAGCTGTTCGCGTGCCTGCTGATCACCGGGGCGTGGCTGGGAGCGGTGCTGGCCGGCTGACCGTGGCGCCCTCCAGGGCCAGCAGCCGCGTCTTGCGTTCCAGACCGCCCGCGTACCCGGTCAGGGAGCCGTCGGCGCCGACCACCCGGTGGCAGGGGCGCAGGATCAGCAGGGGGTTGGCGCCGATCGCGCCGCCGACCGCGCGTACCGCCGGGCGCGAGGCCCCGATGCGGGCGGCGATCCGGCCGTACGTCGTCGTCGCCCCGTAGGGCACGTCGTCCAGGGCGGCCCACACGCGCTCCCGGAAGGCGGTGCCCTCGGCGCGCAGCGGCAGCCGGAACTCCGTCAGCTCCCCGGCGAAGTAGGCGGCGAGCTGCTCCTCGACGGCCCGGAAGGGCCCGGCGTCGTGCAGCCAGCCGTCCTGGACGCTCCGGCCGCCCTTCTGCCCGGGGACGGACAGGGAGGTGATCGCGCCGTCGGGGCCGGCGGTGAGCAGCAGCCGCCCGACGGGACTGTCGGTCTCGTGCCAATAGGTGGCGGGGGTGGTCATCGGTCGTTCTCCCACTCTCCTGCTGCGCGCAGGTGGTTCAGTGCGTACGAGCGCCAGGGGCGCCAGGTGTCGGGGACGGCGGGGCCGGGCGGGGCGACGTCCGGGTCGCCGAGGGCGCGGGTGCGCACGACGGCGACGGTACGGGCGTCCAGGCCGGGCACGGCGAGCAGGGCGCGCTCGGCGTCGTCCCGGTCGGCGCCGGGGTCCAGCCGTACGGCGCCGTCGGCGAGGGCGGCGGCGAGCGCCCCCGGGGTGCCGTCCGGCAGGGCCTCGGCGAGGGCGGCCGGTTCGGGGAAGAGGTGGGTGAGGGTGCCGCAGGGCGCGTCGAGCGCCTTGCCGTACCGCCGGACGAGCCGCTCGGCCTCCGCGCGCCCCACCAGGGCCCGCACCGCGAGTTCGTCGGGGTCGGCGGTGCCCGGTGAGCGCAGCCCGGGTCGGGCGGCGACCAGTGGGGCGAGCCGGGGGTCGGCGCCGAGCCGCTCGTCGACGGCGTACGGGTCGGCGTCGAGGTCGAACAGCCGCCGCAGCCGCTGGACGGACGTGGTCAGGTCGCGCAGGTCGGTCAGGTGGAGGCGGGCGTCCAGCCAGCCCCCGCCCCCGGTGCCCGCCCGGTCCGGCCGGCCCGGCCGTTCCCGGACGGCGACGATCCCGGTGCCGTGGGGCAGGCGCAGGGTGCGCCGGTGGACGCGCCGGCCGGGTGCGCCGCTCACCTCCTCGATCCCGGCGACGGCCTCCCGCTGGAGCAGGTCGAAGACGGGGCCGGGCTGGTAGGGGCCGCGGTGGGCGAGGCGCAGCGGGACGCCGGCGGAGGGGGTGGCCGTGTGCCGGGCGGCCCGGTCGCGGGCCGGGGCGGCGGCGCGCAGCCCGCTCGGGGTGGTCGCGTACACGGCCCGGACCGTGTCGTTGAACTGCCGCACGCTGGCGAACCCGGACGCGAAGGCGATCTCCGTGACCGGCAGGCCGGTGGTCTGCAGCAGGACGCGCGCGGTGTGCGCCCGCTGGGCGCGGGCGAGGGCGACGGGTCCGGCGCCCACCTCGGCGGTGAGCTGGCGCTGCACCTGCCGGGCGCTGTAGCCGAGCCGTCCGGCGAGTCCGGCGACGCCCTCCCGGTCGACGACGCCGTCGCCGATCAGCCGCATGGCGCGGCCGACGACGTCGGCGCGGACGTTCCAGTCCGCGGAGCCCGGCACGGCGTCGGGACGGCACCGCCGGCAGGCCCGGAAACCCGAGCCCTGCGCGGCGGCGGCCGTCGCGAAGAACCGCACGTTGTGCCGCTTCGGGGTGACCGCGGGGCAGCTGGGCCGGCAGTAGATGCCGGTCGTCTCGACGGCGAAGAAGAACGCGCCGTCGAACCGGGCGTCCCGGCTCCGCACGGCCTCGTACCTGCCGTCGTCGCGTGTCTTCTCGTGCTCCGCTGTCCGTGTCACGCCGTCCAGTCTCCGCCAGACCGGAGGACCGGGCTGGCGGAAATCGGACATCACGCTGGAGGGACCGCCGGACTACCGCAGGCCGCCCCGCTTGGCCTCCATCGCCGCCTTGCCGATGGCGCCCCGGCGCTTCCACTCCTTGCGGATCTCGGCGCGCAGCCGGGCGTCGGTCTTGGCGACGATGCGCTGGTTCTCCCGCACGAGCTTGCGGTAGCTCTCCAGCCGCCGCTCGGGCAGCACACCGCTGCCGACGGCGTCGAGGACGGCGCAGCCGGGCTCGCTCTCGTGGGCGCAGTCGTGGAACCGGCACTCCTCGGCCAGCTCCGCGATCTCGGCGAACACCTGGTCCACGCCGCTGCCCGCGTCGAACAGCCCGACGCCCCGCAGCCCGGGGGTGTCGATCAGCACTCCCCCGCCGGGCAGGGCGAGGAGGTTGCGGGTGGTGGTGGTGTGCCGTCCCTTGCCGTCGACGTCGCGGATGGCCTGGACATCCATGACGTCGTCGCCGAGCAGCGCGTTGGCGAGGGTGGACTTGCCGGCGCCGGACTGCCCGAGCAGCACGGCGGTGCCGCCGGAGACGACGGCGGCGAGCACGTCGAGCCCTTCACCCTGCTCGGCGCTGACGGACAGCACCGGCACGCCGGGCGCGGCGGTCTCCACGTCCTGGACGAGGTACGCGAGCGTCACCGGGTCGGGGACCAGGTCGGCCTTGGTGAGGACGACCAGGGGCTGCGCCCCCGACTCCCAGGCGAGGGCGAGGAACCGTTCGATCCGGGCGAGGTCCAGCTCGGCCGCGAGCGACACGGCGACGACGGCGTGGTCGACGTTGGCCGCGAGGATCTGCCCCTCGGACCGTTTGGAGGAGGTGGAGCGCACGAAGGCGGTACGGCGCGGCAGACACGTCCGTACGTAGCGCGGGTTGCCGCCCTCGGGGTCGACGGCGACCCAGTCGCCGGTGCAGACGACGCGCAGGGGGTCGTTGGGGGTGACGAACGCGGTGTCGGCCCGCAGCACACCGGCCGCGGTGACGACGTCGCACTGCCCGCGGTCGACCCGGACGACCCGGCCGGGCAGCAGCCCTTCGGCGGCGTACGGCGCGAACGCGTCGGCCCAGGTGTCGTCCCAACCGTAGGAGGACAGGGCGGAGTAGGGGGAGGTGGAAAACGTGGAAGTCAAGGGGTGACCCTTCAGGGTGCGGCCCCGGCGCGAGAACTCAGGGAGCGGCTGGGATCAGCCGGTGGCCGCGGAGGTGGACTCGATGGACTCCTGGATGCGGGCAGCGCCCGTCACAGTGACAGCCATTGGTCGACACCTCCTCAGCAAGACCCCTGTCGGCGGCCGCTGGGGCCGCCGCTCGGACTTCGGTCACCTTAGTCGCGCGCTCGGAGGCCGCGCCACCGAATAACCACGACCCCGTCCGCTCACACCTCCACGGGCGCGTCCTCCGGCAGGCTGTCCATGAAGGAGCTGACCGAGAAGACCGCGTTGCCGGCGCCGGGCGGGCCGTAGCCGGGGGGCGAGGAGAGGCCGAAGTCCTCCATGGTCTGGCGGTAGGCCTGGAGCAGGCGGATGTGGTACTCCAGCGGGGCGCCGTCGGGGTTGGTCTTGCCGAGCGGGGTGGTGGGCTCGGGGCACCAGGTGGTGAAGCGGGGCGTGATGCCGTGCGACATGAAGAAGCGCAGGCCCTCGGTGGTGGACGCGATGGCCTCGTCGACGGTCTTGAAGCCGAAGGGCTCGGCCATCTCCACGCCCGCGACGAAGTTGGGGATGACGTTGCGCGCGCCGAAGACCTCGGTGGAGTCGAGGATGCGCTTGTGCCACTCGTCGCGGCCGACGTACCGCTCCTTGCCGGGGCAGTACATCTTGAACAGATACTCGTCCCACACCTCGAAGTTGGGGTGGTAGATCTGCACGCCGTAGTCCTTGAAGCGCTGGACGTCCGGCTTGGGCAGGGCCTGGGCCACGACCTTGCCGATCCAGCGGCCGGGGAAGTGCTCCTCGATGGCCTTGGCGTACCGCCCATAGAAGTCGGCCTCGTCCAGGCCCTGGACCTTCGTCGTGATCGCGCCGCCGGTGAGGGTGTACGCGGTGGAGATCTTGGCGGTGTCGTACTTGTCGATGATCTCCAGCGCCTCAAGGACCTCGTCGACGTCCTTCACGCCGGTGTACGGCCGTCCCGCCGCCTTGTGCTGGCGCCAGTTGTGGTTGATGTCGCAGTACTGGCACTCCTCCTTGGCGCCGAAGTACTGGCAGACGCGGAACGCGGTCAGGTAGATCAGGTAGCCCCACTGGATGGTCGGGGCCACCTCCATGACCGACTTCCCGTTGGAGAGCTTGTGCCGGTAGTACTCCGGCATCGGCGGCACGCCGACGTCGGAGATCCGCCTGCCGTCCAGGTAGAGGCCGAGGACACCGTCCTCGTTCGCGGCGACCCGGTAGGGGGAGGCCGGGTTCACGCGGACCGAGACGACGGTGCGGCGCAGGTCGTAGGGGCCGCCGGTGAGGATGATCTCCTCGGGCGGGCGGCGCAGGGCGGCCTCGCCCAGCTCGGGCAGGGTGCCGTGGTCGAAGGAGAAGATGAAGTACGACTTCGGCTTGACCTCGCCGTCCTCGTTGTCACTCAGCGCGGAGGGGTCGAAGGCGACACCGCCGCGCAGGAGGTCCTCCTTGAAGACGGCCTCGCGCGGTACGTTCGGGAACCGCTCCATCAGATCCTCGACCAGCGCGGTACGGCTGTCCATCCCGTGTCTCCTCCCAGCTCCGGCGTTCGACTTCTCACGGTATGCCCCCGCGACAGCGGCTTCCCGCCCGGGGCCCCTCCCAGGCGCGCCGGGTAGGTTTCCGCGGTATGAGCGACGTCACGGTCACCAACTGGGCCGGAAACATCACGTACACGGCCAAGGAACTGCTGCGGCCGCACTCCCTGGACGCCCTGCGGGCCCTGGTGGCCGACGGCGACCGGGTGCGGGTGCTGGGCAGCGGGCACTCCTTCAACGAGATCGCGGAGCCGGGCGACGGGGGCGTCCTGCTGTCGCTGGCGGACCTGCCGTCCGAGGTGGACGTCGACACCGCGGCCCGTACGGTGCGGGTCGGTGGCGGCGTGCGGTACGCCGAGCTGGCCCGGCTGGTGCACGCGCGGGGGCTCGCGCTGGCGAACATGGCGTCGCTGCCGCACATCTCCGTCGCCGGGTCCGTGGCGACCGGCACGCACGGCTCCGGGGTGGGCAACGGTCCGCTGGGGTCGGTGGTGCGCGAGGTGGAGCTGGTCACGGCGGACGGTTCGACCGTGGTGATCGCCCGCGGCGACGAGCGGTTCGGCGGGGCGGTGACCTCGCTCGGCGCGCTGGGCGTGGTGACCTCGCTCACCCTCGGCCTGGAGCCGGCCTACGAGGTGGAGCAGCACGTCTTCACCGAGCTGCCGCTGGCCGGCCTCGACCCGGCGACGTTCGAGACGGTGATGGCGGCGGCGTACAGCGTGAGCCTGTTCACGGACTGGCGGGCGCCCGGCTTCCGGCAGGTGTGGCTGAAGCGGCGCTCCGACCGGCCGCTGCCCGACTTCCCGTACGCGGCACCGGCCGTCGAGAAGATGCACCCGGTGCCGGGCATGCCCGCGGTCAACTGCACGGAGCAGTTCGGCGTGCCGGGGCCCTGGCACGAGCGGCTGCCGCACTTCCGGGCCGAGTTCACGCCCAGCAGCGGCGCCGAGCTGCAGTCGGAGTACCTGATGCCCCGCGAGCACGCACTGGAGGCCCTGCACGCGATGGACGCGATACGCGACGTACTCGCGCCGGTGCTGCAGACCTGCGAGATCCGTACGGTCGCCGCCGACGAGCAGTGGCTGAGCCCGGCCTACGGGCGGGACACCGCGGCGGCGCACTTCACCTGGGTCGAGGACACGGCGGCGGTGCTGCCGGTGGTGCGGCGGCTGGAGGAGGCGCTCGCGCCCTTCGCGGCCCGCCCGCACTGGGGGAAGGTGTTCACGACCCCGGCGGACGAGCTGCGCGCGCTGTATCCGCGGCTCGGCGACTTCCGGGCGCTGGCCGGGGAGCTGGACCCGGCGGGGAAGTTCACCAACGCGTTCGTGCGGGGGGTGCTGGCGGGCTGACGGACGGCAGGCGGGCAGGGCGCCGGTGGCCGGCGCGGGCGGCACGGTGCGGCAACCCGGGTCGAGGTGAGACGCGTTGGGCGGCCGCCCTTCGGAACATCCGTGTCCGCGATGACGTGTCCGGACGCGACCGGCCGGGGGCCCGACGGCCCTGCGGTGGCCGTTCCCCGCCGGGCCCGGCATTAGGCTTGCGCAGGAAGATCCCGGGTTGCGGAAGGTGGTCCCATGCCCCGACTCGGCCTCACGACCGAGCGTGTCGTCGCGGCTGCCGCCGACCTCGCGGACGAGCAGGGCCTCGACGGCGTCACCGTCTCCGCCCTCGCCCGGCGTTTCGGAGTAAGGGACGCCAGCCTGTACACGCACGTCAGGAACCTCCAGGACCTGCGGGTCCGGGTCGCGCTGCTGGCCGGCGGCGAGCTGATCGAGGAGATCGCGCAGGCGGTGGCCGGCCGGGCCGGGAAGGAGGCGCTGGCCGCCTTCGCGGGCGCCTACCGGGCGTACGCCCTGCGCCATCCGGGGCGCTACGCCGCCACCCAGATCCGTGTCGACCAGGCCCTGGTGGCCGACTCCCCCGCCATGCGCCGCACCGCCGAGATCACCTACGGCATGCTGCGCGCCTACGGCCTGACCGAACCCGACCTCACCGACGCCGTACGCCTGCTGCGCTCCACCTTCCACGGGTACTGCGCGCTGGAGGCCGCCGGGGGCTTCGGCGCCCCGCGCGACGTACAGGCGTCCTGGGACAAGGCGGTCGACGCCCTCCACGTGGCGCTGGAGCACTGGCCGCGGGCAAGCGTGGGCTAAGGCCGTGGAGGTGCGGGCGCTGGGCCGGTCAGCGCGCGCACCTCGTCGTACGTCGGTGCCGGGCCGCCCGTGTCCCGGCCCGCCCGGAGGTCCGCGGCCGTCTCCAGGGCGGCGCCCAGGGCCCGCCGGTAGAGCAGTGAGCCGAGGCTGACCCGGGCCACGCCGAGGTCGGCGAGGTGTGCGAGGGAGGGTCCTGCGGGCGAGTACAGGACGTTGAGGGGGACGTCGAAGCGGGCGGTGAGGGACGCGATGCGGGCGGGGTCGGTGAGGCCGGGGACGAAGACGCCGTCGGCGCCGGCCTCGCGGTAGGCATCCAGGCGCCGCAGGGTGTCGGGCCAGTCGCCGTCGCCCGACCAGTACGTGTCCGTACGGGCGTTGACGAACAGGCCGGGAGCGGCCCGGCGGACCGCGGCGATCTTCGCGGCGTGCCGGCCGGCGGACCCGAGGGCGTCCTCCAGGTTGATGCCGACGGCGCCGACCGCCGCCAGCTGCCGCGCCAGCTCGCCCACCTCGTCGGGGTCTTCACTGAAGCCGCCCTCCGCGTCGACGGAGAGAAGGAAGGGGGCCGAGCCGAGCGTGAGGGCCAGCCGCAGGGTCTCGTCGCGGGTCGCCGAGGCTCCGTCGGGCAGCCCGGCCGCCGCCGCGACGCCGAGGCTGGTCGTGCCGACGGCGCGGAAGCCCTGTCCGGCGAGGGCGAACGCGGAGGCGTGGTCCCAGGCGCACGGCAGGAGCAGGGGCTCGCCGGCGCGGTGCAGGTCGGTGAAGGCGGTCACGACAGGTCACCCACGGCGTCGGCGTAGTACACGGATTCCTTCAGGTGGGCGGCGAGTTCGCGGAAGCTCCAACCCTCGCCGGGCGAGTGGTCGAGCTGCTCGTCGGTGAGCGCGTCGAGGCGGTTGGCCCAGATCCGGGCGAGCCGGGTGAGCCGGCTGCGTGCCTCGTCGAGGTCCTCGTCGGTGAAGCGTGCGCGGTCGGCGTCCGTGGTGACCGCGGAGGCGTGCCAGTGGTCGGGCTGCGTCTCCTCCCCCGCCAGCCGTGCCTCCAGTTCCGCGAGGTGGTCGACCATGTGGTCGGCCACGCGGCGGATCGCCTTGTGCGGGGTGTGCACGCGGCCGTCGGCGTGTGCGGGCCGTCCGTCCCAGTGGGTCCAGGTGGCGGCGAGGGCGAGGACGTGGTCGACCATGCCGGTGACGGCCGCGGCGGGCGTGAGGGTGCTCGTGGCGGTTCGCGTGTCGTTCATGTCCCGCACGCTATGGGCCGGTTGGTTCGGCGCCGGCCGAAGTGTCCCGGGCGAACGCGGGTACCCGGTGTGCACCGTTCTTCCACGTCTTCCACAGCAGAGGTGACATGTCCCGCACGGAGAGAAGCGACGACCGTCCGCGGCCTCGGTGGCGGGACAGCCTGTGGGGCGTCGGTGTGATCGCCCTGGTCGTGGGTGCCGGGGTCCGCCTGGTCCTGCACGGCGCGTCGGCGTGGCCGTCGGCCGTGGTGGGCTCGGTGCCGGTCGCCGTCCTGCTCGTGTGGTGGACCCGCCGCCGGCGGCGGCAGGACGCGGAGGCGGTGGGCACCGAACCGGACGACGTGCCCGGCATGGACCGGCGGATCCTGAGGGGCGGGCCGGTGCCCCGGGACCCGGAACGGCGGCGGGCGATGGCGGCGCTGGTCGACTCGCGCCAGGAGCGGCTGCGGCGCAACCGCTGGTGGGCGTTCCCGACGCTGTTCCTCGTCTTCTTCGGCACGTCGGCCCTGTGGTTCGCCTCCGGATCGGTCGGCGCCGGAAGCATGATGCTCGGCCTCGCGATCGTCTTCATGAGCTGGCTGACCTGGTACAACCTGCGCTTCGACCGGCGCCTGTCGCAGATGCGCGGCCGGCTGCGGGACTGAGGACCGCCCGTCCGGCACCGCGCGCGTCAGGTCACCAGCCCGTGGCGGTAGGCGAAGACGACCGCCTGGACGCGGTCGCGCAGGTCGAGCTTGGTCAGGATGCGGGAGACGAAGGTCTTGACGGTCTCGGGGCTGATCACGAGGGCCGCGGCGATCTCGCTGTTGGAGAGCCCGTCCGCGATCAGGCGCAGGACCTCCGTCTCCCGGGGGGTGAGCGGGATGTCGCGGGTGGTGCCGCCCTCGGCCGGCCGGATGCGGGCGGCGTAGCGGCCCACGAGGCGGCGTGTCACGTCGGGGTCGAGGAGCGCCGCGCCCATGGCCACGGTGCGGATGCCGTGCAGCAGCCGGTCCGGCGGCGCGTCCTTGAGCAGGAAGCCGCTCGCACCGGCGCGCAGCGCCTCGTAGACGTACTCGTCGAGGTTGAACGTCGTGACCACGAGCACCTTGACGGGGTGCTCCACCCCGGCGCCGGCCAGCAGGCGGGTGGCTTCGAGGCCGTCGAGCACCGGCATGCGGATGTCCATCACCACGACGTCCGGGAGCAGTTCGCGGGCCAGGTCGACCCCGGCCCGCCCGTCCCCGCACTCGCCGACCACCTCCAGGTCGGGCTGGGCGTCGACGATGGTCGCCAGACCGGTGCGGATCAGTGCCTGGTCGTCGCAGATCACGACCCGGACCGGCGCGCTCATGCCGTGCTCCCCCCGGGTATCCGGGCCCGGACGACGAACCCGCCGCCCGCCGGGCGGTCCGTGCTGAACTCGCCGCCCAGTACGTCGACGCGTTCGCGCAGGCCGGCCAGGCCCCGCCCGCTTCCGCCGGGGGACGCCGCCCCCGTGCCGGAGCCGTCCGTGCCCACTTCCACCGTGATCTCTCTTTCTCCGTGGCGTACCAGGACCGAGGTCTTGGCGCCGTGGTCGTACTTGAGGGCGTTGGTCAGGGCCTCCTGCACGACGCGGTAGGCCACGAGGTCGGAGCTGCCGGTGGCCGTCGCCGGGGTGCCCTGCTCGGTGAACTCCACCGGCTGCCCGGCCCGGCGCGTCTGCTCGACCAGCGTGAGCACCCGGCCGACGGGGGGCGTCCTGGGCTCGGCGGTGCCGTGGTCAGGGTTGAGGAGGTCGAGCAGGTGCCGCAGGTCGGTGATGGCGCGGCGGCCGGTGTCGCTGACGGCGGCCAGCGTCTCGTCGAGCCGGTCGGGTGCGGCGGTCAGATAGCGGGCCGCCTCGGACTGGACGACCATCGCCGTGACGTGGTGGGTCACGACGTCGTGCAACTCGCGGGCGATCCGCGCGCGTTCGGCATTGCGGGCGTCCTCGGCGACCCGGCTGCGGCGCTCGGCCTCGGCGGCGCGCGCGGAGCGCATCCAGGCGCCGATGCCCCAGGTGAGGGCGAGGATCAGGTAGAAGCTCACGAACTCGACCGCCGGTTCGCCCGGTCCGCGCCGGTACAGCTCGGCCGACAGGGCCGCGAAGGCCACCGAGGCGGCGATCAGGGTGGTGCGCCGGTACTTCTCCAGGTACGACCCCGCGCTGATCAGTGCGATGGGCAGTGCGGTGCCCGCGAACAGGTGGTAGCCGCGGAGCTGGTCGACGGCGAAGCCCAGCGAGACCAGGGCGAGGCAGACGATCGTCCACCGCCGGCGCAGGGCCAGCGGGAGGGTCTGGAGGACCGCCGCCACGCCGGCCAGTGCGTCGGCGGGGCGGGTCGCCAGGCCGCCGACCTCCGTGCCCTGACCGCGCAGCGCGGGCAGGAGCGACGCCACGAGGAGCAGCACCCCGAAGGGGAGGTCCCGGACCGTGACGTCGAGCCGGTGCCACCGCTCCACGATCCCTCGGCGATCGATCATCGGGGCAGTGTAGCGGCGGAGTTGGCGCCCGCGGCACGCCGTCGCGAGCCGAACGGCACGATGTTCCCCCGCCGGTGCGCCAGCCACAGGAAGACCAGGGTGAGCAGCGCCCCGAAGCCCACCGAGTACACGCTGCCCTCCGGGCCGAAGTCGCCGCCGGTGAGCAGCTTGGGACCCGACATCGTGGCGTCCAGCAGGCCCTCGCTGCTGCCGTTGCCCGAGACGACGGTGCTGAAGACGCCGCCCGCGGCGAAGTTCCAGCCGAAGTGCACGCCGATGGTCAGCCACAGGTTGCGGGTGGCGGCGTAGGCGGCGGCGAGCATGAACCCGGCCTCGATGGCGATGGCGACGGCTCCCCACAGGGTGGCGTCCTCGTTGAGCAGGTGCGAGAGCCCGAAGACGAGGCCGGTCAGCGCCAGTGCGAGGTAGGTGCCGATGTGTTCCTCGATGATCCGGAACAGCACCCCGCGGTAGACGACCTCCTCCGTCGCGGCGGCCCCGGCCATGAAGCCGACCAGTCCGATCGCGCCCTGCACCGAGCCCAGTCCGTTCACCTCGTAGTGCCCGGAGGTGAAGAGGTTCACGATGACGGCCGAGAACATCCCGACGCCGATCAGCGTCCCCCAGCCGAACTTGGTGCCGGCGCCCTCCAGGGCCACGTCCAGGGCCTGCCGGCGCTCGGTCCGCCGCACCACCCACCCGTACACGAACAGCACCAGCGCGGCCGCCGTGAGTCCGACGACCAGGGTGAGCCAGTCGTTGTCCTTCACCGCCTGGATGGCGGCACCACCGGCGGCGTAGGCCGCCAGCACGGCCAGGAACTGCCAGACAAACCTCACGTGAACTCCTCGGTCGGGCCCGTGACTTCGGCGCCTCGGGCTGATGCACCGGACGCTACGGATCCGGCGGCCGGAGATCGTCCCCTCACGGTGGACACCTGGCCGTAGCTCGCACGGGGGACAAGGTCCGGGAGCCGGGTGGGCACGTCGTAGTCTCGGAGGCGTGACCAGCGACTTCGCCGACGCCCTCGCCTCGGGCCCGCTCGTGCTCGACGGCGGGCTGTCCAACCAGCTGGAGGCCGCCGGGCACGACCTGGGGGACGCGCTGTGGTCGGCCCGGTTGCTCGCCGACGACCCGGAGGCGATCACACGGGCCCACCTCGCCTACTTCGAGGCGGGCGCGGACGTGGTGATCACCTCCAGCTACCAGGCCACCTTCGAGGGCTTCGCCCGGCGCGGCATCGGCCGCAAGCGGGCCGCCGGACTGCTCGCGCTCAGCGTGGAGTCGGCCCGGGAGGCCGCCCGCCGGGCGCGCGCGGGCCGCCCGGAGCGTCGCCTGTGGGTGGCGGCGTCGGCGGGTCCGTACGGGGCGATGCCGGCGGACGGTTCCGAGTACCGGGGACGGTACGGCCTCGGCGTGGGCGCGCTGGAGCGTTTCCACCGGCCCCGCCTGGAGGTCCTGGCCGCCGCACGGCCCGACGTCCTCGCGCTGGAGACGGTCCCGGACACCGACGAGGCGGCGGCGCTGCTGCGGGCGGTGCGCGGACTGGGCGTGCCCGCCTGGCTGTCGTACACCGTCGACGGGGACCGCACCCGCGCCGGTCAGCCGCTGGAGGAGGCCTTCGCCCTGGCCGCCGAAGCCGACGAGGTCGTCGCGGTGGGCGTCAACTGCTGTGCCCCCGGGGACGTGTCCGGCGCGGTCCGGACCGCCGCCCGCGTCACCGGGAAGCCGGTCGTCGCCTATCCCAACAGCGGGGAGAGGTGGGACGCGCGGGCCCGGGCATGGCGAGGGCGTTCCCTGTTCGCCCCCCGGCTGGTGCGGGAGTGGCGGGCGGCCGGGGCCCGGCTGGTCGGGGGGTGCTGCCGGGTGGGGCCCGACGCGATCAGGTCGATCGCGTCGCCCTCGGCGTCCTCGTCGCCCTGACCGGTGACGCGGTCCGCTCCCGTCTCGTCGCGAACCACGACGATGCGGCGCGGCGGGTCTTCGGCTGTGCCGCGGCCGACCGGTCGGTGCCCGCGCCGGTGGCCTGCGCCCTGCTGCTCGGCGGCGGCCGGCCGTTCATGCACTCCGCGATCCGGTCCTGGGCCACCGCCCTGTCCCCGGCGGTCCGTGCGACCGGGGTCGCGATGTCCGGGGGCGGCCCTCCATGCCGGTAGTGGGGGGGGGGGGGGGGGGGGGGGGGGGGGGCGGCGGCCGGGCCCCCCGCCCGGCCCCCCCCCCCCCCGGGCCCGGGGGGCGGGGGGGGGGGGGGGGGGGGGGGGGGGGGGGGGGGGGGCGGCCCCGGGCGGGGGGGGGGGGGGGGGGGGGGGGGCCCCCCCCCCCCCCCCCCCCCCCCCCACGCCTGCCACAGCCTGCTCCTCACCGCCGCGGTTCTCACCTCCCGCTGACGGTGGCCGCCGCCGTGGGCCGCGCCCGCTACCGGGGGTGAACGCCCGTGCCGCCGCCGGGCGTGCCCGCCGGCGATCACGTCGGCCACCGAGGCGACGTCCCCCGGGCGGCCGGAGCGGCATGTGCCAAGATGGCGCTGAACAGGCGTTCGGGGACGACGGGTTCGGCGGGGGGCGAACGGCATGGACGCGGAGGAGCGGACCGGACACCGCGCGGCGCCGGGGGCGGTGATCGCCGTCGGAGTCGTCGGGGCGCTGGCGGTCGCCGCGCTCGCGCTGCGGCCCGCCCAGGGGCTGCTGCACTCCGGCAGGGGGCCGCTCGGCCAGTGGGGCATCGTGGCGATCGGGGCGTCCGCCGCCTGGACGATCGGCGCCTGGACGGCCGTCCGGCGCCTTCGCCCCCGGTTCGGCGCCGAGCGCATGGATCTGCCGCCGGTCGAGGAACGGCTGCGGGAGGTCGCCGCGCCC
Source organism: Streptomyces sp. NPDC093065 (assembly GCF_044754585.1). Lineage (NCBI taxonomy): Bacteria > Bacillati > Actinomycetota > Actinomycetes > Kitasatosporales > Streptomycetaceae > Streptomyces > Streptomyces sp. NPDC093065. The sequence continues at coordinate 149,707 of NZ_JBIVPJ010000016.1, read as the reverse complement.
CTGCTGCTCGCCGCGACGGGCGTCATCGGCGTACTGGCCCTGGTCCTGCACCGCTTCTCCACCGGTGACGACGCGTCCGGCCCACCGCCGCCCCCCGCCACGGAACCGGCCCCGGAACCGACGTTCGCCACTCCCCCGCTCCAGGAGCGCCCGCCCGGTTCGACGGGTCACTCCTCCCTGCCGCTGCTTCTCGTGCTCGCCGTGTCGGCCGCGGTCGTCGTCGTGCTCGTCGTGGTGGCCGTCGTACGGCGGCTGCGACGCTTCGGGCTGAGCGTGCCGCACCGTCCCGGCACGCCGGGCGCGGCGCCGCAGGACGACGACGCGCGGCTGCTCCTGTCAGCCGTGCACTCGGGCCGGCGCGCCCTGGCCGGCACCGATGACGACGCCCGCGCCGCCGTCATCGCCTGCTACGCCGCGATGGAGGACGCCCTCGCGGCGTCCGGCATACCGCGGCACGCCTCCGACAGCCCCGCCGACCTGCTCACCCGCGCCGCCGCCGCGGGCTTCGCCCCGGGCCCGGCCGCGCCGCGCCTCACCGCCCTCTTCCGCGAGGCCCGTTACTCCTCGCACCCGATGGACCGCTCGCACCGGTCGGCCGCGGCCGCCGCCCTGGAGGAGATCGCGTCCCTGCTCGGGGACCGGGAAGCGGACGCGGTCGGGGACGGGGAGGCCGAGCGGTGAACCGGTCCCTGGAGGCCCGCGGGCAGGAGATGCTCCCACTGCGCCGGCTCGGGCTGCTCGCCGGCGCGGTCGTCGGCTCGGGTGTCCTGCTCGTCCTGCTCCTCGACGGCCCCGGGGCGGCCGGCGCCCTGGTGGCCCTGGCCGTCGCCGCGGCCCTGCTCGTCGCCCGGTACGCCATCGGGGCGGGCGCCGTCGACTCCGTGTACCGGGACGAGGTGCGGCTGTTGCGGACGCGGGCCCCGGGCATGGGCGAGTGGCGCCGCAACGTGAAGACCTCCACCGGTCCCGACGGCGCCCTGTACTACCGCGCGGTGCTCCGGGTCGAGCTGCGCCGCCTGTACGCCGCCGCGCTCGCCGAGCACCACCACGTGTCCCTGGAGCACCAGCCCGAGCGGGCCGCCGAGTTGGTCGGCCCCGAGCTGTGGCCGTGGCTGGGGCCCGTACCGCCGGACACCGGGCCAGCGGGCGAGGTGCCGGTCGACGTGCTGCGCCGCCTCGTCGACCGCCTCGAAGCACTCGGTGCGCCCCGCGACAGCGACGGCGCCCCGACCCGCACCCGCACATCCCGCACCGGTAAGGACCAAGCGAAGTGACGACTACCTCCACGCCCCCGCTGCGCACCGCCGAGCAGGTCGGCGAGCAGGCCGGTGCCGTACTGCGCGAGATCGGCCGTGCCGTCGTCGGCAAGCAGGAAGCCCTCCAGCACGTGATGCTGAGCGTGCTCGCCGGCGGCCACGTGCTCGTCGAGGACCTGCCCGGTCTCGGCAAGACGCTCCTCGCCCGCTCCTTCGCCACCACCCTCGGACTGGACTTCCGCCGCATCCAGTTCACCCCCGACCTGCTGCCCTCCGACGTCACCGGGACGCCGCTGTTCGACCAGCGCACCGGCGAGATGGTGTTCCACCCCGGCCCGGTCTTCACCCACCTCCTGCTGGCCGACGAGATCAACCGGACGCCGCCCAAGACGCAGGCCGCGCTGCTGGAGGCGATGGCCGAGTCGCAGGTGACCGTGGACGGCGAGACACGGCCGCTGGCCGACCCGTTCCTGGTGATCGCGACCGCCAACCCGGTGGAGTACGAGGGCACTTACTCCCTGCCCGAGGCCCAGCTCGACCGATTCCAGCTGCGGGTGCGGATGGGGTACCTGGCCGCCTCGGAGGAGCTGGCGATGCTGCGGGCCCGCATCGACCGGGCCGCGCCCGAGGCCGTGCTCGAAAGGCTCGCCGGGCCGGACGACGTGCTGGCGTGGCGGGCCGTCGTCGAGCGGGTGGAGATCGACGACGACCTGCTGGAGTACGCCGTCGCGCTCGTCGGCGCGACCCGTGAGCACCCCCAGATCAGCATCGGTTCCTCGCCGCGCGGCGGACTCGCCCTGGTCCAGCTCGCGCGCGCCCGCGCCGTGCTGGACGGGCGCGACTACGTCGTCCCGGAGGACGTCAAGGACCTCGCGGTGCCCGCGCTGGCCCACCGGGTGTCACTGCGGCCGGAGTTGTGGGTGCGCGAGATGTCCACGGACGACGTGCTGCGCGAGGTGGTGGCCGGCGTCCGTACGCCGACGACGCGGCGTACGGACGCGGTGCCGTCGTGACCCGGCCCGCACCGGCGGCGCCACCGGCACCCGAGCCCCGGCCGGACGCGGCGGTGGTCCGCGCCCTGGAGGGCCGCACCGCCCCGGCTCAGCCGCCGCCCCCGCCGCCCGGCGGCCCGCGTCCGGGCGAGCGCACGCTGCGTCTGCTGACCGTGTCCGCCGTGGCGCTGGCCGCCGCGCTGCTCACCGGCCGCGGGTGGCTGCTCGCCCTCGCGGCGGCGCCGCTGGTGCTGCTCGCCCTGGCGCTGCCCCGCGCCCCCGCCCGCCGTATCGAGACGTCGGTGACCGTCGAGCCGGGGCGCTGCTTCGAGGGCGACACGGTCACCGTCCGCGTCGAGGTGGCCCACGACGGCGACGTCGTACGCCTGGACCCGGGCGTCACGCTCGGCCCCGGCCTGCGTCTCGACGAGGTGGTCACCGGCCGGTCCGCCGTGACGCTGCGCCACACGGCGCTGCACTGGGGCCGCTGGTCGCTCGGTCCGGTGGACCTGGACGTGTACGACTCCGGCGGCACCGTGCGCCGCACCGTGCGGGTCGGGGCGCCCGAGGTGTCGGTGTTCCCGCACGCCGCGCAGGCGAGGTTCACTCCGATCCCGGTACGGCTGCCGCAGCGGCTCGGCGAGCACGCCTCGCCGCAGTCCGGGGAGGGCGTCGAGGTCGTCGGGGTGGGGCCGTGGGTCCCCGGGGAGCGGCAGCGGCGCATCCACTGGCCGTCGACGACCCGGCGCGGCACCGTGCAACTGCACCGGTTCGCCGCCGAGCGGGCCGCCGACACCGTGATGCTGCTCGACGCGTTCGCGGACGTCGTCGACCCGGTGACCGGGCTGTCCTCCCTGGACGAGACGGTACGCGCCGCCGCCGGGCTCACCCGGGCCTACCTGCGCACCCACGACCGGGTGGGGGTCGTCTCGACCGGCGGCACCACCCGCTGGCTGGCGCCGGGCACCGGGGACGCGGCGTTCTACCGCATCGTCGAGAGCGTCCTCGACGTCCGCAAGGACCGCACCTTCGGCGGCGACGGGCTGCAGCGGGTCCCGCCGCCCGCGCTGCCGGAGGGTGCCCTGGTGTACGTGTTCACCCCGCTGAGCGACGCCCGGATCCTGGCGGTGCTCCGGGACCTCCGGGCCCGGGGGCGCCGCCCGGTCGTGGTGGAGATCCCCGGCGGAGACCCCCGGGTGCAACCCGGCGACGAGGCGGGCGATCTCGCCCTGCGCCTGTGGCGCGCGGAGCGCGACGCGATGCGGTTCGCGCTGCGGGACAGCGGGGTGCCGGTGCTTCGGCACACCGCGGGCGAGTCACTGGATCTGGCGCTGGCGCCGCTGCTGTCGGGACGGGTCGGCGGAAGGGGGCGGGCCGGATGACGACGCGGACGCGGGTCGGGCTCCGGGAGTACCTGGGGTACTGGGCCGGCACCCTGCCGGTACGGGTGATCGCGGTGGCGGCCGTCGTGCTGGCGTGGCGGCCGTGGGCCGCGGTGGGCACGGCGGGGGAAGCGGTGCCGCTCGCCGGGGCGGTCGCCGTCGCGGCGTGGGCGGCACCCTCGCCGGACCGGCGGCCGTCGGTGGCGTCCGACTGGTCCGCCCGGCTGCTGCGCCACCGGACGACGCTGCTCGCGGCGGGCGTGGTGGTGATCGCGGCGTTCGGCGACCCGGCCTGGTGGGAGGCCGCCTGTGTGGTCGTACTGCTGGTCGCCTACCTGGTGACGAGTGAGACGTGGCCGTGGCGGTGGGGGCGCGGCACTGCACGTGCGTGGGGTGAGGCACTCGCGGCCTGCGCGGGAGCGGGCGTCGTGGCGGCCGCCGCCGCGGTTCCGGTGAGCGGAGCCGGCTCCGGGCTCGGGCGGGTGATCGCCGCCGGGGCGCCGGCGGCCGTGGCGGTGGCCGGCGGCTGGACGGTGCGCGCCCGGTGGCGGGGCGACGATGCCCCGGAATCCCGTGTCCCGGCGCCCTGAAGGGCAGCAGGAATTGCCCGTTCGGTGCCGGGAGAACCCTCTTCACGAAAGCGCTGGGACAGCGATTCCCCAGTTCCGTCGCAAGACATTCACACCCCGTCAATTTCCGTCCCGGCCCTTCATATGACGGCTGGTAGCGTGCCCAGCGCTTCACCCCCACAGAACGAAGTAACCGATCTTTGGACTTCACTTCATGACTGGTACGCCAGACGGAACCCCCACCAACACGTTCACGCCGGGCGGACGGCGCCGGCACCGCAGGGCGAGAGTGAGCCGCGTCGGCGCGCGACGTGCCCTCGTGCTCGCGATGGCCGTGCCCGTGGCCTCCGCCACGCTGGCCGGGACCTCTGCCTTCGCCGCCGACGACAACACCCCGCAGGCGCAGGGCATCTCGGTCGACGACCTCGCCGCCGACGACGCGCGGCTGGTCGAGAACCTCAACGAGCGCCTCGCCGACGAACGGCTGGGCACCGACGTCAGCGGCGTCGTGCTCGACGCGGACTCGGACACCGCCCTGTGGGACCACAACGGCTCCACCGCCCTCATGCCCGCCTCCAACGCCAAGCTGGCCACGGCCACCACGGCCCTGACGCTGCTGGGCGCGAACCACGAGTTCACCACCAGGGTCGTGTACGGCGAGGGCACCCTCACCCTCGTCGGCGGCGGTGACCGCACCCTCACGAGCGAGGACGTCGCCGCGCTGGCCAAGACCGCCGCCGACGGGCTCAAGGCGGCGGGCCGCACGGACGTCGGGGTCCGGGTGGACGACAGCCTGTTCGCCGACCCGAGCCTCGCCGAGGGCTGGAACGAGGGCTACTACCCCACCGAGGTCGCGCCGGTCCGTTCGCTCGTCGTCGACGGGGCGGCGGTCGAGGACACGTCGATCGACGCGGGCAAGGTCTTCGCGGAGAAGCTCGCCGCGCAGGGCATCACCGTCGGCGGCGAGGTGGGCCGCGCGACGGCCAAGCAGTCCGACGTGCCGGTGGCGCAGCACAAGTCGGCGCCGCTGTCGGACATCGTCAAGACGATGCTCAAGACGAGCGACAACAACATCGCCGAGACCCTGCTGCGGATGACCGCGGTGGAGCTGGGCAAGCCGGCCACCTTCGAGGGCGGCGTCGAACTCGTCCGCCAGGTGCTCAGCTCGTACGGCATCTCCCTCGACAACTTCGAGATGCACGACGGCAGCGGCCTGTCCCGGGCCGACCGCATCCCGGCCGCGACCCTCGCCCAGATCCTCGACGCGATCACGGAGTCCCCGGCCCTGGGATCGATCCTGGAGGGCCTGCCCGTCGCCGGCGAGGCCGGTTCCAGCCTCGGCCCGGAGTGGGGACGCTTCGACGACCCCGACTCCGAGTGCGCGGTCGGCAAGGTGCACGCGAAGACCGGCACGCTCACCGGTGCGATCGCCCTGAGCGGTGTCACGCGGACCGACGACGGAGACTGGCGGATCTTCTCCTTCATCGAGAACAACTCGACGGCCGACCCGAGCGACATCAAGGACGCCATGGACGGCCTCGCGGCGACCGTGAACGGCTGCTGGGCCTGACGGCCCGCACACCGGCGGGTGTCCGCGCGTCGCCCACCGGCGGCGCGCGGACGGTCGCAGGGGGAGATTCGGTGAAGGCCCCTCCGGGCAGCCGGCGGGGCCGCCCGCACCTCACCGTCGCACCAGCCGCCTGGCCCGCGCTCCCCGCTCGGTGACGTCGGCCTTCCACAGGTCGTACTCGGCGTCGAGCGGGCCGTGGTCCGTACGCGGGGCTCCGTCGCCGAAGACCCGGACGGGATGCGCGGCGTCCCAGGGAGCCCAGCCGGGGTCGCCGGACTCCGCGAACCGCACCCACGCCCCGTGCATCGCGTCGGCCAGGTCCTGCGGGGCGCCCTCGCCCGCGAGTCTGCGCGCGTCGGGGCCGTCGCCGGAGTCGAAGACGAAGCCCAGTTCCAGGGCGTGGCAGGCGCCGAGGCCGGGCAGGCCGGACGGCCAGGCGAACTCGTAGAGGTACGAGGAACCGGGCCGCGCGTCGGCCAGGCGGTGCATCGGGACGCGCAGCAGGTGGTCGGTGACCAGCTGGCCCACGGTTTCGGCGGCTCCCGCGCCGGGACGCAGCGCGCGGTAGCCGCGGACGACCTCGTTGCCGCAGTGGCAGCGGGCGCGGGCTCCCGCGAGGGCCACCGCGCCGAGCCGGTCCACGCGTTCGAGGAGGCCGCCGGGGACCAGCCAGAGCCGGTACTCGTCGCGGGTCCAGCCCATCATGAGGTCGACGTCCGGTGCCGCGTCGCCGTCGAGGAGTGCCTCCAGCGGATCGCGGGGCAGCACGTCGCCGTCGACGACCAGCCCGAAGCCGGGGCCGCCGAGTACGGGGCTGCTGAAGCGCCCCACCTCGGCCTGGGCCCGCAGCAGCTGGTCGCGGTCGGCGGCGGCGAAGGCCTCGGCGGTGGCGGGGATCTTGAGGCGGGCGGCCATGCGGCGGACCATGCGCCGCACCTTGTCGCGGTCGGTGGCCTCGGGTGCGCCGCTCTGGAGCACGGCCCGCCGGAACAGCCCCCGGGCCGCGGGTGCGGCGAGGAGCGCGCCGGTGCTGATGGCGCCCGCGGACTGGCCGGCGACGGTGACCCGGTCGGGGTCGCCGCCGAAGGCCGCGATGGAGTCCCGCACCCACTGGAGGGCGGCGATCTGGTCGCGCAGGCCGGCGTTGGCGGGGGCGTCCGGGAACAGGCCGTAGCCCTCCACACCCAGTCGGTAGTTGATCGACACGCACACCACGCCGTCCCGGGCGAAGGTGTGGCCGTCGTAGACCGGCACGGCGGAGGAACCCCTGGTCAGCGCGCCGCCGTGTAGCCAGACCAGCACCGGCAGACGGGCGCCGGGGCCCGGCTCGGGGGTCCAGACGTTGAGGTTGAGGCAGTCGTGGCCCGGGATCGTCGGGTCGGAGAGGTACCGGGCGAAGGCCTCGGAGTATGGCGGTTTCGGTGCCGTGGGGCCGTAGGAGCCCGCGTCGCGGACGCCGTCCCAGGGCTCGGGCGGCAGCGGCGGACGGAACCGGCCCGGCCCGAAGGGGGGTGCGGCGTAGGGGATGCCCCGGAAGACCGCGACTCCGTGTTCGTACCTGCCGCGCACCGCGCCGTGGACCGTTGTGACCACGGGGTTCGTCCGGCCTGACCGCATGCGCCCACCAGCCCTTCGCCGCACCGATGTACCGCGCAAGGCACAGCGCCGCACCGGCCGGATCTATTCCGGACTCCCCCGTCGCCGGGGTTGCGGGACAATGGAGGCCACGCATGCCCGCACCGTGCCATCGAGGAGGTTGTCGTGACGGACGACGTACCCGTGAGGATCGCCGAGGCCGACGGGCGGCACGCGGTACTGGCCTTCTCCGGGACCCTGGACGCGCCCGCGCTGGGCGTGCTGGAGGAGCTGCTGCTCGACCCGCGGCTGCGGGAGCCGGGGGAATGGACCCTGGAGATGAGCGGCCTGGAGCACATCGACCTGGCCTGCGCCTACGCGCTGCTGCGGACGGTGACCCGGACGCCGGAGCCGGTGGCCCTCACGGTCCGGGGTGCCCGCCCCGCCGTGCACCGGACGCTGCGGCAGGCGGGGCTCGACACGGTGGCCGCCTTCACGGCGTAGGCGGGTCAGCCGCCCATGTCCACGCGGTTGTCGGGCGCCCCGTCGCCGTACCGGGGCAGGTCGCCGCGCTCGACCGGTGTGGCGGGCGCCGGGTCGGCGGAGGGCAGGAGGCGGTCGGTCTCGGCGGCGTCGGGGCGGTGGGCGGCGAGGGCGGCGGCGCGCAGGACGTCGCGCGGGACGGCGTCCGTCTCGGCGGAGACCCGGACGACGTGGCCCTTCTCGGGCAGGGCGTACTCGTGGCGTCCGGCACCGGTGCGGTACCAGGTGCTGCCGTCGCGCTCGCAGGTGGTGTGCTCGCCGGACATGTCGCCGACGGGCTGCTCGGGGCAGGTGCCGGCGGTGATGGTGCCCCGGTCTACGGCGAGGAGTAGCAGCGCGTTGGTCTCGCCGTCGACCCAGGTGGCGGAGAAGCCCTCGTCACCGAGGACGCCGACGGACTGCTGGGCCAGGGTGAACCCGGGTGCCTCGGTGACGTAGACCAGTTCCGGGGCCACGCCCATCGCCCGGGCGCGGGCCGTGAGTTCGCTCCCACCGGTGTCCGGGGCGGCGGCCGACGGGGAGCCGGACGGGCGGTCGGCGCCCGCCTTCTCGGAACCGCAGGCGGTGAGCAGCAGCGGGGCCAGCAACAGCGCCGGCAGGACGCGCGCGTGACGGATCATGCGGCCATCCTGCCGCACGGGAGTTCTACGGCTTCGGCGGTTTCGTGATCGATTAGAGTTGCGCGATGCTCGAAGAGAAGTTCGAAGGAAAGCTGGTCGGGCTGCGCGCGCTGCGCTCCGAGGACGCGGAGCACCATCTGCGGTGGCGCAACGACCCGGAAGTGGTGCGCTGGGCCACGGCCGGCGACCCGTGCTTCGGCCCGGTCACGGCGGAGGCGGTCGCTCTCGGCTTCGACACCATGCTGCGTCTGAACCCGAGGGAGTCGGCCGTGTTCACGGTCGAGGACCTGGCGGGCGGCGCCGTGATCGGCATGGCCGACTACCGGGACCTGGACCCGTACGCCGGGGTGGCCACGCTCGGGGTCACCATCGGCGAGCGGGAGTTCTGGGGCCTCGGTCACGGCAGTGACGCGCTGCGGCTCCTCGTGGACCACCTGTTCGGCGCGTATCCCCTCAACCGGCTGGAGCTGGACACCTGGAGCGGCAACGAGCGGGCCGTGCGCGCCTTCACCCGGCTGGGCTTCCGCGAGGAGGGCCGCCGTCGGTCGGCCGTGCTGCTGGACGGGAATCGCTACGACAGCGTGCTCTTCGGGATGCTCCGCGAGGAGTGGCCGAACGGCACGCGCGACGCGGTGAACGCGGCCGTCTAGGTCCCCTCGGGGCGGTGGGCCGCGGCCGCCTTCGTCAGCTGGACGGCCTGGCGCAGGCCGAGCCCGGGGGCCGATTCGCGCAGGACCTTCACCGCGCGGACGGAGTCGACGGGGCCTTCGTAACCGGCCGAGGCGAGCCGTTCGTGGACCCAGCGGGCGAACAGTGCCGCGTCGGGGGCCGCGGCGGCCCGCTCGACCAGGGCGGCGGCGCGTTCGAGTCCGGGCCGCTCCTCGGGCGTCGCCTCGGCGAGCGCCCGACGCAGGTCGTGGGCGACGACGTCCGCGTCGCGCAGGACGAGGACGTTGAGTTCCGGTGGGGCGAGTCGTCCGAACATACGGCCATGATCGGCTCGACGCCCCATGGTGTTCAACGGACTTGAGGAGCTTCTGAGGGACGGCGCGGCGGTGGCCACCCCCCGTGTCCGTTTCCTTCAAGACGAGGAAGCGCGGCCCGCCTACGGTGGCCCCATGACCGCACGATTCAACGCCATCGGCCTCGTCGTCTCCGACATGGCCGCGTCCGTGACCTTCTACCGCCGGCTCGGTTTCGCCTTTCCCGAGGGAGCCGGGGACGAGCCGCACGCCGAGGCGGAGTTGCCGGGCGGGATCCGGCTGCTGCTCGACACCGAGGACTCCGTCCGTTCGTTCACGCCCGGATGGCAGCCGCCGGCCGGGGGCGGGCGGCACTCGCTGGCCCTGCTGTGCGACACACCCGCCGAGGTGGACGCCTTCTACGCCGAACTGACCGGTGCCGGGTGCAAGGGCGAGCGCGAGCCCTGGGACGCCCCGTGGGGGCAGCGGTACGCCGTCGTCGAGGACCCCGACGGGCACGGCGTCGACCTGTTCGCGCCGCTAGCCGCGCAGTAGTTCGCCGGGCGTCGCGCCTGCCAACTCGCGTACGTCCCGCGTCAGATGGGCCTGGTCCGCGAAGCCGGTCCGGGCCGCCGTCTCGGCGAGGGGCGTGCCGTCCCCGGCCAGGGCGAGGGCGCGTTGCAGCCGCAGGACGCGGGCCAGCGTCTTGGGGCCGTAGCCGAAGGCGGCGAGTGAACGGCGGTGCAGCCGGCGGGCCGGGATGCCCAGTCCGTCGGCGGTCTCGGCGACCGGGCGGCCCGCGTCGAGGGCGGCGACGATCCGGGCGAGGAGCGGGTCGGGCGGACCGGTCTCGGCGGCGCGGGACAGCGCGGCCTCCTCCAGGCCGCTCGCCGGGTCGGGGGCCGCGTTGACCCGGTCGGCCAGGCGCCGCGCGCGGCCGGCCGGCCAGAGGTCGGTGAGGTCGACGCGGCGGTCGCGCAGGGCGTCGGCGGGGACGCCGAGGAGGGTGGGTGCGGTGCCGGGGTAGAAGCGGACTCCGGCCCAGGGCCCCTCGCCGTCCCCGGTGACGTGGGCGCGGGTGTCGGGGCCCGCGACCAGGAGCCGGCCGTCGTGCCAGAGCAGGTCCATGCAGCCGTCGGGGAGGACCCGCCCGGGACCGGGCCCGGCCGGGGTGCTGGTCCACACCACCGCGCCGGTCAGCCGGGACGCCCGTTCCGCGTACACGCGTGCCAGGTTACGCCCGGGCCGCAGCGGCAGCCGGGGTCCGGTACTCCTGCGGGCTGACGCCGTACACCCGCTTGAAGGCGGTGGACAGGGCGAAGGCGCTGCCGTAGCCGACCCGACGGGCGATCGCGCCGAGGGTGTCCTCGCTGTCGCGCAGCCGGTCGGCGGCCAGGGCGAGCCGCCAGCCGGTGAGGTAGCCCATGGGCGGTTCGCCGACCAGGTCGGTGAAGCGGCGGGCGAGCGCGGCGCGGGACACCCCGGTCCTGGCGGCGAGGTCCGCGACGGTCCAGGGGTGGGCCGGGTCGTCCTGGAGCAGCCGCAGCGCCCGGCCGACGACCGGGTCGCCCAGGGCCAGGTACCAGGCGGGTGCCTCGGCCGACGGCCCGGCGAACCAGGCCCGCAGCGCGGCGATGACCAGCAGGTCCAGGAGCCGGTCCAGGACGACCTCCTGGCCCGGCTCGTCCCGCGTGACCTCGGTCGTCAGCAGCGGTGTGAGGGGGTTGTCCCACGTGTCGGAGGTGAGGGACAGCAGCGGGGGCAGGGCGTCGAGGAGCCGCCCGCCGATCTCGCCGCGGACCAGGTAGGTGCCGATGAGCAGGACCGCCTCGCCGTCGGCGCGGTCGCCCCAGGTGCGGACGCCGAGGTCCATGGAGCCGTTGAGGGGGCGTCCGTCGGGGTAGCTGCACGCGCCGCCCGGCAGGATCACCGCCTGCGGGTCGGTGGCGGGGTCGTCGGCGCAGACGTACGGGTCGGGGCCGCGCGCGATGGCCAGGTCCCCGGCCCGCAGTCGCAGCCGCTCCCCCGTGTCGGGCACGACCCAGGCGTCGCCGCGGACCATCAGCATCACGGTCAGCGGCGCCCGGTCCTCGACCCGCACCGCCCAGGGCGGATCGAAGCAGGCGCGGATCATGAAGGCGCCACGGGCCCGGGGGCCCTCCAGCAGTCCGGCGAGTGCGTCCACGCCCGCCAGTGTCCCGGTTCGGCCCACGGGCCGTTCACCGAGGGGTGCCCCGGGCCTCCTCCCCGCGTCCGACGGCCGCGTCGAGGGCTCTCCTGGCCGCCGTGACGACGGTGCCGTCGGTGCGGAAGTGGGTGTCGTCGTCGGCGGAGGTGCCGCCGGCGCCGAGGGGCACCCAGCCGGCCGCGCGCCGGGGCGTCGCCCGGGTCTTGGCGGACAGGTGCACCGAGGTGGCGCCCGCCGCCAGCAGCCCGGCGATGTCGCCCGGCCGCACTCCCCCGCCGGCGGCCACGTCGATCCCGGGGGCCGCGGCGGCCATCGCGGTGAGCGCGGCGCCTCCGTCGGCGGCGGTGGGCGCGCCGCCGGAGGTGAGGACGCGGGTGATGCCGAGCCCCGGCAGAGCCGCGACGGCGGCCACGGGGTCGCTCGCCTGGTCAACGGCCCGGTGGAGCGTGATCTGCGCCGCGGGGTCGGTCTCCCGCGCGGCGCCGACGAACGCGGCGAGGGCGTTCGTGTCCAGGGCGCCGTCCGGGGTCAGCGCCCCGACGACGACGCCGCGGGCGCCGGCGCGCACGGCGGTGCGCACCTCGGCGGCCATCAGGGCGACCTCCTCGGCGTCGTACACGAAGTCGCCCGGGCGGCAGCGGACGAGGACGTGGACGGGCGGCCCGGCCCCGACGGCCGCCTCGACGGTCGCGGTCGAGGGGGTCAGGCCGCCGAGTTCCAGTCCGGTGCACAGTTCGACGCGGTCCGCCCCGTTCTCACGGGCGGTGCGGGCGCCGGCCGGGGACACGACGGCGATCTCCAGGCTGGGGCGGGGGCTCATTCGTCGGCCCCGGTCAGCGGCTGGTCGGCGGCCGGGATCAGGCGGGCGGTCAGGTCCGGGTCGGCCATGGCGGGGTCGAAGGGGAACATGGGCCGGCGGATGCGGTGGTGGCCGAGGCGGACGAGGTCCTGGTCGACGCCGCCCGGGGTGAGGGCCATCTTCCAGTCGGCGGCCATCGCGAACAGTTCGGGTTCCAGGTAGCCGATCTTCACGACGACGACGTCGGCGCCGCGCGGGTCGAGGTCCAGGTCGGTGAAGTCGTGCTCGTGGTGGTAGGGCTTGCGCAGTTCGGTGAGGATCACGTAGGCGCTGCCGACGCGTACGACGACCTCGGTGCGGGCGTCGCGGTCCCCGTGCCGGACGGCGTGCACGACGCCGGTGAGGGTGACGGGGCCGGCGTGCCGGTCGTCGACCTCGGCGCCCGCCGTCACCGTCACCGTGGCCCCGACGCCCGCCTCGGCGGCCTGCCGGACGGCCTCCGGTCCCGGCACCGAGGCGTACAGGACGGTCGGCCCGTCCTCCTTCTGGAACTCGGGGCGGGCGAGCAGCCGTGTCAGTCCCCAGGTCACGTCGCCGGCGCCGCCCGCGGTCGGGTTGTCGCCGGTGTCGCTGACGTAGTACGGGCGCCGCTCGCCGGCCAGGGCCTCGTCGAGGATGGCGTCGAAGGTGCCGGTGGGGGCGACGAAGTCGAAGTCGTGGCGGGCGTCCCAGAAGCCGCGGGCGAGCCGTTCGGCGCCCTCGGCGACGGCCCGCTCGTCGTGCCCGGTGACGACGACCGCGGCGCGGTTGCGGGGTTCGTCGGCCCAGGCGTAGCCGACCCAGATCGCCGCGTCGATCACGCCCTCCCGCGCCTCGACCCCGGGAACGGCTCCGTACACGCTCTTCGCCGGCTCGATCCGGGTGGAGGTCTGCTCCCCGGCCAGCAGGACGGGGACCGGCACCCATGCCTTCAGCGGGCGGGGGGCGCCGGAGGCGAGGTGCGCCAGCAGGTTGCGGACGGCGCGTTCCTTGGTCTCCATGTGGTCCTCGTGCGGGGCCATCCGGTAGCAGGTGATCAGGTCGCTGCGGTGGACGAGGGCGCGGGAGACGTTTCCGTGCAGGTCCATGGAGGTGGAGACGATCACGTCGTCGCCGACGGCGGAGCGCACCCGCTCCAGGAGCACTGCCTCGGCGTCGTCGACGCCCTCGACGGTCATGGCGCCGTGGATGTCGAACCAGAGGCCGTCCAGCGGCGGGAGGGCGGCGAGCCGGGTGAGGAGCTCACCGGTGAGTTCCTCCCAGGCGGCTGCGGTGACGGTGCCGCCCGGCAGCGACTTGCCGACCAGGGCGCCGTGCCAGTCGGCCGCCTCGCGCAGTTCCTCACCGGCGGCGAGGAAGGGGTAGCGGTCCAGGACCTCCTGGCCGCGGGAGGGGTGGAAGGCGGGGGCCTCGGTGCGGGCGGGCGAGAAGGTGGACGACTCGATGCCGAGTCCGGCGACGGCGACGACGGGGCGGCGGGAAGGGGTGCTGGGGTGCGACATGGCTCCTCGTTCGTGCGGGTGGTGCGGAGGTGCGTGGTGCGGGGGTGCGTGGTGCGGGGGTGGCGCGGAAGGTGCCTGGTGGGGGGGTGCGTGGTGCGGGTTCAGGGGGTGGGGGTCCGGAAGCGGTCCGGGTCCAGTTGGGCTCCGCCGACCTCGCGCAGGGCCTGCGAGAGCGCCCGCTGGAGGGCGAACTGTCCGGCGCCCAGGAGCCCGGCGTCGGCGCCGAGGACGGCGCGTTCGATGGCGAGGTGTTCGGTGACCAGCGGGTGGCAGCTCTCGTAGAGCTGGCTGCGGACGGCGGCGACGAACGGCTCGACGGTGGAGAGGATGCCGCCGAGGTAGACGGCGTCCGGGTTGAAGAAGTTGACGTTGGCGGCGAGCACCTGGCCGAGGTAGTCCCCGGCCCTGCGCACCGCCCGGTTGGCCTCCGGGTGCGCGTCGGTGGCCAGCCGCACCACGTCCTCGGCGCTGGTGACGTCGACCCCCTCCTCCCGCAGCACCCGGACGAGGGCGGCGCCCGAGGCGACCGTCTCCAGGCAGTCGGTGTTGCCGCAGGAACAGGGCACATTGTCGCCGCGGGCGATGCGGATGTGGGTGATCTCCCCGGCCGCTCCCGTGCCGCCGCGGTAGAGCCGGCCGTCGACGAGGGCGGCGGCGCCGATCGCGGTGCCCGTCTTCACCATGATCACCTGCTGGTGGCGTCCCTTGCGGGCGGTGTGCTCGCCCACGGCCATGCAGTTGGCGTCGTTGTCGGCGACGGCGGGGACGGCAAAGCGCTCCCGGAGCCAGGACTCGGCGGGGAAGCGGTTCCATCCCGGCATGCGGGAGGGCTGCACGACGCGCCCCGTGGCGGTGTCGACCGGGCCGGGCAGGGAGAGGCCGACACCGCGCAGCCGTGCCCTGCCGTGGCGTTCCACCAGCTCGTCCAGGGTGGCGGCGAGGCCGGAGAGGGCCGCCTGCGGGCCCTCGGCGACGACCAGCGGCACGGTGGAGACGTCACGCAGCTCGCCGCCCGGCAGGACCACTCCGACGCGGGCGTGTCTGCCGCCCAGGTCGGCGGCTACGGCGAACTCGTCCTGCCCACCGAGTCTGAGCACCTTGCGCGGGCGGCCGCCGGTGGAGGACTGAGTGCCCTCCTCGGCGACGAGGCCGTGCTCCACGAGCTGGGCCACGGCCACCGAGACGCTGGAGGCCGCGGCGCCGAGCAGCTCGCCGAGCTGGGCCCGGGAGGTCGCCCGGCCGGAGGCGATGAGTTCGAGCGCTCGCGCCGCCAGCGCCGAGGTGCCGGCCGTCTTCCGGCCCCGGGTACTTATTTCGTTCATCTCCGTGCTTACTTCCGCATGACTGGTCCGGTGCCGACAGTACGCCTGAAAAGCCGTTCCGTGAATGGCGGTTCGCCCGGCAATTCGGGGATTCGGTGGCGCCCGGACTTTTTTCAGAAACGGAGATACTTATTTGTTACGCAACTTTGTTTGTACCTGCACCGAGTCAGGCGTTAGCTGACTCCACGCCATTCACCTGGAGGAGATACATGTCCCCTGCTCGCACAGCGACACGCCGACGCCGGGCGCTCGTCGTCGGCGCATGCGCGGCCGTGGGCGTGCTGCTCAGCGGCTGCGCGGGCGGTGTCTCCGCCCCCTCCGGCTCGAAGAACGAGATCAACTACGCCCTCCCGGCCAACTTCACCCCCAACTGGATCGTCCCGATCGGAACGCCGGGGCACCTCAACACCAACAACTCCTCCATATCCCAGGCCATGTGGGAGCCGTTGATCGCCTACGACGGCTCCGCCGGCGAGATCGGCTGGAACAAGGACAACTCGCTGGCGACGGACGCGGTGTTCGCCGCGGACAACAAGAGCGTCACCATCACCCTCGGCGACCGCCACTGGAGCGACGGCGAACCGGTCACCTCACGGGACGTCGAGTTCTGGTACAACCTGGTCAGGGAGAACAAGAAGGCCTGGGCCAGCTACAGTCCGGGCAAGGCCCCGGACGTCTGGACCTCCTTCAAGACCCTCGACGACCGGCACTTCACGCTCGACTTCGACCGCGCCTACAACCGGCAGTGGATGCTCGCCAACGAGCTGAGCATGATCCGCCCGATGCCGCAGCACGTGTGGGACAAGACCGGCGACTCGGGGACGGTCTCGGACCTCGACCGCACCGCGGCCGGCGCCAAGAAGGTCTGGACATACCTGATCGACGCCGGCAAGAAGATCTCCCACTACGCGAGCGACCCGCTGTGGAAGACGGTCAGCGGACCGTACCGGATCAAGTCCTTCTCCACCTCGGGCCGGGTCGAGCTCGTCGAGAACGAGAAGTACGACGGCCGGGGCGCGGCCCACGTCCGGCAGATCAACCTGCTCTCCTTCACCACGGTGGCCGCCGAGGAGAACGCGCTGCGGGCCGGCACCGTCGACTACGGCTACATCAGGGCCTCCGACCTCGGCATCAAGAAGTCCTTCACGGACCTCGGCTACCACGTCGAGCGCTGGTCCGGCTGGGCCGTCACCTACATGCCCTACAACTTCAACAACCCGGAGATGGGCGCGGTCTTCCGGCAGTCCTACGCGCGGCAGGCCATCCAGAAGTCCGTCGACCAGAAGACGCTGGCCAAGGTGCTCTACAACGGCACCGCGGTACCCACCTACGGCCCCGTCCCGCAGGGGCAACCGTCCGGCTTCCTCTCCGGCGAGCAGAAGGCGGAGCCGTACCCGTTCTCCAACTCCGAGGCGCGCAAGCTGCTGACGGACCACGGCTGGAGCGAGCGGGACGGCACCATGGTGTGCACCTCGCCGGGCGAGGGCGAGGGGCACTGCGGCGAGGGCGTGGACAAGGGCACCGAGTTCAGGATGCGGGTGCTGTCCCAGTCCGGCTCCACGGAGACGGACAACATGATGAGCGCCCTGCAGTCCTCCTTCGAGGAGACCGGCATCGACTTCGACATCAAGACGGCCCCGGTCAACTCGGTCCTCTCGCAGACCGGGCAGTGCGAGGCGGACGACCCCGCCTGCGACTGGCAGCTCTCCTTCTTCGGCAGCGCGGGCAGCTGGTACTTCCCCGCCTACCCCAGCGGTGACGCGCTCTTCGCGAGCGGCGGCGGCTCCAACTTCGGCAGCTACTCCGACCCGGAGGTGGACGAGCTGATCGACCGGACCACCACCTCCTCGTCCTCCGACGCCATGCTCGCCTACAGCAAGGCCCTCGCCGAGGACCTGCCCGTGGTCTGGCTCCCCGAGCCCGACTACCAGGTCTCCGTGATCAGGGACGGGCTCGGCGGGTTCGCCCAGGACTCCCTCGCCAACTTCCACCCCGCCATGTGGGCGTGGACCGAGTGAGCCCGGGCCCGACCCGCCTCACCCGCCCCGTCCCCACCCAGCCACCCGGAAAACCATGAGCACTTACTCCTTCCTGATCAGGCGGGTCCTGCAGGCCCTGGCGGTGGTCCTCCTCGTGACCGTCGTGGTGTTCTGCCTGCTGCACGCCCTGCCCGGTGGTCCCGCCCGCGGCATCCTCGGCCCCCAGGCCACCGCCTCGCAGATCGCCGCCTTCAACCACGAACAGGGTCTCGACAAGCCGATGCCGGTTCAGTACGTCTACTACCTGAACCAGCTGATCCACGGCGACCTCGGCATGTCCTACACCCTCAACGAGCCCGTCTCCCAGCTGATCACCGAACGGCTGCCGAAGACGCTGCTGCTGACCGTCCTCTCGGCCGCCGTCGGCCTGCTGTTCGCGGTGCCGCTCGGCGTGTGGCAGGCCGTCCGCCG
This sequence comes from Streptomyces sp. NPDC093065, assembly GCF_044754585.1. Classification (NCBI taxonomy): domain Bacteria; kingdom Bacillati; phylum Actinomycetota; class Actinomycetes; order Kitasatosporales; family Streptomycetaceae; genus Streptomyces; species Streptomyces sp. NPDC093065. Next base: position 131,938 of record NZ_JBIVPJ010000016.1, on the reverse strand, counting down.
CAACAAGCCGGTCGACTACGCCATCACCACGCTCAGCTTCATCGCCTACTCCACCCCGGTGTACTTCCTCGGGCTGATCCTGGTCCTCGTCTTCAGCCAGGTCCTGCCCTGGTTCCCGGCCCAGGCGCCCCAGGGCAACGATGTCGCGGACATCCTCGCCCAACCCCAGGGCCTGGTACTGCCGGTGGTGGCCGGCGCGGCCACGATGGTCGCCGTGTTCAGCCGCTACATGCGCTCGGCCACGCTGGAGAACCTCACCGAGGACTACGTGCGCACGGCGCGGGCCGGCGGCTCCCGCCCCCGGGCCGTCCTGACGCGGCACGTCTTCCGCAACTCGCTGACCCCCGTGGTGGCCATGCTCGGCTACTACGTACCGGTCCTCTTCGGCGGCGCGCTGGTGGTGGAGCAGCTCTTCAACTACCCCGGAATGGGTCTGCTGTTCTGGACCGCCGCCCAGTCCTCCGACTATCCCGTGCTGCTGGGATGCGTCCTGGTCATCTCGATCGCCACGGTGACCGGGACCCTCCTGGCCGACATCCTGCAGCGCGTCATCGACCCCCGAGTGAAGGCAGGTCGGGCATGAGCTCCCTCACCTCCCTGGACACGCTCGCCCCGAAGCCCCCGGCCGCCGCGTCCGGCACCCGGCTCGCGGTCCGCCGCTTCCTGCGCAACCGCCTGGCCGTGGTGGGGCTCGGCGTGGTGGTGTTCTTCGTGCTGTTCTGCTTCGTGGGCCCGCTGGTCCACTCGACCGACCAGACGCACACGCTGCTCCAGCAGGTCAACCAGTCGCCGAGCGGCGCCCACTGGCTCGGCACCGACGCGGTCGGCCACGACGAGCTGGGCCGGCTGATGTACGGCGGCAAGGTCTCCCTGATCGTCGGTCTGTCGGCCGGTGTCCTCGCCACGGTCATCGGCACCCTGTGGGGCGCCGCGGCCGGATACGCGGGCGGCTGGATCGACGCGGTGATGATGCGCGTGGTGGACGCGGGCATCGCCATCCCCGCCCTGTTCATCCTGCTGGTGGTCTCCGCGATCACCACTCCCGACCTGACCGGCCTCGTCCTCATCCTCGGCCTCATCTCCTGGCTCGTGCCCTCACGGCTGGTGCGGGCGGAGACCCTGACGCTGAAGAACCGGGACTTCGTCCTCACCCTCCGCGCGATCGGCGGCACCCACGCGCGCGCCATCGTCCGGCACATCCTGCCGAACTCGGTGTCGACCGTCATCGTGGCGGCCACCTTCCAGATCGCCGACGCGATCCTGCTGGTGGCCTACGTCTCCTACCTCGGCCTGGGCGTCCAGCCCCCGTCCACCGACTGGGGCGGCATGCTCTCCACCGGGATGACCGCCGCCTACTCGGGCCACTGGTGGCTGATCCTGCCGCCGGGCCTCGCCATCATCCTGGTGGTGTGGGCGTTCAACGCGATCGGAGACGGACTCCGTGACGCATTCGACGTGAGGGGCCGCGCATGAGCGCCGTTCGACGACCGGCCGCTCCCGCCGCCGGAGAGCACATCCTCGACCTCGACGGCCTGGGCGTCGTCTTCACCACGGAGACCGGCACGGTGCACGCGGTGCGCGGCGTGTCCCTGCACGTCGCGCCCGGCGAGACGCTCGCCCTGGTCGGCGAGTCGGGCTCGGGCAAGTCCACCGTCGCGCTGGCGGCCATGGGACTGCTCGCCGGCAACGCCCGCGCCACCGGAAGGGCCGTCGTCGACGGCACCGACGTCGTCGGCGCCGACGAGGAGCGGCTGTCGGGGCTGCGCGGCTCGACCGTCTCCATGGTCTTCCAGGAACCGGCCACCGCACTCGACCCGCTCACCCGGGTCGGCAAGCAGATCGCCGAGGTGATCCGCAACCACCGGCGGGTCTCCGCCGCGGACGCCGCCGCGCGCGCCGTCGAACTGCTCCGCCGCGTCGGCATCCCCGAGCCCGAGCAGCGGGCCCGCTCCTACCCGTTCCAGCTCTCCGGCGGCCAGCGCCAGCGCGTCGTCATCGCCATGGCCATCGCCAACGAACCGGCGCTGCTGATCGCCGACGAGCCCACCACCGCGCTCGACGTGACCGTGCAGGCCGAGATCCTCGACCTGCTGCGGCGCCTCGCCTCGGAGACCGGCACGGGTGTCCTGCTGGTCACCCACAACATGGGCGTCGTCGCGGACTTCGCCGACCGGGTCGCGGTGATGTACCAGGGCGCCGTCGTGGAGACCGGCCCCGTCGAGGACGTACTGCTGCGCCCCTCGCACGACTACACCAAGCGGCTGCTGTCCGCCGTACCGAGGCTCTCGGTCGCCGAGGCCGGTGAGGCCCGCGCGGCCGGTGAGCGGGGGGCCGAGGCGCCCGGGGCCGTGTCCGAGGGACAGCCCGCGGTGGAACTGAAGGACGTCTCGGTGGTCTTCGGCCGCGGGAAGCGGGCGGTGCACGCCCTGAAGGGTGTCTCCTTCGCCGTCCACCCCGGGGAGACGCTCGGTCTGGTGGGCGAGTCGGGCTCCGGCAAGTCCACCGCCTCCCGCGTGGCACTCGGCCTGATCGCCCCCGCGGCGGGCTCCGTCACCCTCTTCGGTGCCGGCCTGGCCGCCACCCGTGCGCGGGCCCGGCGTGCGCTGCGCGCCGGCATCGGCGTCGTCCTCCAGGACCCGGTCGCCTCGCTCGACCCCCGGATGACGGTCGGCGAATGCGTCGCGGAACCGCTGCGGATCCACCGCCGAAACCTGTCCGGGAAGCAGCGGGAGGCCCTGGTCGCCGACGTGCTGGACCGGGTCCGGCTGCCGCGGGAAGTGGCCCGGCGCGCTCCGCGCGAACTGTCCGGCGGCCAGCGCCAGCGCGTGAGCCTCGCGCGTGCCCTGGTCCTCGAACCGCGCCTGCTGGTGGCGGACGAACCCACCAGCGCCCTGGACGTGAGCGTGCAGGAGGCGGTCCTCGAAGTGATCCGCGAGCTGCAGGAGGAGCTGGGCTTCGCCTGCCTCTTCGTCTCCCACGACCTGGCCGTCGTGCAGCGGTTCGCGCGCCGGGTGGTGGTGATGCGGGCCGGCCGGGCCGAGGAGCAGGGGCTCACGTCGGACACCCTGCTGCACCCGGAGACCGACTACACGCGGCGCCTGCTGGCGGCGGTGCCCGTGCCCGACCCCGTCGTCCAGCGCGCCCGCCGGGCCGAGCGGCTGGCGACCCTCGCCGCCGGGCGGACGGAGGAGCAGGCGTGAGCGGTCGCGACACGCCGGTCTTCGCCGGCGTCGACATCGGCGGCACCACCACCCAGGTGGTGCTCTGCGACGAGGGCCTGAAGGTGCTCGACCGCGCGGAGACGGCCACTCCGGCCGGTTCCGGCGGCCGGGCGATGATCGCCGCGGCGCTCGACGCGCTCGCCGAGGTGCGGGCACGCACACCCGGCAGGCTGGCCGCCGTGGGGGTGGGCGCGGCCGGGGTGGTCGACACCGCCTCCGGCCGCGTCCTGGTCGCGAGCGACTCCTTCACCGACTGGGCCGGCTTCCCCGTGACCGCCGCCCTGCGCACCGCGCTGGGCGTCCCCGCCTTCCTCGACAACGACGTCAACGCCTTCCTGCGCGGCGAGGTCGCGTGCGGAGCGGCGGCCGGCGAGACGGACGTCCTCGGCATGACCCTGGGCACCGGTGTCGGCGGGGCGCTGTGGACGGGCGGCGCGCTGCGCGCCGGAGCCCACGGCGCGGCCGGCGAGATCGGCCACATCCCCGGCTTCGGCGACCTGCCGTGCACCTGCGGCGGCCGCGGCCACCTGGAGACGCTGGCCTCGGCCCGCTCCCTGCGGGCCCGCTACTTCGAGCGCACCGGTCGGGAGCTGACCGCACGCGAGGTGGCCGAGGCGGCCCGGCACGGGGACGGCGACGCCCACGCCGTGTACGCGGCGGCGGGCGCCGGTGTCGCCCGCGCGATCGTGATGACCGCCGGCCTCGTCGACATCGGCACGGTCGTGGTCGGGGGCGGCGTCAGCGGCGCCTGGACGCTGCTCGAACCGCTGATCCAGGAGCGGCTCGCCGCCGAACCGCCGATCAGCGGGCACCCCGTCGAACTGCTGCGGGCGGCCCTGGGCACCGACGCCGTGCCGCTGGGCGCGGCGGCCCGGGCGCGCCACGAGCTGACCGCCCGCTGAGCCCGGGCCACGGCCGGCCGGTCAGGAGGCCTCCGGCTTGTCGTGCCCGGGGCCGTGGCCGCCCTCCTGGTGGTGGTTCGCGGACGGCGGGTTCTTCGGGTGGGTGCGCAGGCGGGCCGTGACGTCCTCGGGGGGCAGGAAGCGGGACCAGCGCTCCGGGAACTCGGAGGGCATGTCGGGGTCGCCCTCGTCGCTCACGGAGGTGCGGGCCACGTACTCGGCGACCTGGGCCTGGCGCAGCCGCTCGTTGGCCTCGCGGGCGGCGGCGGTGGCCGCGGCCGGCCACACCCGGTCGATGGCCGCGTTGACCGCCGCGCCGACGAGCACCGCGAACGCCGACACACCGATCCACAGGAGTACGGCGACGGGCGCGGCCAGGGAGCCGTAGATGGTGGGGCCCTCGACGGTGCTGGTGAGGTAGATGCGCAGCAGGAAGCTGCCCAGCACCCACATCGCGAGGGCGACCAGCGCGCCGGGGACGTCCTCGATCCACGGGGAGCGCACCGGTACGGAGACGTGGTACAGCGTGGTCAGGAAGGCCACGGACAGGACGATGACGACCGGCCAGTACAGGACCTGTACGACCGTCGTCGACCAGGGCACGACCCGCACCACGGCGTCCGGCCCGGCCACCATCAGCGGCAGCGCGATCGACCCGATCAGCAGGGCCACGATGAAGAGCAGGAAGGCCATCAGCCGGGTCCTGACGATGCCCCGGACGCCGTCGAGGCCGTACATCACGGTGATGGTGTCGATGAAGACGTTCACCGCGCGGGAGCCCGACCACAGGGCGAACAGGAAGCCGATGGAGATGACGTCGGGCCTGCCGCCCTTCATCACGTCGTCCAGGATCGGCTCGGTGATCTGCTTGACGCCCTTCTCGGAGAGCACCGCGCGGGAGGCGTCCAGGATGTTGTTGCGCAGGCTCTCGGTGGTGTCGGCGCCGATCCAGGAGTCGACGTAGCCGAGCAGGCCGAGGAGGCTCAGCAGCAGGGGCGGCACCGAGAGCAGGGTGAAGAACGCGGCCTCGGCGGCGAGGCCGAGGATGCGGTACTCCATGCACGAGTTGACCGTGTCCTTGAGCAGCAGCCAGGCGGTCCTGCGTTTGGAGACGTTCCGGTACAGAACTCGGGCACGGTGGAGCCGGCCCGAGGGCCGTTCGGGGGAGTCACTTGCTGGCTGCACGCCCTAAAGGTATCCGGCACTCGGGGCGGCACTCATCCGCGGACGCCCGGTGATCGCGGACCGGGCCCGTCGGGGCCCCGCGGCAGGGTAGGTTCACGTCCATGGCAGGCAGTACCCACACCGTGACGAATCAGGCGCCGCCGCTGACCGGCTACGACGTCTTCGCCGCCGACCGGGCCCTGACGGAGGCCGTCGAGCGGCACCTGGCGGCGGAGCTGCGCGAGGAGGCGGCCGCGGAGCTGTCCGGGACGGGCCGCGGCTGCGGGGCGCTCCAGACCCAGGAGTGGGGCGCGCAGGCCGACGCGAATCCACCGGTGCTGCGCACCCACGACCGGTACGGCCACCGCGTCGACGAGGTCGAATTCCATCCCGCCTGGCACCGGCTCCTCGGCAAGGGCGTCTCGGCGGGTCTGACCGACGCCTGGTCGCGGCCGGGCGGGCACGTGCGGCGTGCGGCGGCGTTCGTCCTGTGGACCCAGGTGGAGGCGGGCATCTGCTGTCCGCTGACGACGACCCACGCGGCGGTGCCCGCCCTGCGCGCCGACCCTGAGCTGGCCGCCGACTGGGAGCCCCGGCTGACCTCCCGGGTCTACGACCGGGAGCTGCGGCCGGCCCGTCTGAAGGCCGGGGTGCTGTTCGGGACGGACGTGACGGAGAAGCAGGGCGGCAGCGACGTACGGGCCGGCAGCACGTCGGCGCGGCCGCTGGCCGAGGCCGGGGCGTACGAGCTGACCGGGCACAAGTGGTTCTGCTCGGCGCCGATGTCGGACGCCTTCCTGGTGCTGGCGCGGGCTCCCGGGGGACCGACCTGCTTCCTGGTGCCGCGCGTGCTGGCGGACGGCACCCGCAACGTGTTCCTGATCCAGCGGCTCAAGGACAAGCTGGGCAACCGGTCCAACGCCTCGGCGGAGGTCGAGTTCGCCGGGACCTGGGCGCGCCGGGTCGGCGAGGAGGGGCGCGGGGTGGCCACGGTCGCCGAGACGGTGGCGGCGACGCGGCTGGACTGCGTGCTGGGCTCGGCGGGTCTGATGCGGCAGGCGGTGGCGCAGGCGGTGCACCACTGCACGTACCGGGAGGCGTCCGGCGGGAAGCTGGCCGACAAGCCGCTGATGCGCAACGTCCTCGCGGACCTCGCGATCGAGTCGGAGGCGGCGACCGTCCTCGGGATGCGGCTGGCGGCGGCCTGCGACGCCGCCGGCGAGGGCGACGAGCGGGAACGGGCGCTGCTGCGCCTCGCGGTGCCGGCGGCCAAGTACTGGGTGGCCAAGCGGTGCGCGCCGGTGGCGGTGGAGGCGGCCGAGTGCCTGGGCGGCAACGGGTACGTCGAGGAGTCCGGTCTGCCCCGGCTGGTGCGCGAGTCGCCGCTGAACTCGATCCGGGAGGGCGCCGGGAACGTGCAGGCACTGGACGTGCTGCGGACGCTGGGGCGGGAGCCGGCGGTGCTGGACGCGTACCTGACGGAGGTGGGCGCGGCGCGCGGGGCCGATCACCGGCTGGACTCGGCGATCCGGGGTCTGCTGACGGATCTGGCCGACCTCGCGGCCGCCGAGGGGCGGGCGCGGCTGCTGGCGGAACGGCTGGCGCTGGTGCTCCAGGGCGCGCTGCTGGTGCGGTACGCGCCGCCGGAGGTCGCCGACGCGTTCTGCGCCTCGCGGCTGGGCGGCGACGGGGGCGCGGCCTTCGGCACGCTGCCGCCGACGCTGGATCTGGCGGCGGTGGTGGAGCGGGCCCGGCCGGTGGCCTGATTCCGGCCGCGTGGCGCGGGGGTGGTGCTGCGCCGACACGGCACCACCCCCGCCACACGGGCCCGTTCAGGCCGCGTACGCCGCTCGGGACGGCGCGGTTCAAGTTTGGACACGCTCAGTGTCGTCCACCAGGGTTGCAGGGGGTTGCAACTTGCGGTCGGCTGTGTGCGGACTGTGCCCGCCCGGGGTGGGCAACCGGTCACTATGAGACGAACATTCGGCTTCCGGAAGGACGAGGTCCCGTGGCGCTCTCGCCCATGGACGTGACGCAGTTCGCCGCCGTCGACACGGCACGTGCGGCCCGGATGCTCAGCGAGATCCGCTCCGCGAGACTCTCGGGCGGTCGGGTTCCGGTGGCGCCGCGTCCGGTGATCGAGCAGTCCTGGGACCGGATGCTGCGCAGCGGCGTCGATCCGGAACACGACTTCCGCTCCGGGCTGCTGGCGCCGGAGGAGGTACGGCGGCGGCGCGAGGCCTCGGAGTTGCGGCATGTCGTGCCGGTGCTGCGGGAGGCGCTGCTGTCGGTCGCGGACGTGGCGCACCACATCATGGTGGTCGCGGACGAGGACGGCCGGGTGCTGTGGCGGGAGGGCAGCGCGCGGGTGCTGCGCCGGGCCGACGGGCTCGGGTTCGAACTCGGGGCGGACTGGCGGGAGGAGGTGGTCGGCACCAACGGCGTGGGGACGCCGGCGGTCACCCGGCGACCCGTACAGGTCTTCGCCTCCGAGCACTTCGTGCGGTCCCAGGCGACCTGGACCTGCGCCGGCGCGCCGATCACCGACCCGCGCAGCGGACGGCTGCTCGGTGTGGTCGACGTGAGCGGGCCGCTGGAGACGATGCATCCGGCGACGCTGGCCTGGGTGGACTCGGTGGCCAAGCTGGCGGAGGCCCGTCTGCGGGAGTTGCACACGCGGTCGCTGGAGCGGTTGCGGGCGGTGGCGGCACCGGTGCTGGCCCGGCTGGAGGGGCGGGCGCTGGTGGCGGACCGGGACGGCTGGACGGCGGCGGTGACGGGGATGCCGTACCTGGACCGGGTGGTGCTGCCCAAGTCTCCGGAGGCGGGGGCGCGGTGGCTGCCGGCGTTCGGGGCGTGCACGGTGGAGCCGCTGGCGGAGGGCTGGCTGGTGCGGGCCGCGGCGGGGCCGGTGCCGCAGGGTGCCGTCCGGATCGTCCTCGACCTCGGGCAGCCGCGCCGCTGGTCGGTACGGGTGCTGGGGGGAGCGGAGGACTGGGCGCGGGAACTGAGCCCGCGGCACGCGGAGTTGCTGTACCTGCTGGCGGTGCACCGGGGCGGGCGCAGCGCCGCCGGGCTGGCCGAGGACATGTTCGGCGACCCCGCCCGCACGGTGACGGTACGGGCGGAGATGTCGCGGGTGCGGCGGTACCTGGGGGCCTACCTGGAACACCGGCCGTATCGTTTCTGCGAGGACGCGGAGGTCGAGGTCCTGCTCCCGGCCGACCCCCGCGACCTGCTCCCCCACTCCACGGCACCGGCGGTACTGAAGGGGCGGACATCGGCGGACGCACTGCCGTAACGGCCACCGCCCCCGAACACCGACACCCACCCACGGCGACACCCCCCCCGTCGGGCCGCACCCCGAGCCGGCAACCGGGCCTGCGCCGACGGTCGGAGCCCGATCCCGCACTGGCGGTCGGAGCCCGGTCCGTACTCGCCACCCGCGGCCGACCCGCCGGGCCACCACCCGCCAGCCCCGCGCCCGGCCTCCTTGAGCAGCCTGCGTACGGCCTTGTCGTCGTCCGGCAGGGTGTTGACGCCCCGCAGCCGCAGTCCCGTGGCGGCGTCCCGGTCCCACGTGACGTCCGGGTCGTCCGGCCAGAACACGGTGGCGGGAGAGGACCAGGCCGGGTCCCAGGCGTCCTCGGCCTCCGCGAGCAGCGTCCACTCCTGCCCGCCCGCCGAGGCCGGCTCCAGGATCAGCCTGGCCGAGACAGCAACCGGCCCCGCACCGGCGAGTGGAGCCCGATCCGTACCGACAACGCCAACCGGCGACCGACCCGCCGCACCACCACCCGCCAGCCCCAGCTGCCGTGCCCCAAGACGGCAAACGGGCGGCCCGCGCCGACGGTCGGAGCCCGATCCCGCAACGGCGACGGCGCCCGAAAACCGACCGCCGGACCACCACCCGCCGACCCCGGCCGCCGAGCCCCGAGACGGCAACCCGCCCCGCACCAACGGTCGGAGCCCGATCCCGCACCCGCGGACGGAGTCCCGGCGACGGCACCCGGCGGACGACCTGCCGGGGCGCTGCCCGCCTTTGCCGGGGGACTCGCCCCGCGACTCTGCTCCCGGCGCCCCCACGGCGTGCCCGTCGCCCCCAGAGCGTCGTACAGGCGGGTCGATTGGTCGTAAAGGCGGGTTGATTTCGCATATTTGCAGCGTCCGCGTCCGCCGGGCCGTCCGTCTGCCGTAGCATCCTCTACGGACCGCCTCATCCGCTCCTCGGTCAACGCGACCACCGTCGAGCACAGTTGGTCCGGTGTCCGTGGAGGTTCTATGAAGCAGCGCGGCAGACACCGCCGGCGCAGACGGGGCAGGGCGCTGCGCGCGGCCCTGACCGGCGCGGCTCTCGCGCTGACCGGCGCGGCGACGCTGATCAGCGCCTCGCAGGCCACGGTCGCCGACGACCCCGGCACCCTCAAGCCCCTCACCTCCGCCGCCGACGCCGAGGCACTGCGGCTGACCGAGCACCGGGTGCCGACCGCCTGGCTCGACCGGCTCTCCACGGCGATGGGCGACCCGGTGGGCGTCGACACCGTCCTCGACTCCGCCGACCGCACCCTGCGCGACGCCGCCGACTGCACGGCCGGGGAGCGCGAGTCGCTGCCGGTCTCCCCCGCCGCCACCCGCGCCTACTGCTGGGACGACGCCGACACCGACGGCTGGCGCCCCGGTGCCGTCACCACCTCGGGAGAGGCCGAGGAGGACGGCCGCTGGGGCGGCCACCACGTCATCCTCTCCGCCTGGTCCCGCGACGACGGCACTCCTCAGGGCGGTCTCGCCCGGGTCTCCTTCGTCAACGCCGACGACCCCGGCCGGCTCGGCTACACCTCGGCCCTCCTCGCCGTACCGGTCGCCGGCGGCCACGACTACCGGGGGCTCGCCTCCCCCGTCACCGGCATGGTCTGGTACCAGGACAAGCTGCTCGTCACCACGGCCGCCGGGGACCGCGACGCGCTGTACGTGTACGACGTGGACCGGGTCCAGCGCGCCACCACCGCGGCGGACGCCGTCGGACGGGTGCCCGGCGGCTGGGCGGCGGGCGGCCACCGGTACGTACTGCCCGCCGTCGCCTCCTACCGGCTCCCCGACACCGACGACGCGGCCCGTCCCGGCGCGATCTCGCTGGACCGTGGTACGTCCCCCGCCAGCCTGGTGGCGAGTGAGCACGTGGAGGAGGACGGCGACCGGCCCACCCGGCTGTGGCGCTACCCGCTGCGCACCACCGCGGACCCCGAGCGCGGCGGACTGCCCGTCACGGACTCCGCCGGGCGCGTGAACGCGGTCGAGGCGTACGAGACCGGGGCGGCCGAGGTCGGCGGTGTGCTGTCGTACCGCCCGCCCGGCACGGCACGGACCGACTGGTACCTGGGACGCGCGGCCGGCGGACAGGACGGACGCGGGACGCTGTGGCGCCAGGACACGGAGGGCGCCCGGGTCTCGGAGTGCGGGGCGGACCAGTCCCAGCAGTGCTGGAGCGGCCGGGCGGGCTCGCTGTCGTACTCGGTGGCGACCGGCGAGGTCTGGTCCCAGTCCGGCCGGATGCTGTTCGCGCTGCCGCTGTCCTCGATCGAGGACGCGCTGGACTGACACGCCGTCGCGGGCACCGCCCGGGCCGCGCGGGCGGGGATCGACAGATCCGCGGAGCGGATGATTCCCTGACCGGCATGACCAACATCGCCGTGACCACATGGTCCCTGGAGCAGACGGCGCCCGCCGATCTGCTGCCGGCCGCCGCACCGGAGGGGGACGTCCGGATCGTCCGCTCCGAGGTGCCCTCCCCCGAGTTCAGCCGTTTCCTGTACGCCTCGGTCGGCGGCGACATCCGCTGGACGGACCGGCTCGGCTGGAGCCACGCGCGGTGGCGGGAGCACCTGGAGCGGCCGGGCGTGGAGACCTGGGTCGCCTACGACCGGGGCACGCCCGCCGGGTACGTGGAGCTGACGCCCGGGGACGACGGGGTCGTGGAGATCGAGTACTTCGGCCTGATCGCGGCCTTCCGCGGACGGCGCATCGGCGGCCACCTCCTCTCGTACGGCACCGCCCGCGCCTGGGACCTGGCGGATCGCTGGCCGGGGCTGGCCGGCACCAAGCGGGTGTGGCTGCACACGTGCAGCAAGGACGGCGAGTACGCCATGGACAACTACCAGCGCCGCGGCTTCCGTCTGTTCGACACCAAGGTGGAGGAGGAGGCGGACGTGGCCACCCCGGGACCGTGGCCCGGGGCTTTCCCCGCCTGACCTGCGCCGACACATCTGTTTTCGGCCGTCCGCCCAGCAGGTCACCGCGCATGTGACCAACGACACCCATGTCTCGCGCTACGAGACAAGGGTGTCCACATTTTGGATTAAGCTGGACCTGGTCCAGATCGCCGTGCCAGTCTTCCGTCATGCCTGGAACTGGAATTGCCTTGGTGAGTCGGCGGCACGTCGACCTCGGCCGCATGTCCAGCGCCATCTGTCCGGGCCGCTGAGAGCACCCTCCAGCACCTCCGGATTCCCCGCATTCGCCTCGCTCCCGCGCAATGACGCGCACGCGTGTCTCACGTACGCCCACGTAGTGCCATGCGCCATGCGCGCAGGTCAGAGCCGCATTCCGCCTGTTTCCAAAGGACGTGTCAAACCATGGCCGCCACTTCGCCCAAGCCTGCTGCCGCGAGCCCCCGCCGCAAGGTGAGCCGTCACCGCGGCGAGGGCCAGTGGGCGGCCGGGCACTTCACCCCGCTCAACGGCGCCGAGCAGTTCAAGAAGGACGACGACGGTCTCAACGTTCGGACACGTATTGAGACGATCTACTCCAAGCGCGGCTTCGACTCGATCGACCCCAACGACCTGCGCGGACGCTTCCGCTGGTGGGGCCTGTACACCCAGCGCCGCCCCGGCATCGACGGCGGCCGCACGGGTCTGCTGGAGCCGGAGGAGCTCGAGGACGAGTACTTCATGATGCGCGTGCGCATCACGGGCGGGCGCCTCACCACCGAGCAGCTGCGGACCGTCGGCGAGCTGTCCGAGTCCTACGCCCGCGGCACCGCCGACATCACCGACCGGCAGAACATCCAGTTCCACTGGGTCCGCATCGAGGACGTGCCCAGCATCTGGGAGCGGCTGGAGGCCGTGGGCCTGTCCACCACCGAGGCATGCGGCGACTGCCCGCGCGGCATGCTCGGCTCCCCGGTGGCCGGCGTCGCCGAGGACGAGATCATCGACGGCACGGCCGCCCTGGACGAGATCGCCCGCCGCTACCTGGGCGACCCGCGTTTCTCCAACCTGCCGCGCAAGTACAAGACCGCGGTCTCCGGCTCTCCGCTGCTCGACGTCGCCCACGAGATCAACGACATCTCCTTCGTCGGCGTGGTCCACCCCGAGCACGGCCCGGGCTTCGACCTGTGGGTCGGCGGCGGCCTGTCCACCAACCCCAAGTTCGGTGTGCGGCTGGGCGCCTGGGTGCCCGAGGCCGAGGTCCCGGACGTGTGGGAGGGCGTCACCTCGATCTTCCGCGACCACGGCTACCGGCGGCTGCGCAACCGCGCCCGCCTGAAGTTCCTGGTCGCCGACTGGGGCCCGGAGAAGTTCCGCCAGGTCCTCGAGGACGACTACCTGGGCCGCAAGCTGATCGACGGCCCGGCGCCCGAGATGCCGGCGCAGCAGTGGCGCGACCACATCGGAGTGCACCGCCAGAAGGACGGCCGCTTCTACGTGGGCTTCGCGCCGCGCGTGGGGCGCATGGACGGTTCGCTGCTCACCAAGGTCGCCGAGGTGGCCGAGAACCACGGCTCGGGCCGGGTCTCCACCACCGTCGAGCAGAAGATGATCGTCCTCGACGTGCCCGGCGACCGGGTCGACTCGCTCGTGGAGTCGCTGGAGGCGCTCGACCTGCGGGTCAAGCCCTCGCCGTTCCGGCGCGGCACGATGGCCTGCACCGGCATCGAGTTCTGCAAGCTCGCCATCGTCGAGACCAAGGAGCGCGGCAGCGACCTGATGGACGAGCTGGAGCGCCGGATGCCGGACTTCGACGAGCCCCTCACCATCAACATCAACGGCTGCCCGAACGCCTGCGCCCGCATCCAGACCGCGGACATCGGTCTCAAGGGCCAGCTGATGACCGACTCGGAGGGCCGTCAGGTCGGCGGCTACCAGGTCCACCTGGGCGGCGCCCTCGGCCTGGAGCCGAGCTTCGGCCGCAAGGTGCGCGGACTGAAGGTGACCTCCGACGACCTGCCGGACTACATCGAGCGCGTCCTCACCCGCTTCCAGGCCGAGCGCGAGGACGGCGAGCGCTTCGCCGCCTGGGCGGCCCGGGCCTCCGAGGAGGCCCTGTCGTGAGCGAGCGCGCCGCGCCCTTCTACTGCCCCTACTGCGGCGACGAGGATCTGCGTCCCGGTGAGCAGGGCCACGGGGCCTGGGAATGCGGGGCCTGCAACCGCGCATTCCAGCTGAAGTTCCTCGGGCTGCTCGCCCGGGGTCTTCAGCCCGACTCCACGGGAGGGGAACCGACATGACCGCGGTTCAGGAAGAACGTACGACCGAGGACCTCAGGGCACTCGCCGAGCGGGCGGGCCGCGAGCTGGAGGACGCCTCCGCGCTGGAGATCCTGCAGTGGGCGGCCGAGACGTTCGGCGACCGGTTCTGCGTGACCTCCTCCATGGAGGACGCGGTCGTCGCCCACCTCGCCTCGCGCGCCCTGCCCGGGGTGGACGTGGTGTTCCTCGACACCGGCTACCACTTCCCGGAGACCATCGGCACCCGCGACGCGGTCGAGGCCGTGATGGACGTGAACGTCGTCACGCTCACCCCGCGGCAGACGGTCGCCGAGCAGGACGCCGAGTACGGTCCGCGGCTGCACGAGCGCGACCCCGACCTGTGCTGCGCGCTGCGCAAGGTGAAGCCGCTGGAGGAGGGGCTGGCGGGCTACCGGGCCTGGGCGACCGGGCTGCGCCGCGACGAGTCCGAGACGCGGGCGAACACGCCGGTCGTCGGCTGGGACGAGAAGCGGGGCAAGGTGAAGATCTCGCCCATCGCCAAGTGGTCACAGGAAGATGTGCAAACGTACGTCACCGAGCACGGCGTCCTCACCAACCCGCTGCTCATGGACGGCTATGCCTCCGTGGGCTGCGCGCCCTGCACCCGTCGTGTGCTGGAGGGCGAGGACGCCCGCGCCGGACGCTGGGCGGGCCGCTCCAAGACCGAGTGCGGACTGCACGGCTGACATGACGACCATCACCGGACCATCGAGATCCAGGGAGAACCACGTGACGACCGGAGCCACCGTCTGGCTCACGGGGCTGCCCAGCGCCGGCAAGACCACCATCGCCCGCGAGCTGGCCGACCGCCTGCGTGAGGAGGGCCGGCGCGTCGAGCTGCTCGACGGCGACGAGATCCGCGAGTTCCTCTCCGCGGGCCTCGGCTTCGACCGCGCGGACCGGCACACCAACGTGCAGCGCATCGGCTTCGTCGCCGAACTGCTCGCCCGCAACGGCGTCACGGCCCTCGTCCCGGTGATCGCGCCGTACGCGGACAGCCGCGACGCGGTGCGCGGGCGTCACGAGGCGAACGGCACGGCTTACGTGGAGGTGCACGTGGCCACGCCCGTCGAGGTGTGCTCGGTACGTGACGTGAAGGGCCTGTACGCCAAGCAGGCCGCGGGCGAGCTGACGGGCCTCACCGGGGTGGACGACCCCTACGAGGAGCCCGTCAAGCCCGACCTGCGCATCGAGTCGCAGGACCAGACCGTGCGGGAGTCCGCCGCGGCGGTCCACGCCCTGCTCACCGAAAGGGGACTGGCATGACGACGTCCGTGACGTCCGCGGCCGCGGTGGAGGAGGGCAAGGGCAGCCCGTACGCCCTCTCCCACCTGGACGCGCTCGAGTCGGAGGCGGTGCACATCTTCCGTGAGGTGGCGGGCGAGTTCGAGCGGCCGGTGATCCTCTTCTCCGGCGGCAAGGACTCGATCCTGATGCTCCACCTGGCGCTGAAGGCCTTCGCCCCGGCGGCGGTGCCGTTCTCCCTGCTGCACGTGGACACCGGGCACAACTTCCCCGAGGTCCTGGACTACCGCGACCGCACCGTCGCCGAGCACGGGCTGCGCCTGCACGTGGCCTCCGTGCAGGACTACATCGACCGGGGTGTGCTGCGCGAGCGTCCCGACGGGACCCGTAACCCGCTGCAGACACTGCCGTTGACCGAGAAGATCCAGGCGGAGAGGTTCGACGCCGTCTTCGGCGGCGGACGCCGCGACGAGGAGAAGGCGCGGGCGAAGGAACGGGTGTTCTCGCTGCGGGACGAGTTCTCCCAGTGGGACCCGCGCCGCCAGCGCCCCGAGCTGTGGAACCTGTACAACGGCCGGCACGCCCCCGGCGAGCACGTGCGCGTCTTCCCGCTGTCCAACTGGACCGAGCTGGACGTGTGGCAGTACATCGCCCGCGAGGGCATCGAACTGCCCGGCATCTACTACGCCCACGAGCGCGAGGTCTTCGCCCGGGGCGGCATGTGGCTGACCGCCGGCGAGTGGGGCGGCCCCAAGGACGGCGAGACGGTCGAGAAGCGCAAGGTGCGTTACCGCACCGTCGGTGACATGTCCTGCACCGGGGCCGTCGACTCGGACGCCGACGGCATCGAGAAGGTGATCGCGGAGATCGCCGTCTCCCGCCTCACCGAGCGCGGCGCGACGCGCGCCGACGACAGGATGTCCGAGGCCGCGATGGAAGACCGCAAGCGCGAGGGGTACTTCTAACCATGACCAGCACCACCGAACCCGTCGAGCCCGCCCGGTCGGCCGAGTCCGCCGAGGCGCTGTCGGTGTGGCAGCTGTCGGAGACGACCCTGCTGCGCTTCGCCACCGCCGGATCCGTCGACGACGGCAAGTCCACACTGGTCGGCCGTCTCCTGCACGACTCCAAGTCGGTCCTCACCGACCAGCTGGAGGCCGTCGAGCGCGCCTCGGCGAGCCGCGGCCAGGAGGCGCCGGACCTCGCGCTGCTCACCGACGGCCTGCGCGCCGAGCGTGAGCAGGGCATCACCATCGACGTGGCCTACCGCTACTTCGCCACCCCGCGCCGCCGCTTCATCCTCGCCGACACCCCCGGGCACGTGCAGTACACCCGGAACATGGTCACCGGTGCCTCCACGGCCGAGCTGACGGTGATCCTCGTCGACGCCCGCAACGGCGTCGTGGAGCAGACCCGCCGGCACGCCGCGATCGCCGCCCTGCTGCGAGTCCCGCACGTCGTCCTCGCCGTCAACAAGATGGACCTGGTCGACTACAAGGAGTCCGTGTTCGCGAGGATCGCCGAGGAGTTCACGGCGTACGCCACCGAGCTGGGCGTCCCGGAGGTCACCGCCATCCCCATCTCGGCGCTCGCCGGGGACAACGTGGTCGAGGCCTCCGCGGTCATGGACTGGTACGGCGGCCCGACCGTCCTCGAACACCTGGAGACCGTGCCGGTCAGCCACGACCTGGCGCACTGCCACGCCCGGCTGCCCGTGCAGTACGTGATCCGGCCCCGCACCGCCGAGCACCCCGACTACCGCGGCTACGCCGGCCAGATCGCCGCGGGCACCTTCCGCGTCGGCGACGAGGTCACCGTGCTCCCCTCCGGGCGCACCTCGAAGGTCTCCGGCATCGACCTGCTGGGCGAGCCCGTCGACGCCGCCTGGACGCCGCAGTCGGTGACGCTGCTGCTGGAGGACGACATCGACGTCTCCCGCGGCGACCTGATCGTGCCCCGCCAGGACGCCCCGGCCACCAGCCAGGACGTCGAGGCCACCGTCTGCCACGTCGCCGACGCACCGCTCACCGTGGGCCACCGGGTGCTGCTCAAGCACGGCACTCGCACCGTCAAGGCCGTCGTCAAGGACATCCCGGCCCGGCTCACGCTGGACGACCTGTCCCTGCACCCGCACCCCGGGCAGCTCGCCGCCAACGACATCGGCCGCGTGAAGATCCGCACCGCCGAGCCGCTGCCCGCCGACTCCTACGCCGACTCGCGGCGCACCGGCTCGTTCATCCTCATCGACCCCGGCGACGGCACCACGCTCACCGCTGGCATGGTCGGCGAGTCCTTCGCCGCGCCGGAGCCGGTCAAGGACGCCGCCGACGACGACGGGTGGGACTTCTGAACATGGGCTCTCCCGATTTCTACTCCACGTTCGCCAAGGAGGGCGGCCGCGTCGGCAGCGGTGCCCTCGGCAGCGGGCAGGGCGGAGTGGCGCGATGTGCGCGGTGACGTACGCGCACTGCCCGCGCGCCCTCACCCCCCACAGCCGAAGACCTGCCGACCTCCCGGCCACGACCTGAGACATCGGACCAACCGACAGGCGTGAGAGCCGGGCCAACGAGAGGAACACCTCCCGTGCCTGCCACCACCGCCCTGCGCCGCACCCTCGCGGTCATAGCCGCCCTTCCCCTGCTCACCCTGGCCGCCTGCGGGTACGGCTCCGAGTCGAAGGACGACGACACCGCCAAGGTCGCCGACGGCGCCGAGAAGATCGACGGTCTCGACTCCGTGCGGATCGGCTACTTCGGCAACATCACGCACGCCACGCCCCTGGTCGCCAACCAGAAGGGCTTCTTCCAGAAGGCGCTGGGCGGCACGGAGGCCAAGTACGCGGTCTTCAACGCGGGTCCGTCGGAGATCGAGGCGCTGAACTCCGGCTCCATCGACATCGGCTGGATCGGCCCGTCCCCGTCGATCAACGGCTACACCAAGTCCGGTGGCAAGAACCTGCGCATCATCGGCGGTTCGGCCTCGGGCGGCGTGAAGCTCGTGGTGAACCCGGACAAGATCAAGACCCTGAAGGACGTCAAGGGCAAGCGCATCGCCACCCCGCAGCTGGGCAACACGCAGGACGTGGCGTTCCTCAACTGGATCGCCGAGCAGGGCTGGAAGGCCGACGCCCAGAGCGGCAAGGGCGACGTGACGGTCGTCCGCAGCGACAACAAGGTCACCCCCGACGCCTACAAGTCCGGTTCCCTGGACGGCGCCTGGGTGCCCGAGCCCACCGCCTCCAAGCTGGTCGCCGAGGGCGGCAAGGTGCTGCTGGACGAGTCGGACCTGTGGCCCGACAAGAAGTTCGTGATCACGAACATCATCGTGTCGCAGAAGTTCCTCAAGGAGCACCCGAAGGCCGTGGAGGCCGTCCTCGGGGCGTCGGTCGACACCAACGAGTGGATCGCGGCCAACCCGGACGAGGCGAAGACCGCGGCGAACAAGCAGCTGGAGAAGGACTCCGGCAAGGCGCTGCCCGCCGAGGTGCTGGATCCGGCCTGGGAGTCGATCAAGCTCACCGACGACCCGCTGGCCTCCACCCTCGACGCCCAGGCGGAGCACGCCGTCAAGGCCGGCCTGCTGGAGAAGCCCGACCTGAACGGCATCTACGACCTGACGCTGCTCAACAAGGTCCTCAAGGCCAAGGGCAAGCCCGCGGTCGACGACGCCGGGCTCGGCGTCGAGTAAAGCCCGGATCCGACCACCCAGGAGGTGACGACCATGGCCACGACCACGACCCTCGCCAAGGCCGCCGACGGCACCGAGCCGGCCACGTACGCCGCCCGGATCGAGCACGTCTCGAAGTCCTTCGCGGGCCCCGCCGGGCAGCAGCTCGTCCTGGACGACATCACCCTCGATGTCGCGCCCGGCGAGTTCGTCACCCTCCTGGGCGCCTCCGGCTGCGGCAAGTCCACGCTGCTGAACCTGGTGGCGGGCCTGGACAAGCCCAGCGCGGGCGGCATCAGCACGGACGGGCGGCCGGCCCTGATGTTCCAGGAGCACGCCCTGTTCCCGTGGCTGACCGCGGGAAGGAACATCGAACTCGCCCTGCGGCTGCGGGGCGTGCCCAAGTCCGAGCGCCGGGACAAGGCCGAGGAGCTGCTCGAACTCGTCCGCCTCAAGGGCGCGTACGGCAAGCGGGTGCACGAGCTGTCCGGCGGTATGCGCCAGCGGGTCGCGATGGCCCGCGCGCTCGCCCAGGAGAGCAAACTGCTGCTGATGGACGAGCCGTTCGCCGCACTCGACGCCATCACCCGCGACGTGCTGCACGACGAACTGACCCGCATCTGGCGCGAGACGAAGCTGTCCGTCCTCTTCGTGACCCACAACGTCCGCGAGGCCGTGCGCCTGGCCGAGCGGGTCGTCCTGCTGTCCTCCCGCCCCGGGCGCGTGGCACACGAGTGGACGGTCGGCATCCCGCAGCCGCGCCGCATCGAGGACACCGCCGTGGCGGAGCTGTCCGTCGAGATCACCGAAGAACTGCGTGGGGAGATCCGCCGACATGGCCAGCACTGACACGACGCGTCCCGCCGGGGACGCAGCCGCGAAGGACGCGGGCGACCTCGCCGGTCTGGAGGCGGGCCTGGACGCACTGGAGTCGGTGCAGCAGGGACGCACGCCGCTGCGGCAGACCTTCGTCGAGAAGATCCTGCCGCCCACCGTCGCGGTCCTGCTGGTGCTGGCCGTGTGGCAGGCGCTGGTCTCCTTCGAGGTCGTCGACGATCCGACCAAGCTGCCCGCCCCCTCCGACGTGTGGGACGTGGTCCAGCGGGCCTGGCTCGAGGGCGAACTGCTCGGCTACATCTGGACCAGCGTCTCGCGCGGCCTGCTCGGCTTCTGCTTCGCGCTGGTGATCGGCACCCCGCTGGGGCTGCTGGTGGCGCGGGTGAAGTTCGTGCGCGCGGCGATCGGCCCGATCCTGTCCGGCCTCCAGTCGCTGCCGTCGGTCGCCTGGGTGCCCCCCGCCGTGATCTGGCTGGGCCTGAACAACTCCATGATGTACGCCGTCATCCTCCTCGGCGCGGTGCCCTCCATCGCCAACGGCCTGGTGTCCGGCGTCGACCAGGTGTCCCCGATCTTCCTGCGCGCGGGCCGCACCCTGGGCGCGACCGGACTGAAGGGCACCTGGCACATCGTGCTGCCCGCCGCGCTGCCGGGCTACGTCGCCGGCCTCAAGCAGGGCTGGGCGTTCTCCTGGCGCTCCCTGATGGCCGCCGAGATCATCGCCTCCTTCCCCGACCTCGGCGTGGGCCTCGGGCAGTTGCTGGAGAACGGCCGCAACGCCAGCGACATGGCCATGGTCTTCGAGGCCATCCTGCTCATCCTGATCGTCGGCATCGCCATCGACCTGCTGATCTTCAGCCCGCTGGAGCGCCGGGTGCTGCGCAGCCGCGGTCTGCTGGTGAAGGGCTGAGGCACGTCATGAGCGCGCCGGTCCGCCCCGTACTCCTGGTCGTCGCCCACGGCAGCCGCGACCCGCGGCACGCCGCGACCGTGCACTCCCTGGTCCGCCGGGTCAGGGCGCTGCGTCCGGACGTACGGGTGGAGACCGGCTTCCTGGACTTCAACGTCCCCTCCGTACAGGGCGTGCTGGAGTCCCTGGAGACGGAGGGCGTGCGGGAGGTCGTGGCCCTTCCGCTGCTGCTGACCCGCGCCTTCCACGCCAAGGCGGACATCCCCGCGGTCCTGGCGGCGGCGCCGCCGCGGCTCAGGATCCGGCAGGCCGAGGTGCTCGGACCCTCGCCGCTGCTGGTCTCGGCGCTGGAGCGGCGCCTGTACGAGGCGGGCCTCACGCCCGCCGACAAGTCCTCGACCGGGGTCGTGCTGGCCTCGGCGGGGTCCTCCGACCCGGAGGCGATCGCAGTGATCGCTGAAATCGCGCGGGAGTGGCGGCACACCGGTTGGTGCGCCGTGCGGCCTGCGTTCGCCTCCGCATCCCTTCCGCGCACCGAGGACGCGGTACGGCAGTTGCGCGAGCTGGGCTGTGCCCGCGTCGCCGTCGCTCCGTACGTCCTGGCGCCCGGTTTCCTGCCGGACCGTATCGCCCGGGGCGCGGCCGGCGCGGACGTGCTGGCGGACGTCCTGGGCCCCGCGCCCGAGGTGGCGCGGGTCCTGCTGGAGCGGTACGACGCGGCGCGGATGCCGGTGGCTCTGGCGGTCGGGGCCTGAGGTCAGGCGCCCGTCAGCGCCACGAGCCTGGTGACGGTGTTCCAGTTGCGGCTGGTGGCGATCAGGCCCTTGTTCACGCGGGGTCTGGCTAGGGCCTCGGCGAGCTTGGAGCGGCCCAGGCCGTCCGGCGCGTAGAGGTACAGGGCGCGGTCGCCGAGGCGGAACTCCTCGGGGCGGAAGGCCGGGGCGTCGATCCCGGTGAAGCGGTCCGCGTCGACGGGGGCGGAGAAGTAGGTGACGTGCAACTGCTTGGCCTCCAGCTCGGCGGCCGGGAAGGGGCAGGCCTCGACGACCCCCTTCAGATAGGCGTGGTCGCGCACGATCACGTCCACCGGGAATCCGAACCGCTGCTCGATCGCCGCCCGCAACTCCGCGGCCAGGGAGTCCTCGTCGCCGTGGGCGGAGGCGAAGACGGCCTGTCCGCTCTGCAGATGGGTGCGTACGGCGTCGTGGCCGAGGGAGGTCAGCAGCGCGCGCAGGTCGGCCATCGGGACCTTCCGGCTGCCGCCCACATTGATCCCGCGCAGCAGCGCCGCGTACATCGTCGTCATCCGCACACCATAGAACGGCCGTCGTGCCCCGTGGGGGCGGGCACGACGGCCGGGTCCGCGCGCGGGGCGCACGTGCGCGTCACTCTCGCCGATGCGGTGTACGGGGTTCAACCGCTACACACACCTGTGACTCAACCAACAAGTCTTCGAAAGGGTTCCGTCGCACCCCCGGTGCGGCCCGGTGCCGGTCCGGTGTGACCCCGGACCCTGATGCAACACCCTTGGTGTCCCCGGTAGATGTAAGGGGCCGGGATCCTCCTCAGCGGTGACCGCGGCGGTACGGAGGGATGAGGCCGGCGCCGCCGCACGTCACCGGAGAGCACGACGCGACGGCCTTATGCGGGCCATACCTTCGAAACGCAAGGTGGCGGCAGGGGGCCGGCACCGCTCACAAGGGGGCAGGCCGGTCATGCGGAACCGAGAGACACGGGTGCGGGGCATAGCAGCCCGGGCGGGCGGCTGGAGCGCCCGGCACCGATGGGCCGCCGTCGGGATCTGGGTGCTCTTCGTCGTCCTGGCGACGGGGCTCGGTTCGGCGGCGGGCCGGGTCGACGTCAAGGACAGCGACCAGATAAGCGGCGAGACGCACACCGCCGCCAGGATCGTCGAGGACGCCGGGATCGACGAGCCGGCCAGTGAGACCGTCCTGATCCAGGCGAAGGACGGCGGCGTCAAGGCCACGGACGCCGAGTTCCGGTCGGCGGTCGACGCGGTCGTCGCGGCGGTGGAGGGCACCGGGAAGGTCACGGGCGTCACCTCGCCGTACGACGCGAAGACGATCTCGAAGGACGGCCGCAGCGCGCTGGTGCAGTTCGACATGCGCGGCGAGGCGGACACCGCGGGCGAGCGGGTCGAGCCGGTGCTGAAGGCGGTCGAGGGCGTCCAGAAGGAGCACGGGTCGCTGCGGATCGAGGAGATCGGCGGCGCCAGCATGATGAAGACGTTCGACGACGCGTTCGGCGACGACTTCAAGAAGGCCGAGTACTCGGCGGTGCCGGTGGCGCTGGGCATCCTGCTCGTCGCGTTCGGCGCGCTGGTGGCGGCGCTGGTCCCGGTGGCCCTGGCGATCACCGCGATCGTCGCGACGATGGGTCTGATGGGTCTGGTCAGCCACCTCCAGCCGATGAGCGAGACCGCGAACTCCGTGATGCTGCTGGTCGGTCTGGCCGTCGGCGTCGACTACTGCCTGTTCTACCTGCGCCGCGAGCGCGAGGAGCGCGCCGCGGGCAGGGACGCGCAGACGGCGCTGCGGATCGCCGCCGCCACCAGTGGCCGGGCGATCGTCGTCTCCGGTGTCACGGTGTGCGTGGCGATGGCGGGCATGCTGTTCACCGGCATCGCCGAGTTCGAGGCGATGGGCCTGGCCTCGCTGATGGTGGTCGCGGTCGCCATGGTCGGCTCGGTGACGGTGCTGCCGGCGCTGCTGTCCCTGCTGGGCGAGCGGGTGGAGAAGGGCCGCGTGCCGTTCCTGCGCCGCCGCCGGCCGAGCGGTTCCGCGGGTGAGGGCAGCCGGTTCTGGACGGCCGTGCTCAAGCGCGTACTGGCCAGGCCGGTGCTGTCCGCCGCGGTCGCCGTCGGCGCGCTGCTGGCCGTCGCCGCGCCCGCGCTGGGCATGAAGACGCAGAACCTCACGCTGGACCAGGAGTTCGGCGACTCGCTGCCCATCGTGCAGACGTACAACCGGGTCAACGAGGCCTTCCCGGGCGGTTCCGACCCGGCCGAGGTGGTCGTGAAGGCCGACGACATCAACGCGCCCGAGGTGCGGGCCGCGCTCGCCGACTTCCGGGAGCGGGCGATCAGTTCGGGTGCCTCGCGCGGTCCGGTGGACATCACGACGCACGACGAGCAGAACGTCGCGCTGGTGTACGTCCCGCTGGTCGGCGGCTCCGACCAGGACAAGGCGGGCGAGAGCCTGGACAAGCTGCGGGACGACGTGCGTCCCGCGACGCTGGGCAAGGTCGAGGGCGTCGAGGCGCCGATCACCGGTCAGGTGGCCGGCAACAAGGACTTCAACGACCAGCTCGTCGGTTCGGTCCTGCCGGTCTTCGCGTTCGTCGTGGTCTTCGCCTTCCTGCTGATGCTGCTGTCCTTCCGCTCGCTGACGGTCGCGGTCACCTCGATCGTGCTCAACCTGCTGTCGGTGGGCGCGGCGTACGGCATCCTGGTCGCCGTCTTCCAGCACGGCTGGGGCGCGTCGCTGGTGGGCGCGGAGGGCGTGGGCGCCATCATCACGTGGCTGCCGCTGTTCCTCTTCGTGATCCTTTTCGGCCTGTCGATGGACTACCACGTGTTCGTGGTCTCCCGGATCCGCGAGGCGCGGCTGCGCGGACGCTCCACCCGGGACGCGATCCAGCACGGCGTGGTCACCACGGCCGGGGTCGTCACCAGCGCCGCCGTCATCATGGTCGCGGTGTTCGCCATCTTCGGCACGCTGTCCATGCAGTCGATGAAGCAGATGGGCGTGGGCCTGGCGGCGGCGGTGCTGATCGACGCGACGGTCATCCGGGGTGTCCTGCTGCCGGCCGTGATGTCGCTGCTCGGCGAGCGCAACTGGTACCTGCCGAAGTGGCTGCACCGGCTGCCCGACCTGACCCACGACGAGTCGCCCGAGGCGATCGCGCCGACGGTCCGGGACGGCCAGGGCGAGCGCGGGGAGCGGGGTGAACCGGTCGGCGTCTGACCGGCTCCGGCCGGAGCGCCACCACGGTCGAAGGGCCCGTCGGTTCCGGGGGAACCGACGGGCCCTTCACCGTGCCGGGTCAGGCGCGCGCGGCGGCCAGCTCCGCCTCGATGAGGTCGGCCGCCCGGCGGGTGCCGCCCTCCTGGGCCATCTGCGCCCGGATCTCCTTCAGACGCCCGGCCGCCTCCGGATCGCCGACCAGGGCGAGGGCGGCGGTGCGCAGCGCCTCGGCGGTGGCCTCCTCGGTCGGAAGCGTACGGGCGACGCCCAGGCCCCGGAGCATCTCGGCGTTGCCGAACTGGTCCGCGGCCTGCGGTACGGCGATCATCGGGGTGGCGGTCGCCAGGCCCTCCTGGCTGCCGCCCGCGCCCGCGTGGGTGACGAACAGGTCGGCCTGCTGGAGGATCGCCAACTGCGGCACCCAGGTGCGCACTTCCACGTTGTCCGGTACGTCTCCCAGCTCGGCGGGGTCGACGTGCCGGCCGACCTGGAGCACGGTGTGCCAGCCGGGCAGCTCGCCGAAGGCCCTGACGCACTCCCGGTAGAACGCGGGCTGCTTGGTGAAGGCCGACCCGAGGGACACGAGGACGACCTTCTCAGCGCCCTCGGGACGCGTCCAGTCGCCCTCGGCGGTGCGGTCCCCCTGGCAGGCGCCGACGAAGGTGTACGCCTTCTCGTCGACCCTCTCGGCGTTGGGCTGGAGCGCCTTGGGGATCAGCACCAGGGAGCGGGCGGGGCGGCCGAGGAACGGGTCGGGGTGGTCGGTGATCCCGTTCTCCTCCAGCCAGGCGTGGAAGCGGGCGTAGTACGCCTGCCCGCGCTCGGTCTTCAGCGGCTCCTCCCACATCGGCTCGGCGACCTCCTGCTCATAGCCCTCCCAGGCGACCATGCACGGCGACAGGGAGACCGCGGGCACCTGCCAGCGGCGGCCGAGGACGCGGGCGGTGTAGGAGGCGATGTCGTGCAGGATCAGGTCCGGCTCGTCCCCCTCGTAGGCCTCGGCGAGCTGCGGGAGCGACTGGATCGCGTCGTCGAGGAAGGGCTCGACGTTGTCCAGGAGGGTGCTCCCCCACGCCTCCGGGTCGGCGTCGGGGCCGGGCAGCGTGCTGTTCCAGAGCTTGGGTTCGGCGCCCGTCTCGGCGACCTTGTCCGCGAGGAGGGGCGGGATCGCGTACGTCACCCGGTGCCCCCGCGCCACGAGCTCGCGGATCACCTCCAGGCTGGGGTTCACGTGGCCGTGGGCGGCGATGGAGAACATGGCGATGTGCGCGGGACTGGTCATGTCCGCACCGTACGCGAGACGAGACGTCTCGTGCAACTCTTTTCCCTTCATGCCGCCAGCTCCTCGTGCAGCCGCAGCCACCGCTCGGGCGCGACCTCGCCGACGAGCACGCCGGGATCGAGCCGCGCGGCCCGGAACGCCGCGTCCACCCGGCGCCGGGGGTGAGCACGGCGCAGGGACGCGTGCAGCGAACCGCCGACGCCCGAGAAGCCCAGCTCGACCAGGTCCGCCCAGCCGCGGCGGCCGGCGGCGGTGAGCAGCGGGGCGGGGCGGCGTTCGATGCGGAGGATGCCGGCGTCGACGCGCGGCGCCGGCCGGAAGCGGAGGCGGCCCACCCTGCCCGCCAGCCGCCATTCGTGGCGCGGCCAGGTCAGGACCGTGAGCAGGGTCCAGCGGCCGTAGTCTCCGGTGCGTCTGCGGGCGTACTCGAGCTGGGTGATGAGGGTGGCGTCGGTGAGGCCGGGTGCGGTCAGGCACCAGTCGACGATGTCGGCCGTGCGCGAGAAGGGCACGTTCCCGGCGACCGCGAAGGCCCCGCCCGGGGGCCGGGCGGCGAGGAAGTCGCCGGGGACGACGCGGACGTGCGGGCTGCGCGCGAACCGGGCACGGAGTCCGGGGACGAGCCGGGAGTCGATCTCGTAGGCGTGCAGCTCGCGGCTGCGGCGGGCGAGCGGCTCGGTGAGGGCGCCCTTGCCGGCCCCCACTTCGAGCACGAGGGGCGGGCGCCCCCGGTCGGGGGCGGCGAGCCGCGCGACCCGTTCGGCGGTGGCGCGGTCGGCGAGGAAGTTCTGCGAGAGCGTGCGGGCACGCTGGGCGGGGCGGGCCATGGCCTCTGGTCCTTGTCTTCCGTGACAGGAGGGGAAAAGGGCAGCCGAAGG
The DNA here is from genome assembly GCF_044754585.1 of Streptomyces sp. NPDC093065. Classification (NCBI taxonomy): domain Bacteria; kingdom Bacillati; phylum Actinomycetota; class Actinomycetes; order Kitasatosporales; family Streptomycetaceae; genus Streptomyces; species Streptomyces sp. NPDC093065. The sequence continues at coordinate 105,323 of NZ_JBIVPJ010000016.1, read as the reverse complement.
CCCTGACCGGAAGACGAAGGCAAAAGGGAACGCGGAGGCTCAGCCCCGCCGCGCGTGCGTGGTGCGCGTCGGACGCGTCGGACGCGTCAGCGGCGGGGGGACCCCGGGCCGGTCAGGGCTCCGGGGCCACGACGCATCCTGATGGAGTACGCGCAGCCCCGGCCGAGACCGGAGTTGTTGATCGCGTTGAAAGCTGCCACGGAGGCGACGCTAGGCGGGCGCGTGCCGGGCGGGCAACGGGTTTTCGCCCGGCCGCCGCGGAAGGCCCGCCCCCGGGGCCTTCCGCGGGGGCGTCAGCGCTGGTAACGGGCGAGTACGAGGTTGCCGTCGTCCTCCAGTCTGTGGCGCAGTTCGTCCATGCCGATCGCCCCGCTGTAGTACTCCTGGAGCGCCGGTGTCGCCACCTTGTCCTTCCACTCGGCGTAGCCCCGCACGGACTGCGCGGGCGCGGAGCGCAGGTGCCCGGCGAGCGCGGTGCCCGTGGCCCAGCCCCGCTCGGCCGTGTGCAGGGCGGGGTCCTCGAGGGCCTGCTCACCGGTGGGCAGCATCCAGTCGCCGAGCGCGAGGCGCACCATGTTGTCCGGCTGGAGGAGGAAGTCGACGAACGCGGCGGCCTCCTTCTTGTGCGGGCTGTCCTCGGCGACCGACAGGGTCTGCGGGCTCACTCCCTGGGCGAGCCCGTCGGCACCGGCGGGGGCGGGCAGCACCTGCCAGTCGAAGCCCTCGGGCGCCTGCTGCTCGATCTGCTGGCGGTAGGAGAAGCCGAGCGGCACCATCGCGTACTTGCCCGCGAAGAAGCCGGGCAGCGTGTCGGAGCCGCCGCTGCCCAGGGTGGTGGGCGAGGCGCTGCGGTCGGTGCCGACCTGGTCGTGGATGGTGCGCGGCACCACCTGGTCGCCCTCCTCGAAGCGGACGGTCACCTTGCCGTCGGCGCCGCGGTGGAAGAGCCGGCCGCCGCTGGACAGGGAGAGGTTGAGCGTGGCGGAGACGGGCTCCTTGAGCGGCCAGGCCACCCCGTACTTGCCGTCGCCGCTCAGCTCCTTCGTCACCTGCCGGAACTCCGCCCAGGTCCAGGGGTGTCCGGGTGTCGGGATCCGGACGCCGGACTTCTTCAGCAGGGCCGCGTTGGCGATCAGCACCCGCGGCTCCTGGAGGAACGGCACGCCGTAGACGCCGTCGCCGAAGGCGACCGTCTCCCAGCTGTGGCGAGGTATGTCCGACTTCAGCCGCGCGGGCAGCAGCTCGGTGAGGTCGGCGAGGTAGCCGCCGTAGGCGAAGTCGGCGAGGTCGTCGGAGGCGTCGTGGATGATGTCGGGCGCCTCGCCGCCCTCGAAGGAGGTGAGCAGCTGGTCGTGGACGCTGTCCCAGCTGCCCTGGACGTACTCGACGCGCACGTCCGGGTGGGTGGCGTTCCACTCCCGCACCAGGTCCTTGTTGGCCTTCACCGACTCGTCCTGCCAGGCCAGGGACTGGAAGCGGAGGGTGATCCGGCCGCCGTCCGCCCCGTCGCCGCCACCCGAGCAGCCCGCGAGCAGCAGGACAGCGGAGAGGAACAGGGCCGTGATCCTCGAAGTACGCGTGCGCATCAGCTCTTCACCGCCCCGGCGAGCATGCCGCCCGTGATCCGCCTCTGGATGAGGGCGAAGACCAGCAGCGAGGGCAGCGTGGCGAGGAAGGCCGCCGCGGCGAGCGGTCCGAGGTCGGCGACGCCCTCGGCGCCGATGAAGTGGGTGAGGATCACGGGCAGGGTCTGTTTCTCCGGTGTCTTCAGCAGCACCAGCGCGAAGAAGAACTCGTTCCACGCGGTGATGAACGCGAACAGGGCCGTCGCCACGATCCCCGGGGCGAGCAGCGGCGCGGTCACCGAGACCAGGGTCCGCAGCCGCCCGGCGCCGTCGACGGCGGCCGCCTCCTCCAGCTCGCGCGGCACGGCGCGGACGTATCCGGCGAGCATCCACAGCGCGAACGGCAGGGACCAGACGACGTACACCATCACCAGGCCGGGCACGGAGTTGATCAGGCCGAGGTTCTTGAGGACCAGGAACAGCGGGATGATCAGCAGGACGAAGGGGAAGGCCTGGCTGACCACGACCCACCCGGTGGCCGCCTTGGTGAGCCGGCCGCGCCTGCGGGCCATGACGTATGCCATCGGGGTCGCGATCAGCACCGCGATCACGGCGGCGCCGAGGGCGGCGAGCAGGGAGTTGAGCCCGGCGTGCAGCAGCGGCTGCTCGTCGAAGGCCTGCCGGAAGTTGTCGAGGGTGGGGTCCTTCGGGATCCAGGTGGGGTGCAGACTGGCCAGCTCGCGCGGCGGTTTGAAGGCGATGGAGATGAGCCAGAGGAACGGGAAGGCCAGGAAGACCAGATACCCGAGCAGTGCCGCGTACTGGCCCGTGCGGGCCGCGGTCGAGGTCCTCACGCCTCGTCACCTCCCTTGTCCGCGCCGCGGAGCCGGCCGACGAGGAAGACGGCCAGCAGGATCGAGATCACGGCGACCATGACGCAGCCCATGGCCGCCGCATAGCCGAACTGCCCGTAGCGGAAAGCCTCTTCGTAGGCGAAGAGCATGGGCAGCCGGGTGCGGCCGCCGGGCCCGCCGTTGGTCAGCACGTAGACCAGGGCGAAGGAGTTGAAGTTCCAGATGAGGTTGAGCGCGGTGATGGCGAGCGCTACGGGTCTGAGTGCGGGCCAGGTGACCGTGCGGAAGCGGCGCCAGGCTCCGGCGCCGTCCACCGCGGCCGCCTCGTGCAGCTCGCGCGGGGTGTTCTGCAGTCCGGCGAGCAGGGCGACCGTGGTCTGCGGCATGCCGGCCCAGACGCCGACGACGATGACGGCGGGCAGCGCGGTGCCGAGTCCGCTGAGCCAGTCGTGGCCGTCGCCGAGGCCGAGGTCGCGCAGGGTCTCGTTGAGGATGCCCGCGTCGGTGTTGTAGACCAGCCGCCACATGATGCCGACGACGACCTCGGGCATCGCCCAGGGGATGATCGCGAGGGCGCGGGCCAGCCAGCGCAGCCTGAGGTTCTGGTTGAGCAGCAGGGCGAGACCGAGCGCGAGCAGGAACTGCGGGACCGTCACCCCGACGGCCCACACCAGGCCGATCCGGAACGACTCCCAGAACAGCGTGTCGTGCAGCAGGTCCCGGAAGTTCAGGGCGCCGATCCACTCGGTGGGCTCCGTGCGGCCCGACTGGGCGTCGGTGAACGCCAGCAGGATGCCGTAGAGCAGCGGTCCGACGCTGAGGACCAGAATCGGGATCAGCGCGGGCAGCACCAGGAACCAGGCGCCGTGGTCCGGCCCGCCCCGCGGACGGTCCGTGCCGGGCGCACGGCGCGCCGGTCTTCTCGGCTCGGCCACCAATGTCACGTAATCAACCCCTTTGCACGGCTCGGACGGGCCAGGTCATGGTCGTGAAGTGACCGCGTCCCGTCAAGAGCCCGTGTACACGCTCCCACCTGTGCGAATGCGACACTGACCGACGAACGGCGAGAACACAGAGCACGCAGAGCCGCAGGGTACGCGGTGCACACCGAAGGCACGGAGGCGCGAGACGATGGACGAGGCACGGGCGCGGGAGGTGCTGGCCGCGGCGGACGTACTGCCCGGCCCGGCGTCGGAGGCGCGGCTGCTGGCCCTCGGCGAGAACGCGGTGTTCGCCGCCGGCGACCTGGCGGTCAAGGTGGGCCGCGACGCCGAACTCCTCGCGCGGGCCCGCCGGGAACTGGCCGTCGCCCTCTGGCTGGAGGAGGCGGGCGTGCCGGCGGTACGGGCGGCCGCCCCGGACCCGCTGACCGTCGACGGGCACCCGGTGACCGTGTGGCGGCGGCTGCCCGACCCCGTGCGGCCCACCGAGCCGCGGGACGTGGCCGCACTGCTCCGGCTGGTCCACGAACTCCCCCTCCCCTCCTCCTTCTGCCTGCCGCCCCGCGAGCTGCTGGGCGGTGTGGAACGCTGGCTGCGCCTGGCGGGCGACGTGATCGACCCGGCGGACGCGGCGTATCTGCGCGAGCGCAGGGACGGCTTCGCGTCGGCCGCCGCCGCGCTCACCCCGCACCTGACGCCGGGGCCCGTCCACGGGGACGCGCTGCCCCGCAACGTGCACGTCGGCCCCGACGGGCCGGTCCTGATCGACCTGGAGACCTTCTCCGCCGACCTTCGCGAGCACGACCTCGTGGTGATGGCGCTGAGCCGGGACCGCTACGGGCTGCCCGCCGAGGCCTACGACGCCTTCACCGCGACCTACGGCTGGGACGTGCGCGAATGGGACGGCTGTGCCGTGCTGCGCGGCGCCCGGGAGACCGCCAGCTGTGCGTGGGTGGCCCAGCACGCGCCGAGCAACCCGAAGGCGCTGGCCGAGTTCGAACGCAGGGTGGCGTCGCTGCGGGACGAGGACCCCGAGGTGCGCTGGTACCCCTTCTGACCCGGGGGCGTGCGATGGCGCCGGGCGGGTGACGGCCCGGGTCAGACCCGCTGGTCGGCCGGCTCCCCGGCCGACTCCCTCAGCGGCCAGGCCCCGTCGACGACGGCCGTGGCGTCGCCCTTGCGGCGCAGGAAGTTCTGGAAGTCCGCCGCCCACTCGGCGTACCACTCGATCTGGCGGCGGTGCAGGTCCGCCGGGCCGAGGGCCGCGACCTTGGGGTGGCGGCCGGCTATCGCGCAGGCCAGCCGGGCGGCGGCGAGGGCGTCGGCCGTGGCGTCGTGGGCGGCGTCGAGCGGAACGCCGTACTCCCGGCAGACCGCTTCCAGATTGCGCTTGCCCCTGCGGTAGCGGTCGACGGAACGGTCGATGGTGTACGGGTCGATGACCGGGGCGGGATCCAGGCCGCCCAGGCGCTCGCGCAGGGACGGCAGTCCGTGGCGCCGCAGCTCGGCGGAGAGCAGGGTGAGGTCGAAGGCCGCGTTGTAGGCGACGACCGGGACGCCGGCCTTCCAGTGGTCCGTGAGGACGCCGGCGATGGCGTCCGCGACCTGGTCGGCGGGGCGGCCCTCACCGGCCGCGCGTTCGTTGCTGATGCCGTGGACGGCGACCGCGTCCGCCGGGATCTCCACGCCGGGGTCGGCCAGCCACTCCCGCCTGCCGAGCGGCTCCGAGCCCCTGACCTCGATCACGGCCCCCGTGACGATGCGCGCCTCGTGCGGATCGGTGCCCGTCGTCTCCAGGTCGAAGCCGATCAGCAGCTCCCGGTGCCAGCCCATGGGCGGTCCCCCTTCTTGGTGGTGCTTTCCCCCAGTGGTCTTCACCTTCCCACGGACCACTGACAATCAGAGGATCGCATTCCGCTTACTCCCGCGCCGACGCCGGGCCCGCCGTCACGACACCGGCCTGGAATCCGCCCACATCAGCTCGAATTCCTCACGGTAGGTGGGGAAGAGTCCGCCCTCGTCGACCCGGTCCGACTTCACGACCTTTGCCCCGTTGCGCCCGTTGCGCAGGACCAGGACCGGTGCCTCCATGCCCCGCGTGCGGCGCAGGTAGGACTGCACGACCGCGATGCCGTCGGCGCCGTCCCCGTCGACGAGGTAGGCCGTGAAGCGGGGCGTCTCGTCGAAGACCTGGATCTCGAAGGCGCCCGGGTCCCGCAGCCGGGCCCGCACCCTCCGCATGTGCAGGATGTTCATCTCCACGGCGCGGCTCAGCTCGCCCCGCTTGATGCCCAGTTCGCGCTCGCGGCGTTTGATGGCGCTGGAGGCCGGGTTCAGGAAGAGCAGCCGCACCCGGCCGCCGGCCTCGGCCATCCGCAGCAGGCGGCGGCCGGAGAAGTTCTGCACGAGCAGGTTGAGGCCGATGCCGAGGGCGTCCACCCGGCGGGCGCTGCCGAACAGGTCCTCGGCGGGGAACTGGCGCAGCAGCCGCACCCGGTCGGAGTGCACGGCGACCACGTCGGCGTAGCGGTCCCCGACCAGGTCCTCCACCGCGTCCACCGGGAGCCGGCGCGCGGACGGCACGTCGCTGCCCGCGCCGAGCACTTCGAGCAGCCGCGCCGAGGCCCGTTCGGCCTGGTTCAGGACCGCCTCGGACAGGGCCCGGTTGCGGGAGACGACGTTGCGGGTGACCTCCAGCTCGTCCAGGGCCAGTTCGACGTCGCGGCGCTCGTCCACGTACGGCTCGAAGCAGGGCCAGTGCTGCACCATCAGCTCGCGCAGCTGGGGCAGGGTGAGGAAACTGAGGACGTTGTCGTCGGCCGGGTCGAGCAGGTAGCCCTTGCGGCGGCTGACCTCGCGCACCGCGACCGCGCGCTGCACCCACTCCTGGCCGGCGGGTCCGGCGGCGGCGACCACCCAGTCGTCGCCGTGGACCGGTTCGTAGACCGGCCGCAGGACGGCGGCCACGACCGCGCGCAGCCGCTGCTCGACGAGGTTCAGCCATATGTAGGCCCGGCCGGCCCGCTGCGCACGGGTGCGCACCTCGTGCCAGGCGTCGGCGTCCCAGTCCAGCTCCGGACCGATCGCGCCCGCGTTCATCGGCCGCGCCAGGGACACCGCACCGGGCGGGACGTCCGTGGAGTCCCCCTGATGACCCTCGTCACCAGGAGGCAGCTCCAGCCCTCCCGAGCCCACCCGAGTACCGCCTTCCGCTCCCCCGGTCACTGCCGGGGACACCCCGTCCCAACGATCAAGGAAGGGTACTCCGCCCGCGGTCCGCGGTGCAGCCCGATGGACGGGCCGGTTTTCACCAACCTCCTTGATCCACAGGCGTGTTCTCCTCGTGCTCACACCGGGGAGTGAGCGGATTCATAGCGGTGACGTGGGCGGGGTACGGCACAGGGGGCCGGGCACCCGCCCGAACCCGGACGGAGCAGAACGCCCACGGGTGGGTAGGAGGACGTACGTGCTAGGTGGTCACCTCACTTTCGGGGAGACTTCCGGGGGACTCGGAGCCAAGGCGTCCGCACCGGCGCCCCACACCTGAAAGAGTCGTGTTCATGCAGGTCTGGCCTGGAGAGGCGTATCCACTGGGTGCCACGTACGACGGCGCCGGCACCAACTTCGCGGTCTTCACGGAGGCCGCCGACCGAGTAGAGCTGTGTCTGCTGCACGACGACGGCTCGGAGACGGCGATCGAGCTGCGGGAGAGCGACGCCTTCGTGCGGCACGCGTACGTGCCGGGGGTGATGCCGGGGCAGCGGTACGGATACCGCGTGCACGGCCCGTACGCCCCGGAGCGCGGGCTGCGCTGCAACAGCGCCAAGCTGCTCCTCGATCCGTACGCGCGTGCGATCAGTGGGGCGGTCCAGTGGGGCGAGGAGGTGTACGGCTACCACTTCGGCGCACCCGAACGGCGCAACGACCTCGACTCGGCCCCGCACACGATGACGTCGGTCGTGGTCAACCCGTACTTCGACTGGGGCGACGACCGCCGCCCCCGGACGGAGTACCACCACACGGTGATCTACGAGGCCCACGTGAAGGGCCTGACCATGCGCCACCCAGGCCTGCCGGAGGAGCTGCGCGGCACCTACGCGGCCCTCGCGCACCCGGCGCTCATCGAGCACCTCACGGGGCTCGGGGTGACCGCGCTGGAGCTGATGCCGGTCCATCAGTTCGTCAACGACCACCGCCTGGTGGACATGGGCCTGAACAACTACTGGGGCTACAACACGGTCGGCTTCTTCGCCCCGCACAACGCGTACGCCTCCTGGGGCGACCGCGGCCAGCAGGTGCTGGAGTTCAAGTCGGCGGTCAAGGCGCTGCACGAGGCGGGGATCGAGGTGATCCTGGACGTCGTCTACAACCACACGGCCGAGGGCAACCACCTGGGCCCCACGCTGTCCTTCAAGGGCCTCGACAACCCCTCGTACTACCGGCTGGCCGACGACCCCCGCTACTACACGGACACCACGGGGACCGGCAACTCGCTGCTCATGCGCTCCCCGCACGTACTCCAGATGATCATGGACTCATTGCGGTACTGGGTCACCGAGATGCACGTCGACGGGTTCCGTTTCGACCTCGCGGCCACCCTGGCCCGGCAGTTCCACGAGGTGGACCGGCTGTCGTCGTTCTTCGACCTGGTGCAGCAGGACCCGGTGGTCTCGCAGGTGAAGCTGATCGCCGAGCCGTGGGACGTGGGCGAGGGCGGCTACCAGGTGGGCAACTTCCCGCCGCTGTGGACCGAGTGGAACGGCAAGTACCGGGACACGGTGCGGGACCTGTGGCGCGGCGAGCCGCGCACCCTGGCGGAGTTCGCCTCCCGGCTGACCGGGTCGTCCGACCTCTACCAGGACGACGGGCGCCGTCCACTGGCCTCGATCAACTTCGTGACCTGCCACGACGGCTTCACCCTGCACGACATGGTGGCCTACAACGACAAGCACAACCACGCCAACGGCGAGGACAACCGGGACGGCGAGAGCCACAACCGCTCCTGGAACTGCGGCGTCGAGGGCGACACCGACGACCCGGCGGTGCTGGAGCTGCGGGCGCGGCAGATGCGCAACTTCACGGCGACCCTGCTGCTCTCGCAGGGTGTCCCGATGATCAGCCACGGCGACGAGTTCGCCCGCACCCAGCACGGCAACAACAACGCCTACTGCCAGGACAACGAGCTGGCGTGGGTGGCGTGGCCCGACGACCACGACCTGCTGCGTTTCACCCGCGCGATGGTGTGGCTGCGCAAGGACCACCCGGTCCTGCGCAGGCGCCGCTTCTTCCACGGGCGTCCCGTGCAGGGCACGCACGACGAGCTGTCGGACATCGCCTGGTTCACCCCGGAGGGCGCGGAGATGACCCAGCGGGACTGGAACTCGGCGCGGGCCTCGGCGCTCACCGTGTTCCTGAACGGCAACGCGATCTCCGAGCCCGGCACCCGCGGGGAGCGCATCGCCGACGACTCGTTCCTGCTGATGTTCAACGCCTCGCCGAAGCCGCTCGACTTCGTGGTGCCGGTCGACCACGGCCGGCAGTGGGAGGTGGTCGTCGACACCGCGCTGACGGAGGGGGTGCCCGCGGGCACGGGCCCGAAGGTGCAGGCCGGGGACCGGCTGACCCTGCTGGACCGGAGCCTGACGGTGCTGCAGCGACCCGTGTAGGGGCCCGGACCCGGCCCCGGACCCGCACCGGCCCCCTGCACCCGTGCAGGGGGCCGGTGACAGGAAAGGCAGCGGGGCGGGTACGTAGGGTTCCATGACACCTGAGCGACCCGACCCGGTGCCGTCCCCGGCCTCTCCCGCCTCCGCCGTCACTCCCCCCGCCCCCGTCCCCTCGGCCACCTACCGGCTCCAGCTCCAGCCGGACTTTCCCTTCGGTGCCGCCGCGGCGGCCGTGCCGTATCTGGCCTCGCTCGGCGTGTCGCACCTGCACCTGTCCCCCGTCCTGGAGGCGGTCCCGGGCTCGCGGCACGGGTACGACGTCGTCGACCACGCACGCGTGCGCGCCGAGCTGGGCGGCGAGGAGGGGCTGAGGGCGCTGTCGCGCACCGCGCGGGAGCACGGTCTGGGTCTGGTGGTGGACATCGTGCCCAACCACATGGCGATGTCGCCGCGCCACAACCGCGCCCTGTGGGAGGTGCTGCGCGAGGGGCCCGAGTCGCCGTACGCGCGGTGGTTCGACATCGACTGGCGGGCACAGGGCGGCCGGCTGCTGCTGCCGGTGCTGGGCGCCCCGGTCGGCGAGGTGCTGGGCGACCTCCGGGTCGACGGCGACGTGCTGCGCTACCACGAGCACGCCTTCCCGCTGCGGGAGGGCACCGCGGACCTGCCGCTGCCACGGCTGCTGGACGCGCAGTGGTACCGCCCGGTGTGGTGGCGGCTGGCCCGGACGGAACTGAACTACCGGCGCTTCTTCAGCATCTCCGAGCTGATCGGCGTCCGCGTGGAGGACCCGGAGGTGTTCGACGCCACCCACGGCACGGTCCTGCGGCTGCTGCGCGAGGGCGTGATCCACGGACTGCGCGTCGACCACCCCGACGGCCTCGCCGACCCCGACGCGTACCTGGAGCGGCTGCACGAGGCCAGTGGCGGCCGGTGGACGGTGGTGGAGAAGATCCTCGCGGACGGCGAGCGGCTGCCCGCCGCCTGGCCCGTCGCCGGCACCACCGGGTACGACGCCCTGCGGCACGTCGACGGGCTCTTCACGGACCCCGAGGGGTACGGGCAACTGCTCGAACGGTACCGCGGGTTCGCCGCCCCGCCGGCGGACCGGGGCGGGGACTGGGCGGCGACGGTGCGGAGCGCGGCGTACGAGGTGCTCGCGCACGAACTGGCCGCAGAGACGGACCGGCTGACCCGGGTGGCGCACCGTCTGTGCGTCACCGCGCCCGACGTCACACTGCGCGACCGGGCGCCCTGGGCGCTGCGCACGGCGCTGCGGGAACTACTGGTCCGTATGGAGGTGTACCGGCCCTACGCGTCGGTGGACGCGGCGACGGTCGTCACCGAGGAGGCGGCGGCCGAGGCACGGCTCGCCTTCGCGGTGCCCGAGGAGGCCGGCGCGGTGGACGTCGTACGGGACCTGGTGCTGGGGCGGTACGGGGACGGTCCCGATCACGTGGAGTTCCGGACCCGGTTCGCGCAGACCGCGTCGGCGCTGCGTGCCAAGTCCGTCGAGGACACGGCCTTCTACCGCTACGTGCCGCTGCTGTCGGCGACCGAGGTGGGCGGCACCCCCGGCCGTCCGGCCGTGTCCGTGCGGGAGTTCCACGAGTACTGCGCGCGCGTGCAGCGCGACTGGCCCGCGACGGGCACGGTCGTCTCGACCCACGACACCAAACGCAGCGCCGACGTGCGCGCCGCGCTCGCGGTGCTCACCGAGTGCCCCGCGCGGTGGGCGTACGTCCTCACGGAGGTCACCCGGGCGGGTGCGGGCCTGCCGGACGGCCAGGCGGCGTGGGCGGCCTGGCAGACGGTGTTCGGGCTGGGCCCGGCGGACGAGGAGCGGGTGCGGGAGGCGCTGCTGAAGCATGTGCGCGAGGCGGGCACGCACACCAGCTGGACGGAGCAGGACCCCTCCTACGAGGAGGCGGTGGCCCGGTTCGTGGCGTCGGGACCGTGCGGCGCGCCGGGCGAACGGGTGGCCGCCCTGCGCAAGGCGCTCGAACCGCACGTCCGGGCCAACGTCCTCGGCACCGCCCTGGTCCATCTGACGATGCCGGGCGTGCCGGACCTCTACCAGGGCACCGAGCACGAGTACCTGGCGCTGGTGGACCCGGACAACCGCCGCGCGGTGGACTTCCCCGCCGCCGGGGCGCAGGGCGCGGCCGGGGGCGCCGGGGAGCGGGGGGAGAAGGCGGCGGTGACCCGGGCGGCGCTGGCGCTGCGGGCGCGGCGGCCCGGTGCCTTCGGTGGCACGGCGACGTACGAGCCGCTGCCCGCCGAGGGCCCGGCGGCGGCGCACTGCGTGGCGTTCGTCCGCTCCGGTGAGACCGTGACGGCCGTGACCCGGCTGTCGCTGCGGCTTGCGGAGGCGGGTGGCTGGCGCGGTACGACGCTGCCGCTGCCGCCGGGCCGGTGGGCGGACGCGCTGGCGCCGGGGCGCGAGTTCGCGGGGCACGCGCGCGTGGAGGACCTCTTCGCGGACACGCCGGTGGCGCTGCTGGAGCGGGTGGACACGGCGGCCGGGTAGCGGTGGAGGCGGGGCGGGGCCGCGGGTGTCAGTCCCGGTGCACCGGCACCGTGGCCTCGGCCCCCCGGCCGGGCTCGCCCGAGCGGGAGCCCGCGCCGGAGCGCCGCCCGGCCAGTTCGAACGCGGCCAGTACGACCCGGGTCTGGTACTCCACCTGGCGTCCGACCGGTATCCAGTGCGCCGCGCAGCCGTCGCGGTAGTCGGCGCAGCCCTCGTCCACGAGCCGGTCCAGCTCGGGCAGGACCCCTGCCGGATCGCCCCCGGTGCGGGTGACCAGCTGGTGCAGCAGTCCCGCGGTCCGCAGGGACAGGCGCCTCCCGGCCAGCCGCAGCGCGACGAGGTGGGACGTGTTCATCGGCGGCAGTGAGCGGCCGGTCCCGTCGTCGGTGTCGGGGTCCCAGGCGTCGGCGAGCCGGGGGCAGACCAGCAGGTAGTCGTCGACCGGTGCGAGCAGGTGGGCGGCCTCGGGCACGGTGGCGAGGTGGGGCCGCAGGCGGGCGAGGACGCGGTGCAGGCGCCGGGTGTCGTGGCGCAGGGTGCGGCTCACGGTGCGCAGCACGGTGTCGCGGTCGGCCGGGGGCGAGCCGTCCGCCACACCCGCCACGCCCCACATGGGTGCCTCGACGACCGCGGTGACGGTGCCGTAGCGGCGCGGGTGGCACCAGGTCGAGTCGACGGCGGCCTCGGTGATGGCGGCGGTGAAGTCGCCGCGGCGGGGCGGCGGGATGCGGTAGACGGCGGGTCCGAGGTCGGGCCAGTACAGGGTGTCGTAGGCGCCGAGTTCGCGGGGTATGCCGAGCCGGGCGGCGGTGTGGGAGACGCGTTGGGCGAGGCCCGGCAGGTCGTGGGTCAGCTCGACGAAGCCGCCGCCGACGTCCACGCCGTGCAGGGAGCACTGCAGGAAGGGGCGCAGCTCCTCCTGGAGCGCCAGCAGGGTGCGGGTCTCCGGCAGCGTGGCGCGGTCCGGGCCGTCGGGCAGCCACTCGGGCTGTTCCAGGAAGCCGGGCCGGAAGAAGTTCCGCGCGTAGCGGCCGAGGGTGTAGGGGCCGGTCAGCCAGCCCTCGTTGCGGCGCAGCCCGTCGGGGTCGACGCACAGCAGCAGGTTCCAGGTGGCGTCGGCGCCCTCGGTGAGCCGGGGGTCTGCCACGGCCCGCTCGGCCAGCCGCAGGGCGGTGGCGCCGCCCACGGGTTCGTTCGCGTGCGGTCCGGCGACGACGAGGACCTGCCGGCTGCCGTGGCCGACGGAGAGCAGCAGCAGCGGGTCTCCCGCGCGGGAGGTGCCGACACGGCGCAGCCGGGCGTGCCGGGGATGCCGGGCGACGAACGCGGCGGCCCGGGCCCCCAGCTCGTCCACGGTCGGGTAGCGCAGGAGGGGTGGCAGGGCACACCTCCACGAAGCGGGCCGTCGGTTCACCTGGAGTGCGCGGTGTACGCACAGTCAGTCACGAGTTGGGGGGTACGTCAACACCGCGAAAAGCAAAGAGGATCCGGGCGTGTCAGTTCGCCGCCAGGCGGAAGGCCATCCGGCCGAAGCCGATCTGGTCGCCCTCGCGGACGACGGCCGCGCCGATGACCCGGCGCCCGTTGACCGTGGTGCCGTTGGTGGATCCCAGGTCGCGCAGCACCCACATGCCGCCCTGGCGGCTCAGCTCGGCGTGCACCCGGGAGACCGTCTCGTGGCTCAGCCGCAGCCCGCTCGCGGGGTCGCGCCCTATGCGCAGGGGGTGCCCGGCGCCGGGGTGGGGCAGCAGCAGCTTGGGCAGCCGCTCGGCCCGCCACGCCCGGCCGAGCCGGGCACCGAACCCGGACACCGCCTCGACGGTGCCGAACACCATTCGCGACAGCCGGCCCTCGGTGTGCAGGTCCGCGGTGAGCACGGCCAGCTCCTCCAGGCGGCGGGCGGCGAGCGCCAGCTCCATCCGGCGGATGAACGTGTCGTGCGACAGGCGCCCCATGGCAACGCCGTCCCGGAGCACGCTCAGCGCCTTGTCGCGCTCCGCGTCCGACAACCGGGCGGGGTACGTGTGGAACTCGAAGGACGACGTCACGCAGCTGATTGTCGGTCAGCGGGGCCGGGGTGTCCAGGAAACGGGAAAACGGCGGGACGCCCCGCGCGCGTGCGGCACGACACTCGCCGCGAGCCGGGGCAATCCCCAGCGGAACGATCTCTTTTGCAGGACCATGAGTGCGGCTACATCACGGTGAGCAGACGAAGGGGAACCGTCCGTGCAGTTCGAGGTGTGGGCACCGCAGGCCGGCCGAGTGACGTTGCAGTGCGACGGCGCCACGCGCGCGCTGGAGCGTGATCCGGAACGGCCCGGGTGGTGGTGCGGCGAGGCCGAGGCGCGGGACGGCTCGCGGTACGGATTCGCGGTGGACGACGGGCCGGTACTGCCGGACCCGCGCTCGCGCCGCCAGCCGGACGGTCCGGACGGGCTCAGCGCGGTCGTCGACCACGGCGGGTACGGGTGGCGCGTCCCGTGGGCCGGGCGTCCGCTGCCCGGCGGTGTGCTGTACGAGCTGCACGTGGGGACGTACACGCCCGAGGGCACGCTCGACGCCGCCGCCGAACGCCTCGACCACCTGGTACGGCTGGGCGTCACGCACGTCGAGCTGATGCCGCTGTGCCCCTTTCCCGGACGGCACGGCTGGGGGTACGAGGGGGTCTCGCTGTGGGCGGTGCACGAGCCGTACGGCGGGCCCGAGGCACTGAAACGGTTCGTCGACCGGGCGCACGGGCTCGGCCTCGGTGTGGTCCTGGACGTGGTGCACAACCACCTGGGCCCGTCCGGCAACTACCTGCCCGCCTTCGGCCCGTACTTCACCGACACCCATCACACGCCCTGGGGCGTCGCCGTGAACCTGGACGCGCCCGGCTCCGACGAGGTGCGGGCGTATCTCGTGGACAGCGCGCTGGCGTGGCTGCGGGACTACCGGATCGACGGGCTGCGCCTGGACGCGGTGCACGCGCTGGTCGACACGCGCGCGTGCCACTTCCTGGAGCAGCTGTCGGCCGCCGTGGACGACCTCGCGGCCGACCTGGACCGGCCGCTCTTCCTGATCGCCGAGTCCGACCTGAACGACCCGCGGATCATCACCCCGCGCGCGGAGGGCGGCCTGGGCGTCCACGCGCAGTGGAACGACGACTTCCACCACGCGCTGCACGCCGCGCTGACCGGGGAGTCGCAGGGCTACTACGCCGACTTCGCGCGCGATCCGCTGGCGGCGCTCGCCAAGACGCTGACCCGGGGGTACTTCCACGACGGCACGTACTCCAGTTTCCGGGGCCGCTCGCACGGCCGTGCGCTGGACCGCGGCCGGGTTGCAGCGCACCGGCTGACCGGCTACGGCCAGACCCACGACCAGGTCGGCAACCGTGCCCAGGGCGACCGCCTGGCCTCGCTGGTCTCCCCCGGTCTGGCCGCCTGCGCGGCCACGCTGACCCTGACGGCACCTTTCACGCCGATGCTGTTCATGGGCGAGGAGTGGGCGGCCGGCACCCCGTGGCAGTTCTTCACCGACCACACGGATCCGCAGCTCGCCGAGGCGGTACGCAGCGGCAGGCGGCGGGAGTTCGCCGCGCACGGCTGGCGGGAGGAGGACGTGCCCGACCCGCAGGACCCGGCGACGCGCGAGCGCTCCTGCCTCGACTGGTCGGAGCCGGAGAGCGAACCGCACGCGCGCGTACTGGACTGGTACCGGCGGCTGATCGCCCTGCGGGCCGAACAGCCGGACCTGACCGACCCGGACCTGGCCGACACCAGGGTGGCGTACGACGGCGCGGCGCGCTGGCTGGCCTTCCGGCGCGGCGACATCCGGGTGGCGGTCAACCTGGGCACGGAACCGGCGGCGATCCCGCTGGGCAACCGCCCCGCTCGCGTGCTCGCGGCGTGGGAACCGGTGGAGGGCCCGGGCACGAACGGGATACTGCGCGTGCCGGGCGAGTCGAGCGTGGTGCTGGTGCAGGAGTGAAGGCCCGTCAGGACCGATGCGGTCAGGACCGGCCGTGGTCGGCGTCGTCGTCGGCGGCGTCGCGCAGTTCCGTCACGCGTTCCAGGAGGATCGGTTCCCAGGCGTGCCGCAGCCGGGTCCTGAGCAGGGGCAGCGGTACGCCGGAGCGGCCCGCGAGGGCCTCCGCGAGGTGGACGACCGCGTCGCACCGGGCCAGCCACAGGCCGCGCAGGCAGGGCCGGGCGCCGTAACCGGCGAGGGTGGCGGCGCGGACGGCGGCCGGTGAGCCGACGGACAGGGCGAGCCCGGCGATGTCCTCGGCCGGGTCGCCGAGGACCGCGTCGCTCCAGCCGAGGACCCCGCGCACCCGGCCGTCGGCGCCGACCACGAGGTGGGCGCCGGTCAGCCCGTGGTGGACGAGGACCGCCGCGCCCTGCTGGACGCCGAGCTGGGCCGCCGCCTCCCGGGTCAGCCGCTCCGGGCGCGCGGCGTCGAACTCGTCGGCGGGGGCGAGGCGGCGGGCGGCACGCTCGGCGGACTGCCGCAGGGTCTCCAGGGAGCGCGGGGCCACCCGCGGCACCCCGAGCGTCTCGGCCTGCCGGACCGGCACCTCCCGCAGGCCGGTGAGCAGCGCCGCCAGGTCCGCCTCGCCCAGGGCGGACACGTCGTGGTCCTCGCCCGAACCGCCGGCCACCTTCGCGTCCAGCGTGTAGGCGAGGCCCGGTGACCACTCGCCGTGCGCCACGCTGGCCGGCAGCGTGACCGGCACGTGGGGCCGGACCAGTTCGCGCAGACGCAGTTCGCGGCGTGTGCGCACCGCGGTCTCCCGGTCGCCGGCCAGCCGCAGGACGTGCCGGGTGCCGACCCACCAGGTGTCGGGTTCGGCGCCGTCGGTGACCGGCCGGACGTCGGGGTCCGTGCTCCCGCCCAGCAGGGAGCGGACGAGTCGGCGGACGGTGTCCGCGGTGGGTGTCGGTGCCTGGGTCATCTCGCGCCGTCCGCCGTCGTCTTCCGGGTCTGCCGGGGCGTTCAGGGTCCGTCGGTCGCCGGTCACTCGACCATGACCATCTCCCGGGTGGTGTCGTTGAGCCGCCGGCCACCGTCCCCGGTGACGGTGACGATGTCCTCGATGCGTACCCCGAACCGTCCGGGCAGATAGACGCCGGGCTCGACGGAGAAGCACATGCCGGGCACCAGGGGCTGCTCCTCGCCCTCGATCATGTAGGGCGGTTCGTGCGTGGTGACGCCGATGCCGTGCCCGGTGCGGTGGATGAAGTACTCGCCGTACCCGGCGTCGGCGATGACCGCGCGGGCGGCCCGGTCGACGTCCTGGCAGGCGGCGCCGGGCCGCACCGCCCGGAACCCGGCCTCCTGCGCCTCGCGGACCAGGTCGTGCACCCGGCGTTCCTCGTCCGTGGGTTCACCCACGTGGACGGTGCGGGAGGTGTCGGAGCCGTAGCCGTCCTTCAGGCCGCCGAAGTCGAGGACGATCATGTCGCCGTCCTCGATGACACGGTCGCCGACCTCGTGGTGCGGGTTGGCGCCGTTGGGTCCCGAGGCGACGATGGTGAAGTCGACCCGGGAGTGCCCGAACCGGCGCAGCAGGCCGGCGAGGTCGGTGGCCACCTGGGACTCCCGGCGTCCGCCGAAGCGGACCTTCCGGATCTCCTCGAAGGCGGCGTCCGCGGCCGCGCCCGCCGCCGCCAGCAGCTCCAGCTCCGCCGTGTCCTTGACCGCGCGGAGCATCGGCAGCGCCTCGGTGAGGGAGGCGTAGGACGTGCCGGGCAGGATGCGCTGAAGGGCCAGCAGATGCATCGCCCAGGCGTTGTCGCTGATCCCGAACCGTCCGGACCCGTCGAGGAGGGTGGCGGCGGCCGCGTAGGGGTCCTTGCCGTCGGTCCAGTCGCGCAGGGTCAGGGCGGGCGCGCCGGCCGCATTCTCGGCGTCGGGGGCCTCAAGCGTCGGGACGACGAGCACCGGGTCGCGGCCGGGGGCGAGGACGAGCAGCGTGAGCCGCTCGGTGTCCGCCGTCGGCGCGTAACCGGTGAGCCACACCAGGTCGGGGCCGGGGGCCACCAGCAGCCCGGCCAGTCCGGCATCGGCGGCCGCACGCGCGGCGCGCTCCATGCGGGCCCGGTAGTCGTCGGCGGTGAAGGAAGCGGCGGGCCTGCTGTCGGTCATCCGGGCCTCCCGGGGCGGAAGAGTGAAGGGACCACGGGCAGCATCCTGCCCCCAGGACGGGGGCGACGCGAGCCCATTGGCATTGCCCGGTCCTCACTACTAATGGTTGGATGCCGTGCAAGCATTAACATCGGGGGCGTCGCGGTCCGGGCGCCCGGAGGAGGCCGACACCGTGCTCGTACTCGCACACATCAGCGATCTGCATCTGGACGGAAGCCCGCGGGCCACGGAGCGCGCCGAGCGGGTGCGCGACCGGCTGTGGCGGCTGCCGGGGCGGGTGGACGCGCTCCTGGTCACCGGGGACATCGCGGACCACGGCACGGAGACGGAGTACGAAGAGGCGGCCCGCGTTCTGGGGCTGCGCGAGGGCTCCGCGCCGTTTCCCGTACTCACCTGCCCGGGCAACCACGACAGCCGCGCTCCCTACCGCAAGGCGCTGCTCGGCCGCCCCGCCGCCGACGGCCCGGTCAACGGCTTGCACGTCTTCGACGGCGGTGCGGTCCTGATGTGCGACTCCAGCGTCCCGGGCAGCGACGAGGGCGAGCTGGACGAGGAGACGTACGGCTGGATCGAGGCGTCGCTCGACGGGCTCGACGACGGCCTGCCGGCCCTGCTCGCCTTCCACCACCCGCCCGCGCCGCTGCACCACCCCCTGCCCGACTCCTGCCGGCTGCGCGGCCCCGAGCGCCTGGCCGCACTGCTGGAACGCCGGCCCGCGGTGGCCGGGCTGATCACGGGTCACGCCCACACCCCCGCCGCCACCGTGTTCGCCGGACGGCCACTGGTGGTGGGCCCCGGGGTGACGTGGACGCTGCGGCTGCCCTGGGAGGGCGAGCAGGTCGCGGACCGGGACGCTCCGGTCGGGCTGGCCTACCACGTGCTGGACGACACCGGCCGACTCACGAGCCACTTCCGCACGGTCACGTGACGACGCCCGGTACGGCCGTCAGCTGCTGGTAGCCGCCGCTCCGGTGGCGCACGGTGAGCTTGACCTTCTTGCCGGGCTCGGCGCGGGCCACGGCGCGGGCCAGGTCGGCGGCCGAGTCGACGCGGGTCGTGCCGACCGCCAGCAGTACGTCGCCCCGGACCAGGCCCGCCGCGTACCCGGGGCCCGGCACGTGGACGCCCACCACCCGGGCCCCGGGCCTCTCGTCGTCCACGGCCTCCACGCCGAGGGTCGCGCCGGCCGGTGCAGGCGAGGGGGACGCGCCGTCGGGCTCACCGGCCGACGGGTTCGCCGGGGCGGCCCGCGTGTCCGTCCCCGTCCCGGCTCCCCCCGCGCCTGCTCCCGGCCCGCCCGGGCCCGGTGCCCCGGCCTGCTGCCGCAGTTCGGCCAGCTTGCTCATGCCGATCACCGTGGCGCCCACCGTGCCGAGCCCCACGCCCGTGAGGACGAGGGCGCTCGCGGCGAGCACGCCGAGCAGCAGGGTGACCACGCGTCGCCGGCGCCCGGCACGGGGAGGCCCGGCGGTGCCGGGCCCGGTGCCTGGTCCCGGGTCCCGGCCGGGCATCGGCTTGGGACGCAACGCTGTCTGTTCCATGGATCGCCTCCGGGAGGTGCTCTACCCGGCGCACCGGCGCGTGACGAGCCACGAAAGAGTGAGACTGAACGCCGGTCAGGGCGTCGGAACCGGGCTGCTCCTCGGCACGGGGACCGGCACGGACGGCATGAACGGCACGGGCGCGGCCGGGATCCGGTCCGGGAGGAAGCCGTGGGTGCGCCCCGCCAGGTACTCGGCCTTGTAGCGCGGGACGCTCCGGTGCCAGTTGAGGATGCCGGCCATCCAGTTCTGCAGGTCGGTGACATAGCCGTGCATGACGGCGCGTGCCTCCTCGGAGAGCTGGAAGTCGTCGTACACGACGGGCAGTTCGTGCGCGACCACGTGCTCGAACTGGCGCATGCGCTGGTTCATCAGGTCCTGCACGACGCCCAGGGCGGCCGGGTAGTCGACGCCGAAGAAGTTCTGCACGACGAGGACCGCGTTGTGGATCTCGCCCTCGTACTCGATCTCCTTCTGGTAGGAGAAGACGTCGTTGAGCAGGCAGGCGTAGTCGATCGCCGCGTTCTCCAGGGAGCGGACGGGACCGCTGCGGTAGACCTCGGGCGGCACCGCCGGGCCGTGTCCGGCGCGGCACAGGCCGAGGGTGAGGTCGGAGCCGAAGGTGGCGCGCCGCATCTCCAGGTAGTCCACCGGGTCGGGGACGCGGTTCTGGATCTGGTTGGACAGCTCCCACACCCAGGACTCGGTCATGGTGTCGACGGCCGTCTTCAGCGGGCGCCGCTCCTCGGGCGTCATACCGGCCGTCGTGCGCACCCACAGGTCGACCAGGGAGCGTTCCATGGCGTTGGCGGGCGGCGGGACCGGCTCGCCGTCGAGCGGCATGCAGGCCGACAGGCGGGCGGTGGTCAGCCGGGCGGCGGCGAGGTCCCGGCGGTGGCCGTAGACGAGCGGGTAGTAGTCGTCGCCGTAGGTGCCGAAGGCCAGCCAGCCGGAGGCGAGGTCGAGCTGGTCCTGGGTGGCGTCCGGGTCGAGGCCCGCGGCGCACAGGGGCAGGTCGCAGCTCTCGAGCTTGTCCTCGTCCCAGACGCCCTCGCTGAGGATGCCCATGCGCAGGCACCACTCGGACAGGTGCCGCCGGGAGCCCTCCAGGGCGGGGCTCAGCTCCAGCGGGTAGGGCATGCGGATGTCGGGGATGACTGCGGGGCCGACCTTCTGGAAGGGCACGTGGGTGTAGGAGCGGGCGCGCCGGGCGACCGCGTCGGCGAGCAGCGCGCCGACGTCCGCGGCGGAGGTGCCGGGACCGGTCAGCGCCTGCCAGCCCGCCACCGGACGCTCGCCCTTGTTCATGTAGCGGCTGGAGCGCATGTGCCATTCGTGGCCGCCGGACTGCCAGTCCTGCAGGCCCTTCGTGTACGCGGCGACGGCGGCCGCCTCGGGCGGGGTCAGGCCGTTCTCCAGGGCCACGGCGGGCACTTCGGTGAACGCGGTGTGCTCGAACTGGTGCAGCCGGGAGGTGAGGACGTCGTTGACCAGCTCGGCGGCCTCCTGCGTGGTGCAGCCGAAGAAGGTCTCCAGGACCAGCACCCCGTTGCTGAGCTCGCCCTCGTCCTCGACCTCCCGCTGGTAGGAGAAGAGGTCGTTGCGCAGGTGCACGGCGTCGGAGAACGTCTCCATGAGCACCCTGAGCGGCCGGGACCCGGCGACGGCGGCGGGCACCTCGGCGGTCGCGTACTCCACGAGCCCGGCCGACCAGGGGGCGCCGCCGACCTTGCGGCGCATCTCGATGTACTCGACGGGGTTGGCGACCCGCCCCTCGTTGATGTTGGACAGCTCCCACATGGACTCGTTGAGCAGGTGCTCGGTGGCGACGGCGAAGCGGCGGCGCCAGTCGGCCGACATCGCGGGCACGGTGCGGGTCCACAGGTCGGCGAGGCCGGCCTCGACCGGGTTCTCCGGCTCGGGCATCTCGGCTGCCGGGTCCAGCGGCATGAACAGGGGGAGCCGGTCGAGGTGGGCCTTGCCGGCGAGGCGGTCCTGGCTGCGTTTGTACTTCTCCAGGAAGTGGTCGTCGAAGAAGAAGACCCACACGTACCAGTCGGTGATGAGGGAGAGCGCCGGCCCGTCGCAGTCGGGGTGGGTGTAGGCGCAGAGCAGGCCGTAGTCGTGGGCGTCGAGGTCGGACTGCTCCCAGACCCCGGAGCCCTCCAGCATGCCCATGTCGCGCGCCCACGTCGTCGAGTGGGCGCGGGCCTCGTCGAGATGCGGGTTGAGCCGCGCGGGATGCGGCAGGTAGAAGTGCGGGAGTTGGAAGGGCTGTTGCGTCATGGCCGGGCACTACCCGCGGCCCTCCGGGAGCATCCACCGGGCGGCACATGATCACACCATCGCGTGAATCAGCCCGAAATGCGGGAACTTCTCCCGCGGTAGTCCCTCAGCACTCCCCCAACACTCCCCCCAGTACTCCTTCAGCGTCTGACCTGGATCAGCGCGTGCGTTCCGCTCGTCCGCCAGCGCCGCTCGCCGCTCGCCTCCAGCGCGGCCTCGGTCTTCGCGTCGAGTCCGGTGACGACGTCGGACTTCAGGGTGCGCAGCGCGGCGACCGGGCCGGGGAAGTAGGCGGTGACGTCGGCGAAGGAGGTGGTCGGCGGCCACCACCGGTCACCCACCAGACGCCGGTAGTTCAGGTCGCCCTTGAGGACGGTGAGGGTGGCCGCGGCGAAGTCCTCGCGCAGGTCGCCGGGCATGTCCGCGTACGGCAGCGGGGCGCACGAGAAGGGGTGGGCCCGGACGGTGACGCGGCCGTCGGTCAGCGCGGTCCAGAGCCGGCCGCCGTACGCGGCGGCCGTGCCGCCCGCGGCGACGAGCCGTCGCAGGGCGTCGAGCACGTCGGTGGGCGTGGCGTCGGAGACGTAGTACGGATACGGCTTGACGTGCAGGACGGCACGGTCCACCCGGCCCTCGGCGAGGAGGTGCGAGACGAGGAGCAGGTCGGGGACCAGTTCGCGGCCCGCGTTGTCGGCCACCAGGCACAGGGTGGCCGGGTCCTGCCGCGAGGCTCCTCTCCCGGGGGCCGGGAGCAGGGACCACAGGGTGTCGCTGTCGTCGGCGACCAGTGGTTCCGTCTCGCGCCCGGTGCCGGCGCCCCGGCCGGAGAGGCGGAAGCCGAGGTCGGCGCGGTTGCCCCAGAGCGAGCCGTGCAGCAGGGCCCGGCTCCGCTCGTCGGCGGGCAGTTCGTCGAGGCCGTCGAGCGCGGCGAGTTCCTCGTCCGTCTCCGGCGCGTCCAGTTCGGCGAGCTTGGCGGGCCGGAAGGGGTCGACGCCCTGCCAGGGGCCGGGGCCGAAGTAGCCGACGGCGTCGAGCAGCCGGCGGTAGAAGTGGCTCTCGGCCCACAGCCAGGGCACGTCGTACCAGGAGCGGCCGGCGTACGCTTCCATCCCCCATCGCGCCCAGCGGTCCCGGTCCCGGCCGGTGGGGTCGGCGTCGGCGGGCAGCGGCTCGACCACGCCGTCGGCGCAGCTCGCGAGCAGCGCGTCGAGCGCGTGGCGCCGTTCCGGGTCGAGGGGGAAGGCGTCCCGCACCTGCCGCACGATGGCGGGGTGCCGCTCGGCGAGCACGCCGTGCGGGAAGGACCCGGGTTCGTTGCCGAGGACGACGGGGGCGGGCACGGACGGGGTGTCGGACATGCGTGTCACCGTACCGGTCGGGCCCCGCAGATCCCCCGCTCCGGGCGGTCGGGCCGTACGCGTCCCCGCCTCACGCGCTCGGACCGCACCCGTCTCCCGTTCCGGGCCGTCAGGCCGTGCCCGTCTCCCGTTCCAGGCGGGAGGCGAGGGTGAGGTAGCGGGCGCGCCGGGTCACCGGGACCATGCCCCGGATCAGGATGTACCACATCTCGGCGAGGCGGCGGGGCTGCCGCCCGGCCGGTTCGAGGGTGCTGCTCACGACGCGGGTGCCGACGACGGAGCAGACGAGGGTGTGGGCGACGGAGTCGACGTCTATGTCCGGGTGCACGTCGGACTGCCGCACGGCGTTCAGCAGCCGGGACGTGGCGATCTCCCGCCACTCGGTGAAGGGGTGCGGCAGCGGCGGGCGCACCGGTACCCCGGCGGTGGCGAGCCGCAGCCCGGCCCGCAGCACCGGCCCCTCCTCGCAGAGCCGGGCCATCCCGAACGTGAGGCGCATCAGCGCCTCCAGCGAGGAGCAGTCCCGCCCGTCGAGGTCCCGCGCCAGCCGGCGGGAGGTGCGGGACTGTATCTCCATGATGGCGTGCGCGAGGTCTTCCTTCGCCGCGAAGTGGAAGTACAGAGCGCCCTTGGTGACCCCGGCGTGGGCGACGATCTCGCTGAGGCTGGTCGACTCGTAGCCGTGACGGTCGAACAGGTCGGCCGCGGCACCGATGATCGTCGCGCGGGTCTGCTCGGCGCGTAGCTGCCTCGCCATCGGCTGAACTCTCCTGGGCTGGAACTCGACAGACCGTGCCGCCTGTTTTTACCCCCTGTACACGATAACTCACTGCCTAACTGCCCATCAGATCAGCCCCCGTGGAACCGGTGCGCACCGCGCCCACCACCGCGCACGTTGCCGCGCGCGTCCACCCGCACACCCCTCGTACGCCCTCGGGCATACCGCCCGGGATTCCGCTTCCGCCCGCTTTCGCCGCTCCGATCATCACGATGCGGCACCGACAACTGACAGCGGTTCGCTGGTCACTTGACTACCAGCGGTCACACACGGTTTGCTCCGGCCAGGCGAGTTTCACCCGGTTGGCGCACCGACCCGCGGCTCCGGGGCACCTCGTCCCGTTCCTCCTGCTCGGCCGCACAGCGAGGTGCCCCCGCCCCCATGAGTACAACTCCTCCGCCCACCCACTCCCCCGGCCCTCTGCGCACCGCGGCCCTGGCGGCCGTCGTCTGCCTGCTGGCGGCCGGCTGCTCCGCCCTCGGCGGGGACGACGACGGCTCGGCGGCTGACGCCGCCGGCGGCCCCGGCGGCGACCGGATGAAGATCGTCATGGTCACCCACGGCGGTGAGGGCGACGCCTTCTGGGACCGGGTGCGCAAGGGTGCCGAGGCGGCGGCCGCCAAGGACGGCGTGGATCTGACCTACGCCGGGGACGCCGACACCGCCGACCAGGCCGACCTGGTGCGGGACGCCGTCCGGGACAAGGCCGACGGCATCGCCGTGACCCTGGCCAAACCGCAGGCGATGAAGGCGGTGGTCGCCGAGGCCAAGGCGGCCGGGATTCCCGTGGTCGGCCTCAACTCCGGTATCGACGCCTGGCGTTCCACGGGGCTCCTGGAGTACTTCGGGCAGGACGAGAGCGTCGCGGGCCGGGCCGTCGGCGACAAGCTGAACGATCTCAAGGCCAAGCACGCCCTGTGCGTCATCCACGAGCGCGGCAACGTCGCCCTGGAGGCCCGCTGCGCCGGGGTGAAGAAGACCTTCGGGGGCGAGACCGAGATGCTCTACGTCGAGGGCACCGACATGAAGGCGGTCGGCGCGGCCGTCACGGCGCGGCTGCGGCAGAACCCGAGCATCGACGAAGTCGTCATGAACGGCGCGGCGTTCGCCCTCTCTGCGGTCGAGTCGGTGGACGAGGCGGGCAGCAAGGCGCACGTCGCCACCTTCGACCTCGACAACGACCTGGTCGCCGCCGTCAAACGCGGGGACGTCCAGTTCGCGGTGGACCAGCAGCCGTACCTCCAGGGCTACCTCGCCGTCGACGCGCTCTGGCTGTACCGCACCAACGGCAACGTCAGCGGCGGCGGGGTGGCCCCCGTACTGACCGGCCCCGCGTTCGTGACCCGCACCAACGCCGACTCGGTCGCGAAGTTCGCCGCGGGCGGCACCAGGTGACCGGGTACCGCGGCCGACGGCACGCTCCCGCCTCCGTTCCCCCTCTCCCACTGACCGCCTAGGACGACGATGTCTGCACGCAAGACACGGAAGACTCGGGAGACGCGGAGGAAGGGTGCCCGGCGCCGCCTCGGCTCCATACGTCTGTCCCTGATCCTCCTGGCCCTGGTGCCCGGCGTGACCCTCGCGGCCGTGTGGGGCGTCACGACGATCCAGATGTTCTCGGAGGGTCTGCGGCTGCGTGCGCAGACCGAGCTGAGCCGCGACACCGGCGCCATGGGCACCGAGGCAACCCTGGCCCTGCAGAAGGAGCGCAGTCTGTCGGCCGCCTGGCTGGCCTCGCCGGACGACGGCCGGGCGGAACTGGACGCGCAGCGCAAGAAGGCGGACGAGGCGGTCGCCCAGCTCGTGGGCCAGTCGGACGCGATCGAGAGCGCTCCCGACCGGATCTCGGACCGGCTGTACTCGGTGCTCGGCTCGGTGGGCAGCCTGGAGTACTACCGCAACCAGGTGGACGACCCCAGCGACATCACCGCCGAGCAGGCACTCGACCAGTACACCTCGATCGTCGACGAGCAGATCCACGCCTTCCAGGAACTCTCCCAGGTCGACGACGGAGACCTCACCTCCCAGGCGGGCCCGCTGGTCGCCCTGGAGCACGCCGCCGAGCTGGTCTCCCAGGAGGACGCCCGCCTCACGCTGGCCTGGCCGTCCGACCGGATGGACGGGGAGCAGTGGTCCCGGTTCGCCCAGCTGGTGCACACCCGCCGCTGGCTGGTGCAGGACCAGATCGTCCCCTCCCTGACCGGCAGCGCGAAGACGCAGACCGAACGCATCCTCGCCAGCTCCGACTGGAAGTCCCTGCAGGACGTCGAGGACCAGGTGCTGGAGGCCCGTTCCGCGGGCGGGAACGGACGGATCGAACTGCCGGACGCACGGCAGCGCTGGAACAGCGCCTTCGAGGCGATCTCCACCCAGTACGCCAAGCTCGTCCAGCAGCAGACGGACGGCCTCCTCGACCGCAGCGCCGCGGAGGCCCGGGGCCTGCTGATCAAGGCCGGCATCCTCAGCGCGGGCGGACTGATCGCGCTGCTGCTCTGCATCGTCATGTCCTGGCGCATCACGCGCTCGCTGTCCCGGCGGCTGCGCGGCCTGCGGCTGGCCACCCTGAGCCTGGCCCAGGAACGGCTGCCCGACGTGGTGGCCCGCCTGGAGCGGGGCGAGAAGGTCGACGTGGAGTCGGCGACGCCGCCGCTGGACTACGGGCGGGACGAACTCGGGCAGGTCGCACAGGCGTTCAACACCGCGCAGCGCACCGCCGTGCACACCGCCGTCGAACTCGCCGACACCCGGCGCGGCTTCCAGAAGGTGATCCTGGGCATCGCGCGGCAGAGCCAGAACCTGGTCAACATGCAGCTCGGCAAGCTGGACGCCCTGGAGCGCGAGCACACGGACCCCGACATCCTCAAGGGCCTGTACGAACTGGACTCCACGGCCAGCCAGTTGCGACGCTACGAGGAGAACCTCGTCATCATCAGCGGTGAGCAGCCGCGGCGCACGTGGCGCGAGCCCGTGTCGGTGGTGGACATCCTGCGCAGCGCCGTGGGCGAGGTCGCCGAGTACCAGCGGGTGGAACTGCACGCCGACGAGGAGGTCGCCGTCGCGCCGCCCGCCGTGGCCGACGTGATCCACCTGCTGGCCGAGCTGATCGACAACGCCACCTCCTACTCCCCCGCGCCCCACCCGGTCGGGGTGCGCGCGGCGCTGGTGGCCAAGGGCCTGGCCGTCGAGATCGAGGACCGCGGGCTCGGTCTGTCGGAGGAGGACTACGCCTCGTTCAACGCCCAGTTGGCGGTGGCTCCCCAGTTCGACGTGGTGGCGCTCGCCGACGACCTGCGGCTCGGCATGTTCGTCGTCGCCCGCCTCGCCCACCGGCACGGCATCACCGTCACGCTGCGCCCCTCCCCGTACGGCGGGACCACGGCGATCGTGCTGATCCCGCACGAGGTCGTGGTGCGCGGGGCGGCGGGCCGGACGGACTCCGGCCCTGCGGCGGACGGCGCCGGGGCGCCCCGGGCCGCCGGGTTCCCGCAGGTTCCCGCACCCGGCCCGGCCGGCGCGCCTCCCTCGCCCGCCGCGTCCTCGCCGCTGCCCGGAGCGGGCTCGGTGCTTGGAGCGGACTCGGTGCCGGGAGCGGTCCCGGCCGGCGGTGAGCGGCCCCTGCGGTCGTCCCGGCCGACGCCACCGAGCCGGTCCGCGGTCGTGGCGGGCGCCCCGGGCGGCCCCCGCGACGGCTCGCCGGACGGCACCGCCGACGAACGCGGCGGCCTGGCGCCGTTGCCCCGGCGGGTGCCGCAGACCAGCCTCGCCGCCGAGTTGCGCGACGAGGAGGAGCACGGTGGCCGGCCGGACGGCGCGTCCGGTGACGACTACGCCGACTTCACGGCCGAGCGCGCCGCCTCGTCCCTCGCGGGTTTCCAGCGCGGCACGCTGCGGGCCCAGACCGACGACGACGGGGACGCCACGGGGACGGACCCGGACACGGCCACCTACATCTACAACGACACCGACACCGACACCGACACCGACACCGACACCGACGGGCCCGTGCCCTCCTCCGCCTCCGCCGCCCCCTCGACTCCCACCGCCGACCGCCGACCGCCGACGAAGGACACGCGATGACCCGACCCTCTCCCGCCACGCACACCGAGCTGGACCAGTTGCTCACCGGACTCGTGGAGCGGGTCGCCGAGGTGAACCAGGCCGTGGTGCTCTCCGAGGACGGACTGGTCGTCAGCAAGTCCACCGGGTTCCTGCGCGACGACGCGGAGCGGCTGGCGGCGACCGCGTCCGGCCTGATGAGCCTCAGCAAGGGCGTCAGCATGGACTTCCGGGGCGGGCCGGTGCGCCAGGCACTCATCGAGATGGCCAACAGCTTCCTGATACTCACCTCCGCCGGCCCGGGCGCGCACCTGGTCGTGCTCACCGGGCCGAACGCCGACGTCGGCGTGGTGGCGTACCAGATGAACATGCTGGTGAAGAAGATCGGCGAGCACCTGAGCGCGGCACCGCGGGCCGCCGCCGGCCCCGGCGAGTGACGTGACCGGAGGCGACGCGGCGGGCCGGCTCGTGCGGCCGTTCACCCTGACCGGCGGCCGGACCCGCCCCAGCCGCGCCGACTTCACCCTCATCACGACGGTGACCGCCGTCGATCCGCAGCCGATCCGGGCGGCACGGCCGCAGCCCGAGCACCTGCGGATCCTGCGGCTGTGTGCCGAGCCGGTCGCGGTGGCGGAGGTCGCGGCCCGTCTCGACCTGCCGGTGAGCGTGGTGGTCATCCTGCTCTCGGACCTGCTGGAGGCCGGCCGGATCACCGCCCGGCCGCCGCACCTCGTCTCCCGCGCCAATCCCGACCTGGACCTGCTGCAGAAAGTGAGGGACGGCCTTGGCCGGCTCTGAGCACGCCGCCGAGACGCGCACGGCATCCGCGCGCCCGACCGCACCGGGCGCTCCCGACGCGGTGAAGATCCTCATCGCGGGCGGTTTCGGTGTCGGGAAGACCACCATGGTCGGGTCGGTCAGCGAGATCGCCCCGCTGCGCACCGAGGAACCGCTGACCGCGGCGGGGCTGGGTGTCGACGACCTGGCGGGCATAGAGGAGAAGCGGGCCACGACCGTGGCGCTGGACTTCGGCCGGATCTCGATGGGCCGGGACCTGGTGCTGTACCTCTTCGGTACGCCGGGTCAGCAGCGGTTCTGGTTCATGTGGAACGACCTGGCGATCGGGGCGCTCGGTGCGGTGGTCCTGGTGGACGTGCGCAGGCCGGAGTCGAGTTTCGCGGCGATCGACTTCTTCGAGCGGCGGGGCATCCCGTTCGTCGTCGCGGTCAACGGCTTCCACGGCCGGCACCCGTACCCGGCCGCGGAGATCCGCGAGGCCCTCGCGCTGCCGGAGCACGTGCAGGTGCTGCTGTGCGACGCGCGGGAGCGGAGCTCCAGCCGGGACGTCCTCATCGCCCTGATCGACCAGCTGATCGACGCCGCGGCCGGGGCCGCGGCGTCGTGACGGCGGCCCCCAGCGCGGGTCCCGTCAGCCGAGGCCGGCGGTCTTGAGCCACTCCTTGGCCACGTCCAGGGGGTCCTTCTTGTCGAGCTGGACCTTGGCGTCGAGGTCGAGGAGCGTCTTGGTGTCCAGCTTGGCGGAGACCGCGTTGAGCGTGGCCGCGCCCTCCTTCGACAGCCCGTCCTTGGCGACCAGCGGGGTGACGTTCGCGTAGCCGAAGAGGTTCTCCGGGTCCTTCAGGACGACGAACTTCTCCTTGATGATGGTCGGGTCGGTGGTGAAGACGTCCGCCGCCTGCACGGTGTTCTTGGTCAGCGCCGACTGGGTCAGCGGACCGCCCGCGTCGAGCGCCTTGAACGACTTGAACTTCAGCCCGTACACCGATTCGAGGCCCTTGAGGCCCTGCTGCCGGGTCTGGAACTCGGGCGAGCCGCCGATCGTCAGGTCCGGGGCGACGTCCTTGAGGTCGGCGAGGGTCGACTCGGCGGTCAGGCCGTGCTTCTTCGCCGTCTCGGCGTTGACGCTCACCGAGTCCTTGTTCTCGGCCGGCGAGGACTCCAGCAGCGTCAGCTTCTTGTCCAGCTTCGCCTTCGCCGCTTCGTTCACCGCGTCGGCGGACTCCTGCCCGGCCTTCGGGTCGAGGTAGGCCAGCAGCGAGCCGTTGTACTCCGGCAGCACCGTGACGGACCCGTTCTTCATCAGGCCGTACGTCGTCTCGCGGCTGCCTATGTTGTGCTTGTAGGCGACCTTGAGGCCCTTGGCCTTGAGTGCCTCTCCGTAGATGTCGGCGAGCAGGGTGCTCTCGGCGAAGTTGTTCGAGCCGACGACGACGGTGCCGGCCTCCGCCTTGTCGCCCGCCAGGGGATTGTCGGACGTGTCGTCGGAGTCGGAGGAACAGCCCGCGAGCAGCGCCGCCGCGGCGGTGAGCGCGACGGCGGCCGCGCCGGTGTGCCTCGTCCTGGACCTGCTGCTCTTGGCGGTGGAAGTCATCCGTCGATCCAAACGAGCCACTTGCCGGTCAGTCAAGAACGGCCTGGTTACGGTTTCTCCGCCGCCGGGGTGCGCCGTCAACGCCTGCGCACCCCCGGCGACACGGCCAGCCGCCCGGCCCCCCAGAAAACGGCGAGGGTGACGAGCGCCAGCAGGGCGACCAGCGTGGCGCCGCCGACCACCTTCTCGTAGTCGCGCTGGTAGAGCCCGTCGATGATGTACCGGCCGATTCCGCCGAGACTGACGTAGGCGGCGATGGTCGCCGTCGACACGACCTGGATGGCGGCCGAGCGCAGTCCGCTGAGGACCAGCGGGAGGGCGACGGGCAGTTCGACGCGGAAGAGGATGCCGGTCTCGGTCATGCCCATGCCCCGCGCGGCGTCCACCGGAGCGGGGTCGACGGAGCGGACCGCCTCGTAGGTGGTCACCAGGATGGGCGGGACCGCGAGCACGACCAGGGGGATCATCACGGGCAGCAGGCCGATGCCGACGACGACGGCGATCAGCACCAGCAGACCGAAGCTGGGCAGGGCGCGGGCGGCGGTGGCGACGAAGGCGACGGCGTTGCCGCCGCGCCCGGTGTGCCCGGTCAGCAGCCCGACCGGCAGTCCGATCGCGGCGGCGAGCCCGAGGGCCATCAGCGTGTACTGGACGTGCTCCACGAGGCGCGTGGGGATGCCGTCGTAGCCGTGCCAATGGGCGCCGTCGCTGAAGAAGGCGTTGACGAAGTTCAGGACGTTCACCGGGCGGCCGCCTCCTGGGGCTCGGGCCGCGCGGCGGCCTCCTTGGGGCGTTGCCGCCTGCCCCGCGGCATCCACGGGGTCAGCAGGTTGCGGACCAGGACGAGGACCGCGTCGCACAGGACGGCCAGTACGGCGGTGGTGAGGACGGAGTTGACCGCCAGTTCCGGCCGCCCGTACTTCTGGGCGTCCGCGAGCAGGTTGCCGAGGGCGCCCTGGTTGCCGATGAGGGCGCCGACGCTGACCAGTGAGATGCTCGCCGAGACGGCCACCCGCAGACCGGCGAGGATGGCGGGCACCGCGATGGGCAACTGCACCTGGAGATAGCGGCGCAGCGGACCGAAGCCCATGGCCGTGGACGCGGCGAGGGTCTCCTCGGGCACCGACCGCACTCCGTCGACGATCGCCGGGACCAGCACCACCAGGCTGTACACGGCCAGCGGGATCATCACGGTCAGCTCGGTCTGGCCGGTGTAGTCGATGAGGACCACGAAGACGGCCAGCGACGGGATGGCGTAGAAGACGGTCGTCACGCCGAGCACGGGCGGGTACAGCCAGCGGAAGCGCACACAGAGCTGGGCGAGGGGCAGCGCGGCGAGCAGGCCGGCCAGGACCGGCAGCAGCGCCTCGCGCAGGTGCAGGCCGATCAGGCCGAACCAGGTGTTGTCGAGGTCGCTCGGGATGTCGAAGAAGCCGTTCACGGGGCGACCTTCGTGATGCCGGCGGGCTCCTCGGCCCGCGCGTCGCCGGGGCTCTCCGCGTCGTGGGCGGTGCGGATCGCCTCACCGACGGCCTGCTGGGAGACGACACCGGTGACCCGCCCGTCGGCGTCCACGGCGACGGCCCAGCCGGTCGGCGAGAGCACCGCGCAGTCGAGGGCGGCCCGCAGCGAGTCGGTGCCGGGCACGAACGGCCGCCCGTGGGAGAGCAGTCTCCCGGCCGCGAGGTCCCCGGCCCGCAGGCCGTCCGGCTCGGCCCAGCCCAGCGGCCGGCCGTCCGCGTCGGTCACCAGCAGGTGCGGGGCACCGCCGGCGGCGGCGAGCTGCTCGGCGGTGGCATCGGCGCGCACGACCGGGCCGGTGGCCGGCTCCAGGACGGCGGAGGAGAAGAAGGAGAGCCGCCGGATGCCGCGGTCGGCGCCGAGGAAGTCCTCGACGAAGTCGTCCGCGGGGTCGGACAGCAACTCGGCGGGCGGTGCGAACTGGGCGAGCCGGCCGCCGGTGCGCATCACCGCGACCATGGTGCCCAGTTTGATGGCCTCGTCGATGTCGTGCGTGACGAAGACGATGGTCTTGCCCAGTTCGTCCTGAATGCGCAGGAGTTCGTCCTGCAGCCCCTTGCGGACCACGGGGTCCACGGCGGAGAACGGTTCGTCCATGAGCAGCACGGGCGGATCGGCGGCGAGCGCACGGGCCACGCCGACGCGCTGCTGCTGGCCGCCGGAGAGCTGGTACGGGTAGCGCTTGGCGAGGGAGGCGTCGAGCCCGACCCGTTCCATCAGCTCCGCCGCCCGCTCGCGCGACTTCTGCTTGCCCCAGCCGATCATGCGGGGCACGGTGGCGATGTTGTCGAGGACCGTGCGGTGCTGGAAGAGCCCGGCGTTCTGGATGACGTACCCCATCGACCGGCGCAGCGTGGTGACGGACTGCCGCTGGAGGTCCTCGCCGTCGAGCAGGATCGTTCCCTCTGTGGGTTCGACCATCCTGTTGATCATCCGCAGGGTCGTGGTCTTGCCGCAGCCCGAGGGGCCGACGAGGACCG
Source organism: Streptomyces sp. NPDC093065 (assembly GCF_044754585.1). Lineage (NCBI taxonomy): Bacteria > Bacillati > Actinomycetota > Actinomycetes > Kitasatosporales > Streptomycetaceae > Streptomyces > Streptomyces sp. NPDC093065. The sequence continues at coordinate 72,723 of NZ_JBIVPJ010000016.1, read as the reverse complement.
TGATCGAGCGGTCGGGTATCTCCAGCGTCAGCCGGTCGACCGCCACGGTGCCGTCCGGGTACCGCTTGGTGACTGAGTCAATCCGTATCAAAACGCCGAATACCCTTCGGGACTGGCAGAAGCTGTCCGCTCCGGCCGCGGTCGGTGAGGCCGTCGCCGGTCGAGTGTAGACGGCTGATCCGCGGGGCCCCCGTTGCTCCGGGGCCACTCCTTCCCGCTGCTCGGGGGTTCACACCGCAAACCCCTGCCGACCTGTCGGCCACCTGTCGGTCTGCTGTCGATCCGGCGACGGCGGCCCCCGCGCCCTGGGGTGCGGGCGGCCGGTGGAGCAGTATGGGCGGGTGGAGAAAGTACGCCTGCTGGTGGTGGACGACGACCCGCCCATCGCCGATCTCGTGGCCACCGTCGCCCGCTACGAGGGCTGGGAGGCGGTCACGGCGGGCTCGGGTGAGCAGGCGCTGCGCCTGGCCGCCGGGTTCCGTCCGGACATCGTGGTGCTCGACCTGATGCTGCCCGACGTCGACGGGTTCGGGGTCCTGGACCGGCTGCGCGGCGCCGGCACGATGGTGCCGGTGGTGTTCCTCACCGCGCGCGACGGGGTGGCCGACCGGGTCGCGGGGCTGACCCGGGGCGGTGACGACTACCTGGTCAAGCCGTTCGCCGTGGAGGAGTTGATGGCCCGGCTGCGCACCGTGCTGCGGCGCAGCGCCGGGCCGGGCTTCCAGCCGTCGGTGCTGCGGGTGGCGGACCTGGTGATGGACGAGGACTCCCGTGAGGTGCGCCGCGGCGAGCGGCGGCTGTCGCTGACGCCGACCGAGTACGAGGTGCTGCGCTACCTGATGCGCAAGTCACCGGCCGTGCTGACCAAGGCCCAGATACTCGACCACGTGTGGGAGTACGGCTTCGGCGGCCGGTCCAACGTCGTCGAGCTGGTCGTCAGCCGGCTGCGCCGCAAGCTGGACGGCGCGAACGGCGCCGACGGCACGGGCGAGCCGCTGATCCGGACGGTGCGGGGCTTCGGCTACGTGATCCGGCAGGCGGCCGGGTGATACGCCGGTGGCGGCGCGCCTACCGCGGCTCGCGGCTCGGCACCCGGCTGGCGCTGGGGCTCGGGGTGCTGTCGCTGGTGGTGTTCGCCGTGGTCGGCACGGCGCTGACCGCGTACATGCGGGAGTACCTGGAACGGCAGCTCGCCGACCAGATGAAGCTGGTGCAGGTGGTGCAGTCCAAGGACGCGGCGGCGCACGGCACGGTCGAGCGCAAGCCGTACTACGGCTGGTACACGGCCGTGTACGACGTGAGCGGTGGCTCGGCCGACCTGCGCACGCCCGCCGAGGTGCCGGCGGACAGCCGGGCGCTGACCGCGCTGGCGCAGACCATGGCCCGCTCGGACCGGGACCTCACCCGTACCGTGCGCATCGGCGGGCACGGCCCCTATCTGCTGCGGGCCTGCGAGGTCGAGCCCGGGGTGGTGCTGGTGAGCGCGGCTCCCCTGGGCGACGTCGAGGACACCGTGGAGCAGCTGATCACGGTGCAGGTCGTCGTCTTCGGGCTGGCGCTGGCGGCCCTGGTGGTGTTCGGGCGGCGGATGCTGCGGCGCGGTCTGAAGCCGCTGAGCGACATGGCCGGCACGGCGCACGGCATCGCCTCGCACGACCTGACCGAGTCGGCCGCGCGGCTGCCGCTGCGGGCCGACGGGCGGGACGGCGGCCAGGAGGTGGCGGAGCTGCGCACCGCGTTCAACACGATGCTGGAGCACATCGACGCCTCGCTGGCGGTGCGCGCGGAGGCCGAGCGGCGGCTGCGCCGGTTCGTCGCGGACGCCTCCCACGAGCTGCGCACCCCGCTGATGTCCGTACGGGGCTACGCCGATCTCTTCCAGTACGCGGCGGCCGACGCCCCCGGCGAACGGGAGCGGCACCTGGCCCGGCTGCGCGCCGAGGCGGCACGGATGGGGGTGCTCCTGGACGACCTGCTGCTCCTCGCCCGGCTGGACGCGGACGAGGTGGAGGCGCCCCTGCGGTGGGAGGAGACGGATCTGACCGAGCTGGTGCGGCAGGCGGCCGAGGCCTTCCGCGCCGCCCGTCCCGGTCGTCCGCTGACGGTGACGGCCGGGCCGGAGGAGGTGCGGCTGCGCCTGGACCCGCAGCGGATCCGGCAGGTGCTGGACAACCTGCTCGCCAACGCGGCCGTGCACACCCCGCCCGGCACCGAGGTCTCGGTCACGGTCTCGGCCACGCCCGGTGCGGCCCGGGTGTCGGTCGCCGACACGGGCCCCGGCGTCCCGGCGGCCGACCGGGACCGGATCTTCGACCGCTTCTACCGCGTCGACAAGGCCCGCAGCCGCGACCGGGGCGGCAGCGGCCTGGGCCTGTCGGTCGCCGCCGCGCTGGTGCGGGCGCACGGCGGCACGATCGAGCTGGGCGGCGAGCCGGGGGCGACGGTGTTCACCGTGACGCTCCCGGCCCACCGCTGCCCGGTGAACGATGACCGGCGACCGATGGCCGGTGACCGATGACCGGCGTCCCGGCCCGCGGTGCTCTCAGCCCTCGGCGTTCCCCGTGGGCGCCAGCCGCAGCGAGACGCTGTTGATGCAGTACCGCTGGTCGGTCGGGGTCGCGTAGCCCTCGCCCTTGAAGACGTGTCCGAGGTGCGACCCGCACCGGGCGCAGCGCACCTCCGTGCGGACCATCCCGTGGGAGCGGTCCTCGATCAGTTCGACCGCGTCGGTGTCCTTCGGGTCGTAGAAGGACGGCCAGCCGCAGTGCGACTCGAACTTGGTGGTGGAGGTGAACAGCTCCGCACCGCAGGCGCGGCAGGAGTAGACCCCCTCCGTCTTGGTGTCCGTGTACTCACCGGTGAAGGCCGGCTCCGTGGCGGCCTCGCGGAGCACGGCGTACTCGGCCGGGGCCAGCTCCGCCCGCCACTGCTCGTCCGGCTTCTCGACGTCGTACGACATGAGTCCTCAGCCCCTTACTTCGACAGCTCGTCCAGGATGCGCGGTCCGAGGTCGGTGACGTCGCCCGCGCCCATGGTGAGAACGAGATCACCGGCCTTCGCCATTCCCGCGACCAGCGCGGGCGCCGCGTCCTTGTCGTGGACCGGCGTGACGTCGGCGCCGGCGGCGCGGGCCGCCTCGATGATCAGGTCGCTGGTGATGCCGGGGATCGGGTCCTCGCGGGCCGGGTAGATGTCGAGGACGACCGAGGCGTCCGCGAGGGCCAGCGCCTGGCCCATCTCCTTGCCCAGCTCCTGGGTGCGGGAGAAGAGGTGCGGCTGGAAGAGGACCAGGATGCGGGCGTCGCCGACCGCGGCGCGCATGGCCTCGAGGTCGGCGGTCATCTCGGTGGGGTGGTGCGCGTAGGAGTCGACGACCTGGACGCCGGCCGCCTCGCCCTTGAGCTGGAGCCGCCGCTTGACGCCGGTGTAGGCGGCCAGCGCGGGGGCCAGCTCGGCGGCGGGGATGCCGAGGGCGGCACCCGCGGCGAGGGCGGCGACGGCGTTGTGGGCGTAGTGGCGTCCCGGGACGGAGACGGCGAAGGTCAGCTCGTCGCCGTCGACGACGACGGTGACCTCGCTCTTGAGTCCCTGCGGGACGACGGACCGGATGCGCACGTCCGCGTCCTCGGACTCGCCGTACGTCACCGTCCGCACCTTGCCGGCCAGCCGCCGGGTCAGCTCCCGGGCGCCGTCGTGGTCGGCGGCGATCACCAGGGTGCCACCGGGGACGATCCGGTCGGCGAAGGTCTCGAAGGACTCGTAGATCTCGTCCATCGAGGCGTAGTTGGCGTGGTGGTCCAGCTCGACGTTGAGGACGACGGCGACCTCGGGGGCGTACTTGTGGAAGCTGCGGTCGCTTTCGTCCGCCTCGGCGACGAAGATCTCCCCGTCGCCGTGCAGGGCGTTGGAGCCGGGGGCGTCCAGGTCGCCGCCGATCGCGTACGACGGGTCCAGGCCCAGCTCGGCCAGGGAGACCGCCAGCATCGAGGTGGTGGTGGTCTTGCCGTGGGTGCCGGCCACGGCGATCGGGCGCAGGCCGTTCATCAGGGCGGCGAGGGCGTCGGAGCGGTGCACGACCGGGATGCCCAGCTCGGCGGCGCGGGCCAGCTCCGGGTTGTCCTCGCGGATGGCCGAGGACACGACGACGCAGCTCGCGTCGTCGGCGAGGTGGTCCGCCGCGTGCCCGATGTGCACGGTGGCGCCCAGCGCGCGCAGCGCCTCGGCGGTGGCGGACTCCTTGGCGTCGCTGCCCGCCACGGCGGCGCCGCGCTGGGCGAGGATCTTGGCGATGCCCGACATTCCGGCGCCGCCGATGCCGATGAAGTGCGGTCGGTCCATGGCGGTAGGAAGGCCGGGTGCCATGCGCTGTTCTCCCCAGGGTGTTCTGTCGGTGGGCGCGCCCCCTCGGAGGGGGCGCGGCACCAGCCTATGCCTTGCTGTGGGAGAAGAGTTTCAGGACCGGGACGCCGACCTTGTGCCTGGCCCGGGAGGCCCAGTCCCGGTGGAAGAACTCCTCCACGTAGTGGGGGTCGGTCAGGACGATCACCTCGTCGGCCCCGGTCTCCATGACGAGGTCCTTCAGCTCGTCCAGCGGGTGGTCCTCGATCAGCCGTCCGTCGGCCTGTGCCCCGGAGGCGTGCAGGGCCGTGAGGGACACCTCCAGCGCCCGTTCCCCGACACTCTGCGCCTCCCGGCCCTCCGGTGTCTCCCCCTCCCGTACGGCGTCGTCGAGCTCGCCGAGCGCGACGTCGTCGATGGCCCGCAGCAGCCGGTCGGCCTGATCGCCGCGCGGCTGGAGCAGTACGTGGAAGGCGACCTGCTCGTCCCCGTGCAAGGTGGTGACGAACTCCACGTCGGCGGACGTCAGGGCCTTCTCGATCATCAAAACGCTTGTGAACACCAGGCGCCCCTTCTCCTTCGGGGGCCCGTGGGCCCACCCTCCGTAGGCCGTACCGGACCCTGCGGAAACCATCCTGCCCCGCCATCGCACGGGTACTGCCGGATTCAGTGTGCCCGGCGCGGACTAAACGGAACGGAAGATTCCGCTGATTCCCGGATGTGCGGTAACGACCGAACCCCTGTCCGGTCGTCGCCGCCCCTCGTGCCCGGGATCGTCCTAGTCACGCCGGTAACGGCTGAAGAGGAAACCTTCCTCCTCCAGCAGGGACACCAGTGCGAACCGCTGCGGGACCTCGACCGCCGGCCCGCCCGCGATCCGCTGCGCGTCCCCCGCGGTCAGCATCGGGGAGACGGTCAGGCACAGCTCGTCGAGCACACCGGCCGTGACGAACTGGCCCAGCAGCCGTGGACCGCCCTCGGTCAGCAGCCGGGTGTGCCCGAGCTCGGCGAGCGCCGTGAGCGCACGGGCCGGGTCCACGCCGACGCCGTCACCGGCGATCACCACCCGGGCCCCGGCCCGCTCGGCGGCCGCGATCCGGTCCGGGGCCGCGGCGGCTCCGGTCAGGATCAGGGTGGGCACGGCCGGGGAGGTGTACAGCGGCAGGGAGAAGTCCAGCTCCAGACTCGCGCTGACCACCGCGACCGCCGGCACGGGTGCCTGGCCGGCCGCCCGCCGCGCCTCGGCGAAGTCCGCCCGCGCGCGTGCCGGGCGGTACCCCTCCTGGCGTACGGTCTCGGCGCCGGCGATCACCACGTCCGCCAGGGCGCGCAGGGTGCCGAAGACCCGCATGTCGGCCGCGCTGGAGATGGGCTGGGAGCGGCCGTCGTGCTGGGCGGCGCCGTCGAGGGTGGAGACCATGTTGGCCCGCAGCCACGTGCGACGCCGCCCGTCCGGCTCGGGGTAGGCGTAGGCGGCGGCCAGCTCGGCCGGGCTCCACTCCCGGTCGGTCCCGCCGGAGTCCGGGCCGGCTGTCGGGTCGGTCGCAGGGGGCACGGGGAACAGGCGTCGCATGTGGTGCAGTGTTCCACGCGCCCGACCCGCCAACCGCGCAGGCCGGCGCCCCGCCCACCGGCCCGGACCGCGCCGACGGCACCCGGACCGTGCCGGGGCCGCGACCGGTGCACGGTCCGCGCCCCGAGGACGCCCGAGGACCGGTGACGTGCCGCCTCACCCGGGACCGAGGGCGGCACGATCCACCGGGCCGACACCCGAACGGCCTGCCACCGCTTCCCGGAACCCTGACCGGCGGCGCTCCGCGCCATGCCTCGCCGGGACCGAGACAGAGGACAGCCCCCGGCCCGCGCGGCCTCCGGAACGGGGACGCCCGCGCGGGCGCAGCACGCCACCCCGCCCGGACACATCCCCACCGAAACCCCGCAGCCGCGGGCAGACCCGCACCCACCGGCCAACGCCCCCCCGGCCCAGAACGAGACCACCCGATCCCGACCGCGCCAGGCACCCGGACAGCCCCGCCCACGACCGCGCCCGAAGCCCACACCGGGCGCAGCACGCCACCCCGCCCGCGACCGCGCCCGAACACACACCCGCCGAAACCCCCCGGCCGCGGGCAGACCCGCACCCACCGGCCAACGCCCCCCCGGCCCAGAACGAGACCACCCGATCCCGACCGCACCGGGCACCCGGACAGCCCCGCCCACGACCGCGCCCGAAGCCCACACCGGGCGCAGCACGCCACCCCGCCCGCGACCGCGCCCGAACGCATCCCCGCCGAAACCCCGCAGCCGCAGGCGAAGCCGCACCCACCGGCCGACGCCGCCCGGCCCGGAACGAGGCCACCCGATCCCGGCCGCGCCGGGCACCCGACGGTCCCGCCCGCGTCCGTGCCCGGGGCGCACGAACGTGCTCGCGTGCGGACGACGACGAGGCTCCGCCGGACAGGCTCTACCATTGAGCACCGTGTCGTCCTCCTCCCCCGCCTCCAGCCCCGCCCCGATATCGGGGACGGCTCCGGGTCCGCTCTCCCTGTACGCCCGTGAGCCCCACGTCCCCGCGGACCGTCTGGTCGCCGAGATGGTGCCCCCGCCGCGTTTCGACTCGGTGCGCTTCAGCACGTACGTCCCGGATCCGAACCAGCCCAGCCAGAGCGAGGCCGTGCGGGTCCTGGAGGGCTTCGCGAGCGGACTGGGCGAGGCCCCCGGCGCCGCGTCCGGCGGCAGGCGCGGGTTCTTCGGGTTCGGCCGCGGCAAGGCGCCGAAGACCCCGGCCGGACCCCGCGGCGTGTATCTCGACGGCGGCTACGGCGTCGGCAAGACGCACCTGCTGGCCTCCCTGTGGCACGCCACCCCCGCCGAGCCCTCCCGCAAGGCCTTCGGCACCTTCGTGGAGCTGACCAACCTCGTCGGCGCCCTCGGCTTCCAGCAGACCGTGCAGACCCTCTCCGGGCACCGCCTCCTGTGCATCGACGAGTTCGAACTCGACGACCCCGGCGACACCGTCCTCGTCTCCAGCCTGCTCGCCCGGCTCGTGGAGGCGGGCGTGGCGCTCGCCGCCACCTCCAACACGCTGCCCGGCAAGCTCGGCGAGGGCCGCTTCGCCGCGGCCGACTTCCTGCGCGAGATCCAGGGCCTGTCCGCCCACTTCCGCGCCCTGCGCATCGACGGCGAGGACTACCGCCACCGCGGGCTGCCCGAGGCCCCGGCGCCGTACTCCGACGAGCAGGTCACCCGTGCCGCGCAGGCCACCGAGGGAGCGTCCCTGGACGACTTCCCCGCCCTCCTCGACCACCTCGCCCGCATGCACCCCAGCCGCTACGGCGCCCTGACCGACGGCCTCACCGCCGTGTGCCTCACCGGGGTGCGCCCGGTGCAGGACCAGTCGACGGCGCTGCGCCTCGTGGTGCTCGCGGACCGGCTCTACGACCGCGAGGTGCCCGTCCTGGCCTCCGGGCTGCCCTTCGACCGGCTCTTCGGCGAGGAGATGCTGAAGGGCGGGTACCGCAAGAAGTACTTCCGGGCGATCTCCCGGCTGACCGCGCTGGCCCGGGACGCGGCACGGCTCGTCGAGACCCTCTGACGGCGCCCCGGCACAGGCCCGGCGGCGGGCCTGTCGTGACAGTAGGATCGACAGCCCCGCACGCCAGGCCGAGGCCGACCGTGAGCGGCGCGCCCGGGTGATCGACGCCGACGCCGAGCTGCAGGCGTCGAAGGTGCTCGCGGAAGCGGCCCGGGAGATGTCCGAGACGCCCGCGGCCCTGCAACTGCGGCTGCTCCAGACGGTCGTGGCGGTGGCCGCCGAGAAGAACTCCACCCTCGTGCTGCCCTTCCCGGTGGAGCTGCTGCGCTTCCTGGAGAAGGCGCAGGACCACCCGGTCGAGCGGTGACACGAGCTACACGCGTGGTTCCCGGGGCTCCTGGCAGGTGATAGACACAGCGGGGTCACAGTCCTGTCCGCCAGCAGGAAGGTCACCCCCATGTCCATGTCCAGCCACTCGGCGACTCGACGCCAGGTGCTCGCCCGTACCGGAGCCCTGGGCGCGGGCATCGCCTTCACCGGCGCCCTCTCCGAACTCTTCGCCGGCACCGCCGCCGCCCAGCCCGTGGGCCGCACCGGCTACGGCCCCCTCGTCCCCGACCCCGACGGCCTGCTCGACCTGCCCAGGGGGTTCCGCTACCGGGTGCTGTCCCGCGAGGGCGACGAGCTGCGCTCCGGCGAGGGCAAGGTGCCGTCCAACCACGACGGCATGTCGGCCTTCCCGGGCAGGCACGGCCACACCCGCCTCGTCCGCAACCACGAGAACCGCGCCGACGGCCGCGTCCCCGTCCCCACCGTCAAGGGCCTGACGTACGACCCGGAGGGCAAGGGCGGCTGTACGGCGCTGGAGCTGGACTCCCGCAACCACGTGCTGTCCGAGCGGGTCGCCATCGCCGGCACGGCCGTCAACTGCGCGGGCGGGCACACTCCCTGGAACACCTGGCTGACCTGCGAGGAGACCGAGGACAGGGCCGGCACCAACGGCTACACCAAGGACCACGGCTTCATCTTCGAGGTCGATCCGGCCGACCCGCACCGCACCGGCGCGGTGCCGCTGACCGCGATGGGCCGCTTCCAGCACGAGGCGATCGCCGTGGATCCCCGGCGCGGGGTCGTCTACGAGACGGAGGACGCCTTCGAACGGCCGTTCGGCCTGTTCTACCGGTTCCTGCCCGAGAAGCCGCTGGGCGGCCGGGGCTCGCTGCGGGCGGGCGGCAGACTCCAGGCGATGCGCGTGCCCGGCGTACCCGACCTCTCCTCGATCCAGGAGACGGGCGCCACCTTCGACCGCATCGAGTGGGTGGACGTACCCGACCCGCTGGCGGACGGGACGCCCATCCGCTTCCAGGACTTCGGCCGGGGCGGCATCACCCACGCGCAGAAGCTGGAGGGCTGCTACTGGGGCGGGAGCAGCGTGTACTTCGTGTCGTCGTTCGCCCACAGCTCCGAGGGCTCGGCCGCCGACCACTACGGGCAGATCTGGCGCTACGACCCCGAGCGGCGCCGGCTCACCCTGGTGATCGTCTTCGGCCCGGACACCGACGTGCGGTTGCCGGGCGAGTCCCCGGACAACATCTGCCTGGCGCCCAGCGGCGGCCTCATGGTCTGCGAGGACGGCAACGGCGCCCAGCACGTCTTCGGCCTCACCCGGCGCGGCGAGGTGTACGCCATGGCCCGCGGCGCCCAGAACATCGGGACGCCGGAGGAGCCGGAGTGGGGTGAGTTCGCCGGCGTCACCTTCTCCCCCGACGGCGACACGATGTACGTCAACTGCTACACGCCCGGCACCACCTTCGCGGTCACCGGCCCCTGGCGCGGGTAGCGGCGGGGCACGGGCGGGGCCCGCCGCCCGGTCACTGAAGCCGCGGCCCCGGGGTACTCGGGCCGCATGACTGAGAACGTGCAGGTCAACGGCTCGTACTGGCTTCAGACGGCACCGGGCGGCGCGCCCCGCCCCGCGCTCGCCGAGGATCTCGACGTCGACGTCGCCGTGATCGGCGCCGGAGTCGCGGGGCTCAGCACGGCCTGGGAGCTGGTGCGGGCCGGGCGCAGCGTCGCGGTGCTGGAGGCCGGACGGGCCGCCGGCGGAGTCACCGGGTACACCAGCGCCAAGCTGACCGTCCTGCACACCCTGGTCTACGACAGGCTGCGTCGCACCCGCGGCCCCGAGGGCGCCCGGCTGTACGCCCGCTCGCAGTCCGAGGCGATCGAGCGCGCCGCCGGGATCGTCGCCGAGCTGGGCGTCGACTGCGAGTGGGAGACGCGCGACGCGTACACGTATGTGCGCGACCCGGGCCGCGTCGACGAGGTGCGGGCCGAGGCGGCCGCCGCGAAGGAGGCCGGGCTGCCGGCGTCCTTCGTGACGGAGACCGGGCTGCCGTTCCCGGTGGCGGGCGCCGTGAAGGTGACCGGACAGGCCCAGTTCCATCCCGTCAAGTACCTGCGGGCCCTCGCCGCGGACCTGGAGGCGCACGGCGGGCGGATCTTCGAGGACACCACCGTGCAGGGCCTGGACGAGGGCGAGCCGTGCCGGGTGAGGACGGCGGCGGGGGCGACGGTGACCGCCCGGGACGTCGTGGTCGCCACGCACTACCCGGTCTTCGACCGTGCCCTGCTCTTCGCCCGCCTCTCCCCGCGCCGCGAGCTGGTCGTCGCCGGGACCATCGAGGCGGACCGCGACGTCGACGGCATGTACATCACGCCGGAGGAGAACACCCGCTCGGTGCGTACGGCGCCCCTGGACGAGGCGGGCCGCCGCCTGCTCGTCGTCACCGGGGAGCACTTCACCCCCGGCACGGGCGACACCCGCGAGCGCTTCGAGACCCTGGCCGCCTGGGCGGACGAGCACTTCCCCGGCGTCGACCGCACCCACGCCTGGGCCACGCAGGACATCGACCCCACCGACACCGTGCCGATGGCCGGCCCGCTGCACCCGGGCGCCCACCACACCTACGTCGCGACCGGCTTCGGCGGCTGGGGGCTGAGCGGCGGCATGATGGCGGGCCGGCTGCTGACCGCGCAGATCACCGGCGAGGAGTGCGCGTGGAGCGGGCTGTACGACCCGCGCCGGCTGCGTACGGCGGTGCGCGAGGCGCCTGCGCTGCTCAAGACGCAGGCCGAGGTGGCCCGGCACTTCGTCGGCGACCGGCTCCGCCCCACCCCGCCGGTCGAGGCGCTGCCGCCGGGCGAGGGCGCGGTGGTCCGGGCGGGCGGCGACCGGCTCGCGGTCTACCGGGACGAGGAGGGCACCCTGCACGCCGTCTCGCCGCGCTGCACCCACCTGGGCTGCCTGGTCGACTTCAACGCGGCCGAGCGAGCCTGGGAGTGCCCCTGCCACGGCTCCCGCTTCGACACGGACGGCAAGGTGATCGAGGGCCCGGCTACGAAGCCCCTGGAGCAGCGGGACATCTGACCCGGTCGCCCTGCGCCGGGCGGGTGACCGGGGCGGCACGTCAGCCCGCATAGTCATACAAACCGACCATCTCACTCCTACGTTCGTACGGTGATCACTCTCGTACGACGCGCGACCGCGTTCTGTGTTCTGGGCGCCGCCCTCACCGCCTGCGGAACCACCGGCACCGGGCAGACACCCCGTCCGGCACCCTCGGCCCCCGCCCCGTCCTCCTCCCCCTCCCCCTCGCCGTCCCGGACGCCCACCCTCGCCCCCGGCCCGGCGGGCCTCACGCCCGTCTTCGAGCACGGTCCCCGCACGGACGGCACGAAGGACGGCAAGACGGTCGCCCTCACCTTCGACGCCGACATGACCGCCGACGAGGGGCCGCGGGCGGCGTCGGGCGAACGGTTCGACAACCCGCAGCTGATCTCGACGCTGCGGAAGCTGAAGGTGCCGGCCACGGTGTTCATGACCGGCCGCTGGGCCGAGGAGTACCCGGACCAGGCCCGCTCCATCGGCCGGGACCCGCGGTTCGAGATCGCCAACCACTCCTACAGCCACTACGCCTACACCGACGACTGCTACGGCCTGCCGACGGTGTCCAAGGACCGCATGCGCGCGGACCTGGAGCGGGCGTACACGGCGTTCGAGAAGGCCGGAGTGCCGAATCCGATGCCGTACTTCCGCTTCCCCGGCGGCTGTTACGACAAGGCGGCCCTCAAGGAGCTGTCGGCCACCGGTGTCACCGCCGTGCAGTGGGACGTGGTCAGCGGGGACGCGTTCGCGACGGACGCCGACGCGGTGACCCGGCAGGTCCTCGACGGGGTGCGGCCGGGATCGGTCGTCGTCATGCACTGCACGCGCAGCGCCGCCCCGGTGACCGAGCAGGTGGTGCGGGCGGTCGTGCCCGAGCTGCGCCGCCAGGGCTACCGCTTCGTGAAGGTCTCGGACCTGGTCGCCGCCGCCGGCGGGCGCGGCTGACGGGACTACCCTGGAGACATGAGCAGCGATCACGACCAGGACCCGGACGGCCCCGGCTGCGAGCCCGGCGGCTACTGCCTGATCGACGCTTCCCGGCCGCCCAGGGCCGACGGCCCGCCGTACGCGGAGTGCGTCGTGTGCCGGGAGCCGACGGAGTACCCGGAGTCGTACAAGGGGATCACGCTCTGCCCGGTCTGCGAGTGGCAGGAGGCCCAGCGCACCGCCTGCTCAGGCTGACGGCCTGCGCGAGCTGAGCGCACAGGCCACGGCGACGGCGGCCGCGGCGACGGCCGCCGCCCCGCCCAGCGGCAGCAACGGCGACGGGACCGCACCCGACTTCGACCCGGCGACCAGCCCGCCGACCGCCGCCCGGGCCGGGGAGCCCGACGCCATCAGCGCCGCCGGCGCCGCCAGCAGCAGCGCGGGCACCGCGCGGCCGGGCGAGCGCAGCACCGGCCAGGCGGTGAGCGCGCCGACGGCGGTGCCGAGCAGGGCGCACACCAGCGCGGCGAGCAGCCCCGCGCCGGCCGCCGGGAGCGGGGGCACGCGCGGGCCGTGACCGGCACCGGCCGGGTCGCTGATCAGCGTCACGACGACGGTCGCCGCCGCGCCGAGGACGCCCGCGACGGCCAGCGCCACGAGTACGCAGGCCAGATGGGCCCGCGCGGGCCCGCGGGCAGCCGACACGCACACCCGCGCGGCGGGCGGCTCACCGGTGACGCAGATCCGGACCAGCCAGGCCGCGACCGGCAGCAGTGCGGCCGCCGCCCAGCCCAGCGAGTCCAGCACCGGCTGCCCGCCCTGCACCCCGATGCCGAGGACTGCGGCGTACAGGACGACGGGCGGCAGCCAGCGCTGGGAACGCAGCAGGAGTGCGGCCTGATAGTGCAGGAGAGCGGTCATCGGGGGTCCTCGGGGGCGTGCACGCTCACTACGTGCCAGGGCGGCCGGGCGGTCAGCAGCGTGCGCAGCAGGACGTCGGAGTGCGAGGCGGGGACGGCGAGCGTGAGGGACCCGGGGCCGGTCTCCTGCGCCGAGGCGGCGACCCGGTGCACGTCGGCGGGCAGGGCGGCGCCGGGCGGCCCCTGCACCCGGACGACGACCCGCGGCCCGGCCGGAACCGGGGCGGGTCCGGTACGGCGGTGCAGGCTGCCGTCGCGGACGGTGTACACGGCGTCGGGCGCGCCGGCGAGGCGGCGCGGATCGTGGTCGACGAAGACCACGGCGCCGCCCGCCGCCGTGCGCTCGGCGACCGCCCGTTCCAACTCCTCCCGCGCGTCCGCGTCGAGCCCGGTCCACGCCTCGTCGAGGACCAGCAGTTCCGGCTCGGCGAGCAGCGCCTGTGCCACCGCCACCTTCTGGCTGGTGCCCTTGGACAGCCGGGAGAGCGGTGTGTCGGCGTACCCGGCGGCCCCCAGCCGCTCCAGCCACCGCCCCGCCGCCCGGGCCGCCACCCTGCGGGACAGCCCGTGGACGGTGCCGAGGTGGGTGAGGTACCGGGCGGCAGTGAACGGCAGGGCGGAGGGGAAGCGTTCGGGGACGTAGGCGGTGCGGGGGCGGCCGGTGACCCTGCCCTCGGTGGGGGCGTCGATCCCGGCGAGCAGGCGCAGCAGGGTCGACTTGCCGGTGCCGTTGGCGCCCTCGACGCGGACGAGGGTGCCGGGCGGCACGCCGAGGCCGACGCCGCGCAGCACCCAGGGGCCGCGGACGCCGTAGCGGCGTCCCACGCCGTCCAGCCGGAGCTCGCGTTGCATGGGGCCATACTCTCGCGGGCGGGCGGCCGGGCGGCCCGGGGCGGGCGACTTGGCAGACTGTAGGGCGTGAGCAACGACCCGACGACGCCCGTCCCCGCCACCGTCCCCGCCCCCGACAGTCCCTTCCGCCCCGAGCCCGGCGACCGCGACCTCGCACCGCAGTTCGTACTCCCGCTCGTCGTGCGCATCGAGCGGGCGGCGCCGCCGCCCCGTACCGACGCGCTGGAGACCGCGGCCCGGGCGGTGCTGGTGATGCTCGGCGACGAGCGGTCCACCGGTGACGGAGAGTGGGCGCGGGCGGTGCGGGACTGGCAGGACGCGCGTATCCGCAAGGTCGTGCGGCGGGCCCGCGGCGCGGAGTGGCGGCGGGCCGGGGCGCTGCCCGGCATCACGGTCACCGGCAGGACCGCCGAGGTGCGGGTCTTCCCGCCGGTCCCGCTGGACGGCTGGCCGAAGGACCTGGCCCGCCTCCAGGTCTCCGGCACCGACCTCGACGACCCCGAGCCGCCGGTCGACGCCGGCCCGGCCGCGCCGGTGCTCTGGATGAACCCCGGCCTGGACATGTCGGCGGGCAAGGCGATGGCCCAGGCCGGACACGGTGCGCAGCTCGCCTGGTGGGAGCTGTCGGACGACGAGCGGACGGCGTGGCGCGACGCGGGCTTCCCGCTGTCGGTGCGCACCGCGGACCCGGCCCGCTGGCCCGGTCTCACCACCGGCGGCCTGCCGGTGGTGCGCGACGCCGGCTTCACGGAGATCGCGCCGGGCTCGTGCACGGTGGTGGCGGACCATCCGGCACTGCGGCGGGAGATCCGGTAGGTCCCGCGCGGCCGGGCGCGGGCCGTACGGAAGCTCAAATCCTGCTCTGAAGTCGCCCGTACCGGATTCGGCCCGGATCCGGCGGGCGATAACCCCCGACATGTGCGCGGGGAAGGGGGACGCGATCATGCGGGAAATGGCGCGACTGGGCACCGGCGTCGGATGGCGGCCGGAGATCGCCGACGTCGTCGAGCGGATGCCCGGCATCGACTGGGTCGAGGCCGTGGCCGAGAACCTGTGTCCGGGACATCTGCCCGATTCGCTGCTGCGGCTGCGCGAGCGCGGGGTGACCGTCGTGCCGCACGGGGTCTCGCTCGGGCTCGGGGGCGCGGACCGGCCGGACGCGGGGCGGCTCGCGGCGCTGGCCGGGCGGGCGGAGGTCCTGGGGTCGCCGCTGGTCACCGAGCACATCGCGTTCGTCCGCGCGGGCGGGGCGCTGACCGCCTCGCAGTCGCTGGAGGCGGGGCACCTGCTGCCCGTGCCGCGCACCCGTGACGCGCTGGACGTGCTGTGCGAGAACGTGCGCGTCGCGCAGGACGCGCTGCCCGTGCCGCTCGCCGTGGAGAACATCGCCGCGCTCGTCGCCTGGCCGGACGAGGAGCTGACGGAGGGGCAGTTCCTGTACGAGCTGGCCGACCGGACCGGGGTGCGGCTGCTGATCGACGTGGCGAACCTGCACACCAACCACGTCAACCTCGGCGCGGACCCGGCCGAGGCGCTCGCCGAACTGCCTCTGGAGGCCATCGCCTACGTCCATGTCGCGGGCGGTTTCGAGCGGGACGGCGTCTGGCACGACAGCCACGCCCACCCCGTTCCGCGGCCGGTGCTGGACATCCTGACCGACCTCGCCTCGCGTGTCGCACCGCCGGGCGTGCTGCTGGAGCGGGACGAGAACTTCCCCGACGGCGACGAGTTGCGCGGTGAGGTGGAGGCGATCCGCACCGCCGTCGCGAAGGGGCGGGCGGGGAGTACGGCAGCCGTCGGGACCGGGTCGGCGGCGCGCACCTCGGGCGTCGGGCCCGGGTCCCGGTCCAGTTCCGGTCCCGGGTCCGGGTCCGGTTCCGGTTCCGGTTCCGGCGACGCCGTACGGCAGCGGCTCGGGCTGGCGCAGGCCGCGCTGCTGTCCGCGCTGGTCGCGGGGACGCCGGTGCCCGAGGGATTCGACCGGGTGCGGCTGGGGGTGCAGGCACGGGCGCTCGCCGGGAAGCGGGCCGACGTGGTCGGGAAGGTCGCGCCCGAGTTGCCGGTGATCCTGGGCGCGCGGTACCGGCCTGCCTTCCTCGCCTACGCGCAGGGCTCCCCGATGACCGGCGGCTACCGGCGGGACGCCCTCGGCTTCGTCGAGCACGTGCTGCGGACGGCGCCGGGGGACGCGGACCCGGCCGTGCTGCGGGAGTTGCGGGAGTGGTGGCTGGACCGGTCGGGGCCGGTGCCCCGCTCCAGGCGTCCCGGGGCCCGTCTGGCCCGTGCGACCAGGCGCGTTCTGCTGCGCCGCTGAACCGGGACGGCGTCGGGGGACAGCACCGAACGGAACGTCACATACCCACGACACTGCGTCCCGGAATGTGAACAGGGCATGGCGCCGGCGCAGGCCTTTGGCATAGAAGTACGGCATGTTCTGGGTCCTTTTCCTCCTGTCGGCCTGGGTCGTCGCGGGCCTCGCGTGTCTGCGGCTGTGCCTGGCCGCCGTGCGCGCGGCGGACGTCGGCCCGCGCGCCGCGGCTCCCGCGCACACGCTGACGCTGTACGAGGCGGCGTTCCTGTCCGGCGGCCCGCGGCGGGTGGCCGACCTGACCCTCGTCTCGATGGCGCGCCAGCGGCGGCTGCTGCTCGCGCACACCGGCTGGGCGACGGTCGTGGACCCCGACGGCCGGGACGACATGGAGCGGTCGGTCATAGGGGCGATAGGGCCCCAGGGACAGTCCCGGATAGCGCCGGTGCGGGCCGCCGCGGCCGCCGCCGACGCGGTACGGAGCCTGGCCGACCGGCTGGTCGGAGCGGGCCTCGCGGTACCCGACGGCGGCACCGGCGGTGTCGCGGCCGGGGTGCGGCGGGTGCGGGTCGCCGCGGTGACCGTGTGCGCGCTCGGCCTGGTCGCCCTGGCGCTGCCGCTGCCCGCCACCGAGCCGCGGCTGCTCATCGCCCTCTGGTTCGCGCTGCCGCTCGCCCTGACGCTCGGGTGCCTCGCCATCACGCGCATGGAGATCCACCCGTACGCCCGCTGGGCCTCTCCGGCCGGGCAACGGCTGGTCGGTGCCCTCGTCCGGCAGGCCGACGGCACGGCGGACGACCGGACCTTCCTCACCTCGGTCGCCGTGCGGGGCGTCCACGCGATCGGCGAGCCGGACCTGCGTGCGGCCTTCGCCCACCGCGAGAAGTACGCCGGCGACCACTGGGAGCGCCGGGCCTGACGCGCCGGGGGCGTACGGGGGCACTCGGCGCCGACACCCGCCGGCGGTGCTTGCCCCGCACGGCCGCCGCACCAAACATCCCTTGTGTCACACCGTGCACCGAAGGGATACGCGATGCGAGCTGCCGCCCTCTACTCGGCCGCCGGGTCCTTGCTGCTGAGCACCCTCGCCGCCGCCCCGGCCCAGGCGCTGCCCGCGGCAGGACCCGGGTCCGCCGAGGCGCACGGTACCGCCGTGGCCGCCCGGCGTGCGGCGGCGGCCGGGATCGAGTTCGGGGCGTGCCCGAAGGCGGAGGAGCTGCCGGGCGCCATGCGCTGCGGCACGGTCTCCGTGCCCCTGGACTACGCCCACCCCGACGGGAAGCGGATCGAGCTCACCGTCAGCCGGGTGCGGGCCACCCACAAGGACCCGGACGACGCCGGGCGCGAGGTCCCCGGACAGGGCGCCCTCCTCTACAACCCGGGCGGACCCGGCGCCTCCGGGCTGTACTTCCCGCTGGTCGGCATGGTGCCCGAGTGGAAGCGGCTCGCCGCCGCCTACGACCTCGTCGGCTACGCCCCGCGCGGTGTCGCGCCCTCCGCGCCGCTGTCCTGCCAGGACCCCGGCGACTTCTTCAAGGGCCCGCGGCCCGCCCCGACGCAGCCCTCGGCCGCGTACAAGAGGCAGCGCGCCGCCGAGGCCGAGGCGTACGCGCGCGACTGCGCGGAACGGGGCGGGGACGCCCTGCGGCACTACCACTCCCTCAACAACGCCCGGGACCTGGAGGTCGTCCGCGCCGCGCTGGGCGAGCGGCGGCTCACCTTCATGGGCGCGTCGTACGGCACCTACCTCGGCGCGCTGTACGCCGAGCTGTTCCCCTCGCACGTACGGCGGATGGTGTTCGACGCGGTGGTGGATCCGGACCCCGAGCAGGTCTGGTACCGCAACAACCTGGAGCAGTCGGAGGCGTTCGAGGACCGCTGGGACGACTTCAAGGAGTGGGTCGCCGAGCACGACGACGTGTACGGGCTCGGGGACCGGCCGCGGAAGGTGCAGGACGCCTACGAGGAGGCGAGCGCGCGGCTGGCGGCGGAGCCGGCGGGCGGGACGGTGGGCCCCGCGCAGTTGCAGGGGGCGTTCCTGAAGGCCGGGTACTACGACGACTACTGGCCGCACCGGGCCGAGGCGCTGTCGGCGTATCTGAAGGGTGACCCGCAGCCGCTGATCGACCAGGCGGGCACGCGGACCGAGGAGGGCGCGGTCCAGTCGGAGAACTCCAACGCCGTGTACACGGCCGTCGAGTGCAACGACGCGCCCTGGCCGGCCGACTTCGAGGTCTGGGACCGGGACAACACCCGGCTGGCCCGCCGGGCGCCCTTCGAGACCTGGGACAACGTGTGGACCAACCTGCCGTGCGCCTACTGGCGGGCGCCCCGGCAGAAGCCGCTCGACGTGCGCACCGCACCGGGTGAGCTGCCGCCGACGCTGATCCTGGCCGCCGAACGGGACGCGGCGACCCCGTACGAGGGCGCGCTGGAGCTGCGGCGGCGGCTGTCGGGCTCGGTACTGGTGACCGAGCGGGACTCGGGGACGCACGGCATCGCGGGCGGGCCGAACGCCTGCGTCAACGAACACCTGGAGGCGTACCTGCTGGACGGCCGCCTCCCGGCGCGGGACACGTCGTGCGCCCCGCGCCCGGAACCGAAGCCGAGGGCCTGACGGATCAGGCGGGATCGACCGGGCCGTCGACTAGGCGAGCCCGGCGACCAGCTCGCCGAGGTCCTTGCGGCGCCCGGTGAAGAACGGGATCTCCTCGCGGACGTGGCGGCGGGCCTCGGAGCCGCGCAGGTGGCGCATGAGGTCGACGATGCGGTGCAGCTCGTCGGCCTCGAAGGCGAGGATCCACTCGTAGTCGCCCAGCGAGAACGAAGCGACCGTGTTGGCGCGCACGTCCGGGTAGCCGCGGGCCATCTTGCCGTGGTCGGCGAGCATGCGGCGGCGGTCCTCGTCGGGCAGCAGGTACCAGTCGTAGGAGCGCACGAACGGGTAGACGCTGATGTAGTTGCGCGGCGTCTCGTCGGCCAGGAAGGCCGGGATGTGCGAGCGGTTGAACTCGGCGGGGCGGTGCAGCGCCATGTTCGACCAGACCGGCTCCAGCGCACGGCCGAGCTTCGTGCGGCGGAAGAGATTGTACGCCTCCTGGAGCTGGTCGGCGGTCTCGGCGTGCCACCAGATCATCAGGTCGGCGTCGGCGCGGAGACCGGAGAGGTCGTAGGTGCCGCGGATCGTCACGTCCTTCGCGGCGAGCTGGTCGAACAGCTCCTGGACCTCGTCGGCGTACCCGGCGCGGTCCTCGGGGAGGGTGTCCTTGAGCTTGAAGACGGACCAGAGGGTGTAGCGGATGACCTCGTTGAGGTCCTTGGCCAGCTTGCCCTTGTTCGGGATCCGCTCGGCGGCGGGGGTGGAGGCGTCGTCACTCATGGCCCTATTCTCCCGCTCCGCCGTGCGGACTCTGCACCGGGTGGGCCGTGAGCTGCTGCACACCGCCGAGGTCGCCCCGGATCCGGTCGACGGCCGCGTAGGCGCTCGCGATGCTCGCCGGGATGCCGACGCCGTCGTACGCCGCACCGCACACCGCGAGGCCGGGGAGCTCCGCGACGTGTTCGCGGGCGCGGGCCACGCGCGCGTGGTGGCCGACGGGGTACTGCGGCAGGCCGTCCCGCCAGCGGGTGACGCGGGTGGCGACCGGCGCGGCGGTCAGGCCGGTGGCCTCGCCCAGGTCGTGCCGGGAGACGTCGACGAGGCCCGCGTCGTCGCGGCCGAGGATCTCCGTGTCGCCGTACCGGCCCACCGAGGTGCGCAGGACGACCAGGTCCGGGTCCTCGTCGGCGATCCAGCCCCACTTGCAGGAGGCGAAGGTGGACGCCTTGATGGTGTGTCCGTCGACCGGCGGCACGAGGAAGCCGCTGCCCTCGGGGAGCTCGGCGGCGTCCGAGCGGCGGTAGGCGAGGGTGATCAGGGCCATCGAGGCGTACTCGACGGCGGACAGCTCGGCCGCGGCGGCGGGCGCCTCGGCGCGCAGCAGCTGGGCGGCGGGCCCGGCCGGGACGGCGACGACGACCGCGCCGGCGTGCAGCACCCGGTCGCCGGCGACGATCCGCCAGCCGTCGGACGCGGTGCGGCGCAGCTCGGTGACGGGCGCGCGGGTGACGATCTCACCACCGAGCGCGCGGACGGAGTCGGCGACGGCGGGCGGGAGGGTGCCGATGCCGCCCTCGATGCCCATGAACACCGGGCCGCTCGGAGGGGAGGTGGCCGCGCGGCCCTGGAGGGCGCGGACCGCCTCGGTGAGGGAGGTGTGGGTGCGGGCGGCCTCGAAGAGCTGCGGCACGGCGGAGCGCAGGGAGATGCGGTAGGCGTCGCCCGCGTAGACGCCGCCCAGCAGAGGCTCCACGAGCCGGTCGACGACCTCGCGGCCCAGGCGCGCGGCGACGTACTCCCCCACGGCCACGTCGTCGCCGACCTCGGTGCGGGGCAGTTCGGCGTCGCGCTCGATGCGGGCGAGGCCCTTCTCGGAGAGCACGCCGGACAGGGCGGCGGCGGTGCCGGGGACGCCCATGACGTGGCCCTTGGGCATGGGGCGCAGGGCGCCGCGGGTCCACAGGGAGGCCGTCGCGGTGGACGGCGGCTGGAGGCGGTCGGCGAGCCCGGCGGCGCGGGCCAGGCCGACGGCCTCGGGGCGGCGGGCCAGCATCGACTCGGCGCCGAGGTCGACGCGTACGCCGGCGATCTCGCCGGGCAGCAGCTTGCCGCCGACCCGGTCGGACGCCTCCAGGACGGTCACCCGGGCGCCGCCCTCCAGCAGGCGGTGGGCGGCAGCCAGTCCGGCGATGCCGGCTCCTACGACGACTACGTGTCCGGGTCCCTGTTCCGGGGGGAACTCGCCCGCTGAGGTCTCGCTTGCGCTCATGACCCCAGCGTCTCAGACCCCGCCGGCGCCTCTCCGGGGCCGGGTGGCCCCGGCCCCGGGCCCACAGGTCCCGCGCAATCCGTGCGGGCCCCGCGCAATCGGTGCGGCCGTGCGGCCGCCTCCGGCCCGCGAGTCCGGACCGTGATCTCTTCGGAACCGTTCCGCGCCGTCGTACGCGGCCCCTCGCGCGTCGTAGAGACATCAGTTGCCACAACCCCGGGGGGACCCACGATGCAGGCACGACGACGACAGGCGACAGGACGACCGGCGGCCCGGAGGTCCGCTCCACCCGCCCGTGCCCTGGCCGGCCTGCTGCTGGTCACGGCGCTCGCCCTCACCGGCTGCAACGCCTCGGACGGGGGCTCAGACGCGGGCGGCAAGGCGGCCGCGCCGCAGAGGGACTCGCAGGCGGAGGGTTCGAAGGCGGAGGGCTCGCAGGCCGACGGCAAGCCCGGCGCGGCCGGTGAGGCAGGTGAGGCCGGGGCCGACGGCGCCGGCGCGAGCGCGCCGCCGAAGATCGCCCCGGCGCACATCATCCGCACCGTCTCCCTGAGCGTCCAGGTCAAGGACACGTCGAAGGCGCTCGACGCGGCCCGCACCGCGACCGAGAACGCCGGCGGTTACGTCGGTGACGAGAACACCACCCGGGACACGGAGGGCCACGAACAGACCCAGGTGACGCTGCGGGTGCCGGTGGAGCGTTACGAGGACGTCCTCGACAAACTGGAGGGCGCCGGGAAGCTGCTCCAGCGCAACGCGACCGCCGAGGACGTCACCGACCAGGTGGTCGACGTGGAAAGCCGCGTGAAGTCCCAGCGCGCCAGTGTGGCCCGGGTGCGCGAGCTGATGGACCGGGCGACGGAGCTGGACGACGTGGTGACCCTGGAGGGCGAGCTGAGCACCCGTCAGGCGGAGCTTGAGGCGCTGCTCGCCCGGCAGGCCTCCCTGAAGGACCGCACGAGCCTGGCCACCGTCACCCTCTCCCTGACCGAGACGCCGGCGAAGCCGGCCGAGAAGAAGGAGGAGGAGGACGGGGACCCGGGCTTCACGGACGCCCTGGCCGGCGGCTGGAACGCCTTCGTGACGATGCTGCGCTGGGTGGCGGTGGTGCTCGGCGCGCTGCTGCCGTTCGCCGCGGTGGCGGCGCTGCTCGGGCTGCTGTGGCTGCGGGTCGTACGCCCCCGGCTGCCGCGTCGCCGGACCCCGGCCCCTGCACCGGTGCCGGCACCGGCACCGGCACCGGCAACCGCGACGCCGCGTGCGACGACGGCACACGGCGAGCAGGGCGGCGGGCAGGACTGAAAAGCCCCGCCCACGTAGCGTGTTCGCATGAGCATGAGCATGAGCGAGGGCGCCGCGGGCGGTACGAGGGAACGGCTGGTCGTCGTCGGCGGCGACGCCGCGGGGATGTCCGCGGCGTCGCAGGCGCGCCGGCTGAAGGGCCCGGACGAGCTGGAGATCGTGGCGTTCGAACGCGGTCACTTCAGCTCGTTCTCGGCGTGCGGTATCCCGTACTGGGTCGGCGGCGACGTCACCGAGCGGGAGGCGCTGATCGCGCGCACGCCCGAGGAGCACCGCGCCCGGGACATCGACCTCAGGATGCGCACCGAGGTCACGGAGATCGACGTGGCCGGCGGGCGGGTACGCGCGCGTGACGTCGATTCCGGGGCGGAGTCCTGGACGTCGTACGACAAGCTCGTGCTCGGGACCGGGGCGCGGCCGATCCGGCCCGAGCTGCCGGGCATCGACGCGCCCGGCGTGCACGGGGTGCAGACACTGGACGACGGGCAGGCCCTGCTCGACACGCTGGCACGCACGCGTGGCCGTCGCGCGGTGGTCGTCGGCGCCGGGTACATCGGCGTGGAGATGGCCGAGGCGCTGATCAACCGCGGCTACGAGGTGACGGTCGTCAACCGCGGCCGGGAGCCGATGTCGACGCTCGATCCCGACATGGGCCGCATGGTGCGCACGGCCATGGAGGGTCTCGGCATCACCATGGTGAACGGCGCCGAGGTCACCGAGGTGCTGACCGGGGACGACGGCCGGGTCGCGGCGGTGGCCACCCGGGACGCCGAGTTCCCGGCGGACGTGGTGGTGCTCGGCGTCGGTGTGCGTCCCGAGACGGGGCTCGCCCGGGCCGCGGGGCTGCCGCTCGGCGCGCACGGCGGGCTGCTGACCGACCTGGCGATGCGGGTGCGCGGCCACGAGAACATCTGGGCGGGCGGCGACTGCGTGGAGGTGCTCGACCTGGTCTCCGGTCAGGAGCGGCACATTCCGCTGGGCACGCACGCCAACAAGCACGGGCAGGTCATCGGCACCAACGTGGGCGGCGGCTACGCCACGTTCCCGGGTGTGGTCGGCACGGCGGTCAGCAAGGTGTGCGACCTGGAGATCGCGCGGACCGGTCTCAGGGAGAAGGACGCGCTGCGGGCGGGGCTGCGGTTCGTGACGGCGACCATCGAGTCCACCAGCCGCGCGGGCTACTACCCGAACGCCTCCCCCATGACGGTGAAGATGCTGGCGGAGCGGCGCACCGGGCGGCTGCTCGGCGTGCAGATCGTCGGCCGTGAGGGCGCGGGCAAGCGGGTCGACATCGCCGCGGTGGCCCTCACGGCCGGAATGACGGTCGAACAGATGACGGCCCTGGACCTCGGTTACGCGCCGCCCTTCTCCCCCGTGTGGGACCCGGTGCTGGTGGCCGCCCGCAAGACGGTGCGGGCGGTCGAGCAGCGGGGCTGAGGGGGGCGCCGGGCCGCTGGTGCACGGGCCGGGCCCTACGCCGTCCCGTTGATGCGGTCGATGGCTTGGCGCGCCTGCTCGGCCGGGGGTCTGGCCGGCAGGGAGGACACCGAGGCCGGAGCGGTCGCCGGCACCGGGGCGCCCACCGCTGGCGGCTGCTCACCGGCCGGCCGGGCGTGCGTCGCGGACCGCGTGGAGCGCAGCCGGTGGCTCACCGCCTCGTCCAGTGTCACCGGCCGCTGTGTCTGCGCGGCCAGCCGCCCCGCCTCCTGGCCGAGGCGGGCGACGTCCTCCCAGGGCAGCCGAAGCACGAGGGCGACCTCGGCCTCGCCGTCGGGCAGGGCGTGCAGCGCCGGAGCCGGTGTGACCCGTTCGTTCATCGCCTGTTCCTCACGTCGTCCCCGCGCCCCGCCTTCCCCGGGAAACGGGCGGTTGAGAGGGCATACGTACACACGGACGGGGGCGTTCAACGGGCGAACCGATTCACCGCCCGCCGGGCGGGCAGTAGTCTCCCGTGGTCATCCCCGTCCATGACGTGAACCCGGCGCGCCGCACCCCGTGGGTGACGTACGCCCTGATCCTCGCGAACGTCCTGGTGTTCGTGTTCACCCCCGGCATGACCGGGTCGGCGGCGGGTGACGGCAGCCTGGCGCAGATGTGCGACCTCCAGGCGTTCCTGGACCACTGGGCGGCGGTGCCGCGGGAACTGCTCCAGCACCGGATGCCGCACCTGGTGCCCACGGGCGCCGTCGGGATCGGCCCGCGGGGCCCAGGCTGCGTGGTCGCCCCGCCCGGTTACGACAAGTCGCCGGAGCTGAGCGTCCTGACCGCGATGTTCCTGCACGGCGGCTGGCTGCACCTGCTGGGCAACATGCTGTTCCTGTGGATCTTCGGCAACAACGTCGAGGACCGGATGGGCCACGTCCCCTTCCTGCTCTTCTACGGCGTCTGCGGCTACGCGGCGACCTACGGCTTCGCGCTTGTCGACGCCGACTCGGGCGCCCCGCTCATCGGCGCGTCGGGCGCGATCGCCGGGGTGCTCGGCGCCTATCTGGTGCTGTATCCGAGGGCCCGCGTCTGGGTCCTGGTGCCCTTCCTGATCTTCCTGCCGCTGCGGCTCCCGGCCTGGCTGGTGCTGGGCTTCTGGTTCGGGCTCCAGGCGGTCTACTCCTCCGGCGGCGCCGTGTCCGACGCGGGCACGGTGGCGTACGCGGCCCACGTCGTCGGCTTCGTCGTCGGCATGCTGATCGCGTGGCCGCTGAGGCGGGGCACCCCTCCCCCGCCGGAGCCGCGCGGGCTGCTGTTCGGCAGGCGGGCGCGGCCCGGGTGGTGAGCGGTGCCCGCGGTCCGCTCAGGCAGGAGCCGCCTCGCTGCGCGCGGCGGGGGCCGGGTCGGTCCAGCGGATGCGGGTGCTGCACAGCGCGACGGCACCCGCCGAGGCGGCCACGGCTCCCATGCCCCAGGCCAGGCTGCTCGCACCGGCGATGAAGCCGATGAGCGGCGGGCCGGCCAGCAGCCCCGTGGTGCCCATGGCGGCGACCAGCGTCAGCGCGTCCGAGCCCTGCCGGGCGGCGGCGGCGTAGACGCAGGGGGTCACGGCCGCGATGCCGAGGCCCATGCAGGCGAAGCCCGCGAGGGCCGGTGCGACGCCGCCGCTGACCAGGGCGACGGCGAGACCGGTACCGGCCACGGCGCTGCCCAGCAGGACGACCCGGCCGTCGCCCCAGCGGCTGCGCCAGCCGTCGGCGAACAGGCGGGCGAGGACCATCATCCCGGACACCACGGCGATGCCGAGCGGGGCGAGTTCCGCCGACGCCTCGGCGACGTCCTTGAGGTAGAGGGCGGACCAGTCGTTCATCGCGCCCTCGGCGACCGTGCCGAAGACCATGGCGCAGCACATCCACAGGGTCAGCCGGGAAGGGACGGTCCAGCGACGGCGGGCGGGCTTCGGGTCGGCGGGGGTCTCCGCGGCGGCCGGGTCCGTCCCGTCGGGCGCGGCCCCCTCGTCGAGCAGTCCGGTGCGGGCCGTCGCGCCCAGTACGACGAGCAGGGCCACGGCGACCGCGAAGTGCGCCGCGACCGATCCGGTGGCGGCGGTCATGCCGGAGGCGAGCAGGGCCGCGAGCAGGGAGCCGGCGCTGAAGACGGCGTGCAGCCTCGCCATCGTGTTGCGTTCGTGCCGCGCCTCCAGGGCCGCCCCCTGCGCGTTCATGGCCACGTTCAGGCAGCCGACGAGGACGCCGTCGACGCACATCACCAGCAGGGCAACGGGGTAGTCGGGTGCCGCCGCCAGGGCGAGCAGCAGCAGGGCCAGGCCCAGTTGGGACAGCAGGGACAGCCGGCGCGAGCCCATGCGGCGCATCAGCCAGGCGACCGCGGGGAAGGACACCGCCGCGCCGACGCCCGCGGCCATCAGGAGCACCCCCACCTCGGCCGCGCTCAGGTCGAGGTCGGACTTGATGGCGGGGATCCGAGCGGCCCAGGTGGCGTACTGGAAGCCGAGGGACAGGAACAGCGCACCGATCGCCAACTGGCCGCGCAGGAAGGGGTCGTTCGGACGGGACACGCGCAATCAGCTCACTTCGCGCAGGGTGGGGGCGGGCGGGGAGGGGGACGGACGGGCGCGGGTCTTCCGGACGGGCGCCACCGGCTTGGACATGTACACGGCTCCGCCGCCGTACTCGCCGGCCGGCACCACCCCCGGCTCGGGCACGAAGCCGCGCGCCGACCAGAAGGGTTCGGTGCCGCCCACGGCGACCAGGGAGATCCGCTCGTCGCCGCGCGCCCGGGCGGTGCCGGTGAGGCGGTGCAGGAGGTGCCGTGCGAGTCCCCTGCGGCGCAGACCCGGTGCGACGACGATGTCGTGGAGGTGGAGGTTGCCCGGTGGGCAGGCGGGCGCGGCCGGCTCCTCGGCCCGCGTCAGGTCCGGGTAGCGGTGCGGCGGGCAGGGCAGCGCGAGCAGGTAGCCGGCCGTGCGGGCGCCGACGTCCACGACGAAGCAGGTGCCCGGCGACGCCGCCGCCCTGGACTGCAGCGCGGCCCGGCCCTCCGACAGGCCGAGGCCGGTGTAGGCGTCCCGCTCCAGCGCGACGACCGCGTCCCAGTCCCCGTCGCCGAGGGGGCGTACGCGCACGGTGTCAGCCATCGGCGCCGGTCCCTTCCGGGCGGCCCGCGAAGGCGTACGGGAGCGGGGCGAAGCCGTTGAAGCCCAGGGTCGTGTAGCTGGTCGCGTAGGCGCCGCAGGACAGCACCCAGACCGGGTCGCCCGAGGCCAGTGCCTTGGGCACCGGGACCAGTCCCTCCTCGTGGGAGTAGGCGTCGTCGCTGTCGCAGGTGGGTCCGGCGACGACGGCCGGGACGTACGGGCCGCCGGTGTGCCCGGGGAAGACCAGCCGGTACTGCAGGGCGTCCATCTCGTACAGGCCGTTGAACTTGCCGCAGCTCAGGTACAGCCAGTGCTGCCGTGCGCCGTCGGCCGCCCGGCGCTCGGCGAGGCGGGCGACGTGGGCGCGGATCGCACCGTGGTCGGCGACGAGGTGGCGCCCGGGTTCGACGACGAAGTCCAGGGGGCCGCCGTGGATCCGGCGCAGCTCGTCCATGCCCTCCCGGATCACCGCGAAGATCTTGTCCAGTGGCGGGTCGAGGGGGTTGCCGCGCCGGTCCCGGTAGCCGAGCGCGGGCAGTCCGCCGCCGAGGTTGACGTGGTCGACGCGGACACCGCGCCGGCCGAGGGCGCCGAGGACCTCGCCCAGGTCGTCGACGGCGCCGTGCCATGCCTCGCCCGTCATCTGCTGGGAGCCGACGTGCACGGACAGGCCCGCCGGCACCAGTCCGGCGTCCCGGGCCTCCTCCAGCACCCGGACGGCGTCGCCGGGCGGGCAGCCGAACTTGTTGCTCAGCCCCCACACCGCACCCGCCCCGCCGGTCGCCACCCGGCAGAACACGCGGGCGCCGGGGGCGTGTTCGGCGAGGGCGGCCACGTCCTGGAGGCTGTCGGTGGCGAAGGTGCGCACGCCGAGCCGGTACGCCTCGGCGATGTTCCGGTCGGACTTGACGGTGTTGCCGTAGTGCACGCGCCCGGCCGGCATCCCGGCCCGCAGCGCCTGCTCGACCTCGCCGGGGCCCGCCGCATCAGCCCCGGCACCCCGCCGGGCGAGGGTGGCGAGGACCTCGTCGACCGGGCAGGCCTTCATCGCGAACCGCACCCGCACACCCGGCAGTTCGCGCAGCAGCGTGTCGTGGCGCTCCTCGATGCCGGCGAGGTCGTACACGAGCCGGTCCTCGGTGGCGGCGGCGAGGGCGGCGGCGAGGGGTTCGCCGAGGCCCGCACCGGTCACCGCGCTCACCGCCGCTGTCCCGTGGGCGGAGCGAGGGGGGTGGCCTTGGCGGCGGTCACCATGCCCTCCCACGCCTCCGTGAGCAGCGCGAAGTCCGCCATGTCGCCGCGTGCCTCGTCGAGCAGGCGTTCGCGGCGGCCGGCCAGGTGGTCGGCGAAGCCGGCGTATCTGCCGCCGAGCCGGCGGTAGGCGGTGTCGAGGGCGTCGAGCCTGCGGACGTTCTCCGCGGTGTCGAGGCCGGTGCTCTCGCGGGCGAGAGCGGCGACGGCATCGGAGCGGGCCCGGCCGTGCTCGTCCAGCAGCGTGTCGCCGGCCTCGGCCAGGCGGTCGTAGACGTGGTGGAAGTAGAGCATCGACAGCAGGAACTTGGCGAAGCGGGTCTGGTAGGCGAGGAAGCCGGGCCCGGTCCTGCGTTCGCCGGTGTAGTAGTTGACGATGTTGCGGTTGTGCAGCACGCCGGGCAGCCGGGCGTCGTGCACGAGGTGGATGAGGAAGTAGTCGCTGCCGATGGTGTCCCGGGCGGGCGGCAGCGGCACGCGCTCGCTGACCGTCGGGCCGTGGAAGGCGATGTTGCACATGTCCACGCGCATCGGGTCGACCACCGTCAGCAGCGCGTGGTCGGCCGTGAAGGGTTCGGTGCCGGCGCCGGTGAAGGACTCCTCGGCCAGTTCCCGCTTCTGTGCGGGGGACCAGTGCTCGGGTGCCCAGAGGGAGACGACGTCGCGGTAGACATCGGGGTCGGCGTCCCGTATCTGCGCGATGTCGACGGAGAGTTCGCCCACGAAGGAGCTGCCCACCATGGCGACGCGCCGCTCCAGCAGGGGGCCCGGCAAAGTCGACTCGGTGACGTGGGGCACGGCGTCGGCGGCGCGCTCGCCGAGGGACAGCAGCTCGTGGTGGACGGGGAAGACCGTACGGCCGTCCACGCTCTGGTAGCGGCTGTCGGAGTCCCTGCGGTGGACGGACTCGCAGCCGAGCGCGGCCGCGATCAGGAAGGCGCGGTTGGTGCAGGCGCCGTAGGACAGCCCGTCGGGGAGCATCAGGTCGAGGAGCAGCTCGGGCTTGGCGCTGCCGGAGCGTGCCGTCACCCGGGTCAGGAAGTCGCGCTGGGCGGCCTCGTCGAGGTGGTGGACGGTGATCCGGGGGTGGCCGGGCAGCTGCCGTAACGCGTCGGCGTGGGCGGCTCGGTCCCCGGCCGGGCAGGAGTCGAGGAGCAGCAGGTGGACATCGATGTCGAAGTGTTCGGCGGCGTAGGCCGCTTCCTCGCCGAGGGCCGTGATCGTGTCCGGGCAGCGCCGGTTGGTGGGAAGGGTCAGGCAGATGCTGCGCATGCGGCGTCCCCGGTGGCCTCGTCGGTCGCCTCGTCCGTGTCGCCGCCGTCGGTGCCGGCGTCCGCGTGCCAGGGCGTGAGACCCAGCAACCTGGCGCCCAGTTCCGTCAGTTCGGCGGGCCCGTAGCGCTCGGACTCGGGCCGGCGGGCGTCGCCGAGGAGGGTGGCGTTCCAGTCCGGGGTGGCCAGGGTGCGCCAGGAGTCGACGCGGGAGTCGCGCAGGGTGCGGTGGGTCTCCAGCGCGGGCATCATCGACAGGTACTGGACCGCGCGCACGCCCTCGCCCGAGATGTTGGGCGCGACGCCGTGGGCCAGCAGGCCGTTCCAGATGAGCAGGTCGCCCGCCTCCAGGTCGGGCCGTACGACGGGCATGTCCTCGCGGTCGACCGCGGGCCGGATCGGGTCGCGGTCGTCGGGCTGGAGGGCCTTCCACCGGTCGAAGCGGCGGAACAGCTCGGGGCAGCACTGGAAGCCGCCGTGGTCGGGCTTGGTGTCGTTGAGGGCGATGATGCCCTGGACGCGCTGCGGCAGCACGCCGAGGGAGGTGTCCACGTCCCAGTGCAGCTCGATGTCGAAGCCGCGGTCCGGCTTGTCGATGAGCGCGCGGTCGCGGTTGCCCACGTTGGGCGGGTTGAGGTTGAGCCGGTCCAGAGTGACCCACAGCTCCTCGCAGTCCCACACGTCGACGAAGGCGTCGTAGACGCGCTGCGTCTGGCGGCTGTCCCAGATGAGCTGGTGGTGGTAGGCCTCGACGAAGCCGTAGATGTGCAGCTCCCGGTCGAGGTCGGAGCGGTACTCGCGCTCCTGGTACCAGGTGTCGGGGCGTTCGGGGTCCAGGCCCTGGAACTCCCAGGCGAAGTCGAGCAGCCGGCGCGCGGACTCTGCGGGTATCGCCTCCTTCACGACGACGTAGCCGTAGGTCTGCCAGTGGGCGAAGTCCTCCTCGGACAGCACCCGCAGCGGACGGGTCTTGTCGAGATCGCGCAGCTGGGTGCGGGCCAGGTAGGTGTCGGCGTCCGCGCTGAAGTAGGGCAGGTCCGACGGGGCTCGGTGGAGGTGGGAATCGGGCGTTGCCATGTGGTGCTCCAGATCCTCGCCGTCCCCGTGCGGGCAACGGCGGTGCGCACGACGGTGGTCGGCCGTCGCACATGAGGTCGGTGGTGGCAGCGGGAGCCCGCTCGCGGCACGGGGCGGGAGCGGGGCGACGGGGGCGGATCGGACGGACGGGGTGCTCCCCGCCCGGGGTTGGCCCGTTCGGGGTCGGCCCGCTCGGGGCTGCTCACCCACTCGGGGCTGCCCCTGCTCGGAGGTCGCCCCGGTCCGCGCCCCCGTCCGGAATGGTCGTCTCGTCCGGGGTGGTCGTCACGGAAGTCGTCGTACGGAAGTCGTCACCACGGCAACGGGTGCGCAGTCCGGCCGCGGCTGGTGTCCGGCGCGGTAACTGGAGTCACATGTGCCCCTCGCCGAACTTGCGCCTCACAATGGACTAGACCAAGGGAAGGTGTCAACACCCCTCCGGACTAGGCAAGTTGTTACTTCCGAGTTCGACGGCGGCGCCCTTGACACGCCTGGTTAACCTGAACGCGCACCCTCTTGGTCTATACCAAGAAACCACCCGAAAGGCGCGGCCGATGTCCTCCAGCAAGCACAGCAGCGAGTTGCGTCGGCTCGCGCTCTCCGTCCTCCAGCCGGGCTTCGTGGGCACCGAGGCCCCCGACTGGATCCTGCGCGACATCGGCGACGGACTGGCCTCCGTCGTGCTCTTCTCCCGCAACATCGTCTCCACCGAACAGGTCGCCCGGCTGACCGCGAGGCTACGCGCGGAGAACCCCGACCTGATCGTCGCCATCGACGAGGAGGCGGGCGACGTCACCCGCATCGAGTCCGCCACCGGCTCGTCCCGGCCGGGCAACTTCGCCCTCGGCACCGTCGACGACGCGGAGCTGACCGAGGCCGTCGCCGCCGACCTCGGCCGGCAGCTGCGCACCGCCGGGGTGAGCCTCGACTACGCACCGAGCGCGGACGTCAACTCCAACCCGGACAACCCGATCATCGGCGTACGCTCCTTCGGTTCGGACCCCGACGTGGTCTCCCGGCACACCACCGCGTGGATCCGCGGACTGCAGTCCGCCGGCGTCGCCGCCTGCGCCAAGCACTTCCCCGGCCACGGGGACGTCGCCGTCGACTCCCACCACGACCTGCCCTCCTACCCGGCCGGGCGGGACGAGATCGCCGCCCAGGCGCTGCCCCCGTTCCGGGCCGCCGTCGCGGCCGGGGTGCGCGCGGTCATGAGCGGCCACCTGCTGGTGCCCGCCTACGACCCCGACCTCCCGGCCACGCTGAGCCGGCCAATCCTGCAGGGCCTGCTCCGCGAGGAGTTGGGCTTCGACGGCCTCGTCGTCAGCGACGCCATCGAGATGGGCGCCGTCACCCGCCGCTACGGCATCGACGGCGCCACGGCGAGGGCCGTCGCCGCCGGGGTGGACGCCGTCTGCGTGGGCGGCGAGAGCGCCGAGGAGGCCACCGTCGCGCTGCTGGTCAAGGCGCTGGTGACGGCCGTGACGGGCGGGGAGCTGACCGAGGAGCGGCTGGCCGGGGCGGCGGGCCGGGTACGGGAGTTCGCCCGCTGGTCGGCCGGGCTGCGGGCGGCCGGGGACGCCGGTGAGCCGGCCGGGGACGGCATCGGGCACGTCGCCGCACGCCGGGCCGTGCGGCTCACCGGCGCCGCGCGGGCCGCCCTGCCGCTGACGGCCGCGCCGCACGTGGTCGAGCTGGCCCCGGTGACCAACATGGCCGTCGGCGGGGAGACCCCGTGGGGCGTGGCCGACCCGCTGCGTCAGCGGCTGCCCGGCACGACCTCGGTGCGGCTGCGCGGGCAGGAACTGGAGGAGGAGGGGACGGCGGCGCTGGAGAGCCGTGCCCTCGAACCGGCCGCCGGGCGCCCGCTGGTGATCGTCGCCCGCGACGCGGCCCGGCACGCGTGGATGAGCCGTGCCGTGACCGGTCTGACCGCCGCCCGCCCGGACGCGATCGTGGTGGAGATGGGCCTGCCGGGCACCACCACCGCCGCGGTGGCCCAGATCTTCACCCACGGCGCGAGCGCGGCCTCGGGGGTGGCCGCGGCGGAGGTGCTCACGGACGTGTCCGCGGGCTGAGCCGGCGCCTGGGAGCGGAGTGCGTCAGCGCGCGGTCCGCGTGTGGACGTACTCCGCGAGGCGGGTCAGCGCGTCCGGGTCGGTGGTCGGCAGGACGCCGTGGCCGAGGTTGAAGACGTGGCCCTCCAGTCCCGCCGCCGCGTCCAGGATCTCGCGGGTCTTGGTCTCGACCGCCTCACGGCCGGCGAAGAGGACGGCCGGGTCCAGGTTGCCCTGGAGCGCCTTGCCGGGGCCGACGCGGCGGGCCGCCTCGTCCAGCGGGACGCGCCAGTCGACGCCGACGACGTCCGCGCCGGCCTCGCCGAGGAGGCCCAGCAGCTCACCGGTGCCGACACCGAAGTGGATGCGCGGCACGCCGTACCCGGAGACGGCCTCGAAGACCTTGCGGGAGGCGGGCAGCACCGAGCGGCGGTAGTCCGCGGGGGACAGCGCGCCGACCCAGGAGTCGAAGAGCTGGACGGCGCTCGCACCCGCCTCGATCTGCACCTTGAGGAAGGCGGCCGTGATGCCGGCGAGCCGGTCCAGGAGGTCGGCCCACAGCTCGGGGTCGCCGTACATGAGGGCCTTGGTGTGCTCGTGGTTGCGGGACGGGCCGCCCTCCACGAGGTAGCTGGCGAGGGTGAACGGCGCGCCCGCGAAGCCGATCAGCGGGGTGGCGCCCAGCTCGCGGGTGAGCAGGCCGAAGGCCTCGGTGACGTAGGTGACGTCCTCGGGGGTGAGGTCGCGCAGCCGCGCCAGGTCCGCGCGGGTGCGGATCGGGTCGGCGACGACCGGGCCGACACCTGGCTTGATGTCGAGGTCGATGCCGATGGCCTTGAGCGGGACCACGATGTCGCTGAAGTAGATCGCCGCGTCCACGCCGTGCCGGCGCACCGGCTGGAGGGTGATCTCGGCGACCAGTTCCGGCCGGGTGCAGGACTCGAGCATCGGGATGCCCTCGCGCACCTTGAGGTACTCCGGCAGTGAGCGCCCGGCCTGCCGCATGAACCACACGGGCGTGTGCGGCACCGGCTCACGCCTGCACGCCTTGAGGAACGCGGAGTCGTACGTGGCGGTCGGCTGCTGGCCCGCGGGGCTCTGGTTGGCACTCACACGGGCAAGTCTCGCATGCCCTCCGGACACCGCCGGACCTCGGGTGGAGGGGTCACGGAGCGCGGCTGAGACGGGCGGGGCGGCCCCCGCGCGCCCCCGCGGGACCGCGTGATCCGGACATCGCGTCCGCACGCGGGTGTCCCTCCCTGCACCGGGCCGCCGTTCCGCTTAATGTTCCCCGCATGGCTGCGGCTCAGGGACGACTGTCGGACGGCGCTGGCGGAATGGACGACGCGAAGAGGACCGAGGAAGAGGCCCGGCACAAGGAGAGTCACAACGGAAACAACGGGAGTACGGCACCGCCCGCCTTCACGGCCGCCGTGGAGGCGCTGCGGGCCGCGCGGCTGCGGCCGCAGATCGAGGTGGAGGCGACCCGCGCACCGCAGCGGCTCGCCCCGCACGCGTACGCGCTCGAGGCCGCGGTGGTCGACGGCGACGAGGACCTGGCGGACGGGCGGCTGGTGCTGCTGCACGACCCGGCCGGGCACGAGGCCTGGCACGGGACCTTCCGGCTGGTGACGCTGGTGCGGGCCGAGCTGGAACCGGAGATGGCCGCGGACCCGCTGCTGCCGGACGTATGCTGGTCCTGGCTGACCGGCGCGCTCCAGGCGCGCGGGCTGACGTACGGCGAGCCCAGCGGCACGGTCACGCGTGCGAGTTCCCACTACTTCGGCGGGCTCTCGGCCCGGCCGTCGGCCTCGCAGATCGAGATTCGGGCGTCGTGGACGCCGCGCGAGGGTCTGGGCGGCGTCCCGGACACGGCGGCGCACCTCTCCTCGTGGTGCGACCTGCTGGCCCAGGTCGCGGGCCTGCCGCCGGCCGCGCCGGGCGACGCCTCGGTCGTGACGCTGCCGCAGCGGCGCGGCCCGCAGTCGCGCTGACGCTCCACCAGTCGGCGTTCATCGTTCCGGGCGTGGGGTGCGCACGCCCGGAGGAGGTTCCGTCACTTTGTCGACACGGCCACTTTCGGCCTCGTATCGACAAAGTGCGAAACCGTTCGATCTTCGAATGATCGACAGCGTGTCCGAATTGCTCGGATTGTTACTCACCAGATCGTGATCATTCTCTAAAGGCGGACGCGTTCGGTGCCGAAGACGACTGTGACCTTGAAAGCACGGTTCGTCCCGGCTTCACCCCCATGAGCCGGCTCCGTCCCCGCACCCCAGGAGGCCTGGTGTCCGTTCTCCTCGAGCAGCCTGCAAGCCTGGTCGCCTACCGCCCGAACAAGCCGACCGCCATGGTGGTCGTGGCCGACCCGCGCGTCCGTTCCACCGTCACCCGCCATCTGTGGGCGCTCGGTGTGCGCGACGTCATCGAGGCCTCGTCCGTCGCGGAGGCTCGTCCCCGCATCGGCAACCCCCGCGACATCTGCGTCGCCGACGTCCATCTCCCCGACGGCTCCGGCCTGACCCTCCTGTCCGAGACCCGCGCCGCGGGCTGGCCCAACGGGCTGGCACTGTCCGCGGCCGACGACATCGGCGCCGTACGCAACGCCCTGGCCGGCGGCGTCAAGGGCTACGTCGTCACCGGCACCCGTACCAACGTGGGGCTCCCCACCCGGCCGGGCGCCGCCCCCATCGGCGCCGCCGCCCGTCTGCACCGCCGTCCCCCGGGCGCCCCGAGCCACCCGGGCGGCTACCGCGAGCTCTCCGGCCGCGAGGTCGAGGTGCTGCGGCTGGTCGCGGAGGGCCAGTCGAACAAGGCGATCGGCGTCTCGATGGGCCTGTCCGCCCTCACCGTCAAGAGCCACCTGGCCCGCATCGCCCGCAAGCTCGGCACCGGCGACCGCGCCGGGATGGTCGCCGTCGCCCTGCGCACGGGCATCATCCACTGACCGCTCCGGTCTTCCGCTCCCACTCCCCACTCCCCGCCCGAACCTCCCTGACGACGCCCCGTGAGGCCCGTCTTTCACCGACCTGACTGGTTTACGACCCCCCGGCGCCCGCCGACGGAACGTTCCGTCGGCGGGCGCCGTCGATCCACCGATACCCTTGACAGGTGACCGACGCCCACGAAACCGCAGCAGACCGTCCACTGCGAACCACCGGAGGCGCCCCTCCGGAAGACGCCGGATCTTCTGTGAGCCGGGCGCCGATCCCCTTGCTCGAACCGCGCGAGGGCATTCCGCCGGTGATCGCCGACGCGGACGCCCTCGCCGAGGCGACCGCCGCCTTCGCCGCCGGGAGCGGCCCCGTCGCCGTAGACGCCGAGCGCGCCTCCGGGTACCGCTACGGGCAGCGCGCGTATCTGGTGCAGCTGCGCCGCGAGGGCGCGGGGACGGCGCTGATCGACCCGGTGGCCTGCCCCGACCTCTCCGGTCTCGGCGCGGCGATCGCCGACGCGGAGTGGGTGCTGCACGCGGCGACCCAGGACCTGCCGTGTCTGCGCGAAATAGGGATGGTGCCCACCCGCATCTTCGACACCGAGCTGGCCGGGCGCCTCGCCGGGTTCCCGCGTGTCGGCCTCGGCGCGATGGTGGAGAACGTCCTGGGCTTCGTCCTGGAGAAGGGCCACTCCGCCGTCGACTGGTCGACGCGCCCGCTGCCCGAGCCCTGGCTGCGCTACGCCGCGCTCGACGTCGAGCTGCTGGTCGACCTGCGGGACGCCCTGGAGAAGGAGCTGGACCGCCAGGGCAAGCTGGAGTGGGCCCGGCAGGAGTTCCACGCGATCGCCTCGGCCCCGCCGCCCGAGCCGCGCAAGGACCCGTGGCGCCGTACGTCCGGCATGCACAAGGTGCGCCGGCGCCGTCAGCTCGCCGTGGTGCGGGAGCTGTGGCAGACCCGGGACCGGATCGCGCAGCGCCGGGACGTCTCCCCCGGCAAGGTGCTCGGGGACGCGGCCATCGTCGAGGCGGCGCTCGCGCTGCCGCCCAACGCGCACGCGCTGGCCGCGCTGAACGGGTTCGGGCGGGTGAACCGCCGGCAGCTGGAACAGTGGCAGGTGTCGGTCGACCGGGCCAGGGCACTGTCCGAGTCGCAGCTGCCGCAGCCCGGCCAGCCGGTGACCGGCCCTCCGCCGCCGCGCGCCTGGGCCGACAAGGACCCGGCCGCCGCGGCCCGGCTGACCGCGGCGCGCGCGGGAGTGACGGCGCTGGCCGAGCGGCTGAACATGCCCCAGGAGAACCTGATCACCCCGGACACCGTGCGCCGGGTCTGCTGGGAACCGCCCGCGACGGCCGACGCCGAGTCGGTGAGCACGGCCCTGGCAGGACACGGGGCCCGTCCCTGGCAGGTGGAGCAGGTGACGCCCGTGCTGGTGGCGGCGCTGAGCGGTCAGACGTCGTAGCGGCGGCGCGGCGCGGCCGGAGCACGCCGCGGCCGGAGCACGCCGCGGCCGGGACACGCCGCGGCGGGGCGCGGCGGCGGGTTCCGGCCAGATCCTGGGACGAGCGGTGCGCAGTGGGCCGGGCCGGCCACGACGGCCGGCCCGGCGGTGCTCCGGTGGTGTGACGGCCGGTGTGACCTTCGCCGCTCCCGCCGGGGGGACTGGGCAGCTACGTTACTCATAAGTAGCATGGGGCTGAGCGCACGCTCAGTGCATGCGTGCCGCAGCAGTGCCATCCCGCACCCTGGAGGAGAGCCATCGTGCCTCGTACCGTCAGGGACGTCGTCTTCGTCGACGGCGTCCGCACCCCGTTCGGCAAGGCGGGCCCGAAGGGCGTCTACCACGAGACCCGCGCCGACGACCTGGTCGTGAAGGCGATCCGGGAGCTGCTGCGCCGCAACCCCGGTCTCGACCCCAAGAAGATCGACGAGGTCGCCGTCGCCGCGACCACGCAGATCGGCGACCAGGGCCTGACCATCGGCCGCACCGCCGGCATCCTGGCGGGCCTGCCCACCTCGGTCCCGGGCTACTCCATCGACCGCATGTGCGCGGGCGCCCTGACCGCGGTCACCACGGTGGCCGGCTCGGTCGCGTTCGGCGCGTACGACGTCGCCGTCGCGGGCGGTGTCGAGCACATGGGCCGCCACCCGATGGGCGAGGGCGTGGACCCGAACCCGCGGTTCGTCAGCGAGAAGCTGGTCGACGAGTCCGCCCTGTTCATGGGCATGACCGCCGAGAACCTGCACGACCGCTACCCGGGCATCACCAAGCAGCGCGCCGACGAATACGCGGTGCGCTCGCAGGAGAAGGCCGCCAAGGCGTACGCCAACGGCCAGATCCAGGCCGACCTGGTGCCGGTCTCGGTGCGCCGCACCAACGAAGAGGCCGGCGAGACGGGCTGGGGCCTGGTCACCGCCGACGAGCCGATGCGCCCCGGCACCACGCTGGAGAACCTGGCGGGCCTGAAGACGCCGTTCCGTGTGCACGGCCGGGTCACCGCGGGCAACGCGGCCGGTCTGAACGACGGTGCGACCGCGTCGATCATCGCGAGCGAGGACTTCGCCCGCGAGAACAACCTGCCGGTCAAGATGCGCCTGGTCGCGTACTCCTTCGCGGGCGTCGAGCCGGAGGTCATGGGCTACGGCCCGATCCCCGCCACGGAGAAGGCCCTGGCCCAGGCCGGGCTGTCCATCGACGACATCGGCCTGTTCGAGATCAACGAGGCCTTCGCCGTCCAGGTCCTCGCCTTCCTGGAGCACTACGGCATCGCCGACGACGACGCCCGCGTCAACCAGTACGGCGGCGCCATCGCCTTCGGCCACCCGCTGGCCTCCTCGGGCGTCCGGCTGATGACGCAGCTGGCCCGCCAGTTCGAGGAGCAGCCGAACGTCCGCTACGGCCTGACCACCATGTGCGTCGGCTTCGGCATGGGCGCGACGGTCATCTGGGAGAACCCGCACTTCGAGGGGGACAAGTGAGCACCACCGCAGAGCTGCTGAAGGGTGCGGCCGAGCTGTTCCCCGGCGAGGTCGTCACGCAGGCGCACGTACGCCACTTCGACCTGCCCCTCGGCGCCGGGCGCTTCGCGCTCGTCACGCTGGACAACGGCCACGACCACACCAAGCCGACCACCCTCGGCCCGCAGTCGCTGGCGAACATCGACGCCGCGATCGACCAGGTCGAGAAGGAGGCCGCGGACGGCGACATCGTCGGCGTCGGCGTCACCGGCAAGCCGTTCATCTTCGCCGTCGGCGCCGACCTCAAGGGCGTCGAACTGCTGAAGCGCCACGAGGACGCGCTGGCCATCGGCAAGGGCGGCCACGACGTCCTCAAGCGCCTGGCGAACCTCGCGGTGCCGTCCTTCGCGTACTACAACGGCGCGGCCATGGGCGGCGGCGTGGAGATCGGCCTGCACTGCACCTACCGCACGGTGTCGGCGGCCCTGCCCGCCTTCTCCCTCCCCGAGGTCTTCCTCGGCCTGGTCCCCGGCTGGGGCGGCTGCACGCTGCTGCCGAACCTGATCGGCGCCGACAAGGCCGTCTCGGTGATCATCGAGAACAGCCTCAACCAGAACAAGCAGCTCAAGGGCGCACAGGTCCACGAACTCGGCATCGCGGACGCGATCTTCGAGGGCGCCGACTTCCTGGAGCAGTCGCTGCTCTGGACGGCGTCCGTCCTCAAGGGCGAGATCACCGTCGAGCGTCCGCTGATCGACCGCGGCGAGGCCTGGGACCAGGCCGTCGCCAAGGGCCGCTTCATCGCCGACGGCAAGGTGCACGGCGCCGCCCCGGCCGCCTACCGCGCCCTGGACATCATCGCCGCCGCCAAGAACGGCGACCTCCAGCAGGGCTACGACGCCGAGGACCAGGCCCTCGCCGACCTGATCATGGGCGGCGAACTGCGCTCCGGCATCTACGCCTTCAACCTGGTCCAGAAGCGCGGCAAGCGCCCGGCGGGTGCGCCCGACAAGTCGCTGGCCCGCCCGGTCACCAAGGTGGGCGTGGTCGGCGCCGGCCTGATGGCCTCCCAGCTCGCGCTGCTCTTCCTGCGCCGGCTGGAGGTCCCGGTCGTCCTCACCGACATCGACCAGGAGCGCGTCGACAAGGGCGTGGGCTACGTCCACGCCGAGATCGACAAGCTGCTCGGCAAGGGCCGTGTCAACCAAGACAAGGCCAACCGCCTCAAGGCCCTGGTGACCGGTGTCCTGGACAAGGCCGAGGGCTTCGCGGACGCCGACTTCGTCATCGAAGCGGTCTTCGAGGAGATGGGCGTCAAGCAGAAGGTCTTCGCGGAGGTCGAGGCGGTCGCCCCGGCGCACGCCATCCTGGCCACGAACACCTCTTCCCTCTCCGTCTCGGAGATGGCGTCGAAGCTGAAGCACCCCGAGCGGGTCGTCGGCTTCCACTTCTTCAACCCGGTCGCGATCCTCCCCCTGCTGGAGATCGTCCGCGGCGAGCAGACCGACGAGGCCGCGCTGGCCACGGCGTTCGGCGTCGCCAAGAAGCTGAAGAAGACCGCGGTCCTGGTCAAGGACGCCCCGGCGTTCGTGGTCAACCGCATCCTGACCCGCTTCATGGGCGAGATCCAGAACGTCATCGACGAGGGCACCCCGGTCGAGGTCGCGGAGAAGGCGGTGGAGCCGCTCGGCCTGCCGATGTCCCCGCTGGTCCTCCTCGAACTGGTCGGCCCGGCCATCGGCCTGCACGTCTCGGAGACCCTCAACCGGGCCTTCCCCGAGCGCTTCACGGTCTCCCCGAACCTGAAGGCGGTCGTCGAGGCGGGCAAGCGCGGCTTCTACGTCTACGACAGCGGCAAGCCCGAGCTGGACCCCGAGGTCGCCGCCCTCCTCAAACAGGGCGACTCCGTCCTGACGGAGGAGCAGGTCCGCGACCGCGTCCTGGACGCGGTGGCGCGGGAGATCGGCCTGATGCTCGACGAGGGCGTCGTCGCCGAGGCCCAGGACATCGACCTCTGCCTGATCACCGGCGCCGGCTGGCCCTTCCACCTGGGCGGCATCACGCCGTACCTGGACCGCGAGGGCGTCTCGGAGCGGGTGAACGGGAAGCGGTTCCTGGAGGCGGGGGTGGCGAGCGTGCCCGCGTAGGCACAGGCTCGCTGCCCGAAAGGGGCGTGGGGGGGGCGGGGGGCGGGGGGGGGGGGGGGGGCCGCGCCCCCCCCCCCCCCCATTTTAGCCGCGGCCTCAAAGCACACGCCCCGGGGGTTGGGGGGGGGGGGGGGGGGGGGGGGGGCGGGGGGGGTGTGGGGGGGGGGGGGGCCGCGGGGGGGGGGGGCCCCCGGGGGGGGGGGGCGGGGGGCCCCCCCCCCCCCCACGCCCCCTCTTTTTCGCCGGTCCTACACGTCCGACGCCGCGAGCTGGGCGATCGCGGCCGTGGCGCGGGCGCAGTTGTCGCGGTCCTCGAAGGCGAAGAAGGCGCGCGCCCGGTAGTCGTACTCCGGTTCGCGGACACACCCGTTGCCCAGGTAGCGGATCACTTCGGTCACCACTTCCTCGACGTTGCCGCACACCGGTCCGAACCCGTCGTACTCGGCTTCGAAGTACCCCTTCCTGGCGTGCTTCGCCCAGTACTCCTCCGGGTCGAACCGGGCGTAGACGAGCGGCGTGCCGAGATAGGCCATGTCGAAGTGGACCGAGGACCAGTCGGTGATGAACAGGTCGCACTGGCGCAGGGCCGTCTGCACGCCGACCTTCGTCTGGTCCAGGCGCTGCACCCGGGGGTGGTCCGGTACGACCCCGTCGATCATGTTCCGCATCTCGTAGTGCGGAAGGAAGTCGAGCACGTAGTCGTAGTGCTCCAGCGCCTCCATCAGCTTCGGGTGCCGCAGCAGCTGCACCATGAACTCCCGGTAGGCCGACTCCCGGAAGATCTCGTCGACCGCGTTCCGGTCGGCGCCGTCCTGCTGGAGGTAGGAGGGGATCGTCAGGTACTTGCGCCAGGTGGGCATCAGCAGGACGCGCCGTCGGCCGCGGTCCGGCTGGAGGGCGTCGAAGCGCGGGAAGCCCAGCGCCTTGGCCTGCTCGCCGTAGTGCATGTGCTCGGAGAAGTACTGGGCCTCCCGGTCACTGGTCGCGAACACCAGGTCCACGCCGGTCCGGTTGCGGTGCAGTGCCTTGCTGCCGTCCTCGTCGGTGACCCCGTGCTGGAGGAAGACCCGCCGGGCGCCGATGCGCCAGTTGAGGTGCTTGAGGTACTTCGTGCGGTCCCAGCCGTCGGGGAGCATGTACGAGTCGATGTCGTAGGCGTTGACGAGCAGCGACGCGTGCAGCATGAGCAGCTTGTGCTTCCAGGAGCTGTGCGCCACCACGTTCCCCAGGCGCTTGAGCTTGGCCCGGTCCGCGCTGCCCTTGTCGATGACGTAGTAGGCCTTGCGGCGGCGCTCGTGCTGACGCAGGTACGTGAACAGGTGCAGGCTGTTGTCCTGTGCGGTGTCCTTGCGTTCGCCGATCAGCCAGATCTCCTTGCGGCGGTAGAACCGGAGTGTGGCCCGCCGGATGGCGCGGGCGCGCCAGAAGGGTGCCTTGCGCTTCTTCTGGTCCCGGTCCAGTCCCTCCAGGAACTCCTCCCAGTCCTTGTCACCGTCCCGGCCGACCGCTTCCCGTACGACGAGTACGGCGTTGTCCTTGCCCTTCGACAGCGGCAGGATCCAGCGGTCGGCGACCTTCATGGGCCGGGCGCCGCGCAGCATCGCGGTGGTCGTCATGCAGGGGCGGGAGACATCGCGGCCGGAGGTGCACACGACCAGTTTCAGCGGGAACTCGCCGTCCTTGAGGGCCGCTGCGGGGACGACCGCCTCGAATCCGCCCCAGGCGAGATCCTCACGTGTGGCCAGCAGGTCACTGCGCCAGACCTGCCGCGCGGGCACCATCTGGCCGCTCTTCTCCACCCACAGCTGCAGTCGATTGCGCATGGGGCGGCCCATCGGGAGTCCGTTGAGGACGAACCGGCCGGCGACGAGGACCCCGCCGGACTCAGGGTCCGCCTGAATCCGTTCCACGTGGACGCTGGTGGCGGAGACCTTCGTGAGCGGGAGCAGGGCGCTCGGGACCGTGACGTCGAGGTAGAGGTCTCCGCCCCGTCCGTACACGCCGCTGATCGCCTGGTCCGGGCGGGCGAAGAGCTCGTACCAGTTCATGTACATCGCCAGGAACGGCAGCCGGTGGCGGGCGTCGTGGGTGGAGGCCACGACGGCGTCGGGGGTGACCAGCGTGTAGACCGCGCGGGCCCGCTGGAAGAGCCGGAAGAGTTCGTCCTCGGGCAGGACCTGCGGCGCGCGCAGGGCGAAGCCCTGGTAGCTGCGCACCAGGAACCGGTTGAGGACCTCCTGCCGGTGACCGGAGAGACGGGAGCGCAGGGTCATCAGGTACTCCTCCAGAAGGAGGTGGTCCCAGTAGTTCTCCGTGCGCTCCCACAGCTTGTCCATCGTGGAGTCCTCGGCAGCGCGCTTGCGGTACTTGTAGACCGTGTCGGGCACCATGGCGATGCGGTCCGCGAGCAGCATGGCGGGAACCGAGAAGAACGCGTCCTCGAAGTGCACGCCTTCGCGGAACCTGATGTTGTTGGCACGGATGAACTCGAGGTCGAAAAGCTTGTGGCAGGCGCTTCCGCCGTGGATCATCTCCGGGATGTTCTCGATCCCGGGGTGCACCTGCACCTGCTTGCCGAAGTAGCGCAGCCAGGGCCAGTTGGTCTCCTCCGGGAACGTCTCCATCCGTCCGACGGTGAGCGGCACCCGCTCTTTCACCGCCGTCCGCCACATCGTTTCCAGGGCGTCCTCGGGCAGTACGTCGTCGGAGTCGCAGAAGGTGATGTAGCGGGCGCTGACCAGGTCCATCCCCGCGTTCCTGGCCCCGCCGGCCTTGCCCTCCGCGTGCACGAACGCCCATACGTTGGGATGCTGGGCGGCGAATTCCGCGGCGATCTCGGCCGAGCCGTCGCTGCTGCCGTTGTCGACCAGGACCACCTGGCAGCGGTCGAAGATCGTCTGGCGTGCCAGTGAGTCCAGGCACTCCGGGAGATATCTCTCCACGTTGAAGATCGGAACGACGACGGCGACGGCGTAGAGGGGATCGAACACGAATGACTCCTGTTTTCTGACGAATACCCCATTTCTGGAGTGGACGCTGATCAGTGCCGGGCGGACTCGACGACCAGCTGGGCGTTCCCGCCCTCGGCGGTGATCCGTGCGAGGCCGTGGAATCCGTTGACGGGCGGGTGCTGGGCCAGGGCCGGGGAGACGGTGCAGGGGCGCGAGACGTCCCTGCCCCGGGTGCACACCACCAGACGCACCGGGAAGGAACCCGCCGGGAACTGCCCGGGATCGACGGCGACGCTGAAGACGGCACCCGGCTGGTCGGGCCGGTCGTGGGAGTGCCCGTGGTTCACCGCCGGGAGGGTCTGGCCGCTCCGTTCGAACCAGACCTGCAGTTCCAGCTTGTCCAGCAGCTCGTCGGGGATTCCGTTGACCGAGAAGCGGCCGTGGATCACCGCCGTGCCCCCGTCGCCCGCGGAGACGCCCTCGATCCGGGCCGGGACGGACGTGACCTTCGTGAGCGGCAGCCCCCACGACGTCCCCGGATAGTCGACGT
This sequence comes from Streptomyces sp. NPDC093065, assembly GCF_044754585.1. Taxonomy (NCBI): domain Bacteria; kingdom Bacillati; phylum Actinomycetota; class Actinomycetes; order Kitasatosporales; family Streptomycetaceae; genus Streptomyces; species Streptomyces sp. NPDC093065. Next base: position 28,445 of record NZ_JBIVPJ010000016.1, on the reverse strand, counting down.
AGAGGTCGCCCTCACGGCCGAAGACCTGGCCGAGGACGGCGGCCGGGCGGTAGAAGAGGTCGAAGTCCCCGAAGTGCAGCGCGAGATAGGGGAGCCGGTGCCTGGTGTCGTGCGTGCTGCGGGCGAACTGCTCGGAGGTGATCCCCCAGTAGAGCGTGCGGCAGCGTTCGAAGAGCTGCCGGCAGTCGGCCTCGCCGAAGACGCGGGGCGCCCTCAGCAGAAAGCCCTGCATGCTGCGGACGAGGAACCGCTCCAGCGTCTCCTGCTGGTACGGCGTGAGCGACTGGCGCATCGCCGCGAGGTACTCCAGCATCACCAGTTGATCGGCGTAGTTCTGCGGGAGATCCCAGATGGTGTCCATGACGGAGGTGCCGTCACCGCGCCTGCGGTACTCGTAGACGGGGGCGTCGACCAGCGCGATGCGCTCCGACAGCAGCAGCGCGGGCAGCGAGACATAGGCGTCCTCGAAGGCGGTGCCGGTGCCGAACCGGATGCCCTGGGAGCGCAGCAGGTCGAGGTCGAAGATCTTGTTCCAGCAGGACGCCGAGTGGATCAGGTCGGGAACGTCGACGACGCTGCTCACCGTCTTGACGTGCTTGCCGAAGTACTTGTGCCACGGCGACTTGACCGGCTTCGGGACATGCTTCTCGCGGCCCACGACGACCGTGGCCCGGGTCTTGACGATGGTGTTCCTGAGCACTTCCAGGGACCGCTCGGGCACGACGTCGTCCGCGTCCCAGAAGACGATGTACGGCGTGGTGGCCATGTCCATGCCCATATTGCGCGCGTCGCCGGCCCGGCCCTCGGGCTGGGAGACCAGGTCGACGTTCGCGTACCGCCCGGCGAATTCGCTCGCGATCGCCACCGACCGGTCGCTGCTGCCGTTGTCGACGAGGATCACATGAGCACGCGCCAGAGCCGTCTGCGCGGCCACCGACTCCAGAAACTCGGCGAAATGGTTCTGGACGTCGCGGAACGGCACGACGACGGTCACGTCACGGTTGGCTTGGGACATACTTCCTCCTGGAACACCACATCAATGATTCGACCCCCGAACGAGGCGATCGATCGCTTCCGAGGCCCTCACATTGTTCTGCCGGTCCCGGTACTCGAAGAACTTCTCCACCCGCCGCAGGTACTCGGGTTCCCGCACGCAGCCTTCCCGCAGGTAGCGGACCACCTCGCCGACGACCTCTTCGGCGGTCTCGCAGACCGGCCCGAATCCGTCCCTGCCGGCATCGAAATAGCCCTTCCGGTAATGCCCGGCCCAGTATTCGTCGGCGTCGAACTGCGCATAGACCAGGGGAGTTCCCAGGTATGCGACGTCGAAGGCGGTGGAGGACCAGTCCGTGACGAAGAGGTCGCAGCGCCGCATGGCGTCCTGCACGCCGACCTCGTTCTGGTCGAGGACCCGGACCCGCTCCCGGTCCGGCACCATCTCCCCGACCATCGCGCGCATTTCGTAGTGCGGCAGGAATTCCAGCGTGTAGTCGTACCGCTCCAGGGCGACCGCCAGATCCGGGTCGTTCAGGAAGCGGATCATGAATTCCCGGTAGCCGGAGGCGAGGAACCGGTCGCGCGCGGCCTGCCGTGCCTCGCGGCCACCGCCGTCACGGCTGTACGAGGCGACGGTCAGGTAGGCGCGCCACGTCGGCATGAACAGGATGGTGCGCCGGCCCCGGGCGGGGGTCAGCGCGTCGAAGCGGGGGAAGCCGATGACCTCGGTCTGTCCCTCGTAGCCGAGTTCCCGCGAGAGGAACCGCCCCTCGTCCCGGCTCACCGCGAAGATGAGGTCGACGCCGGTGCGGTTGCGGTGCAGGCCCTTGCTGACGTCCTTGTCCGTCACCCCGTGCTGCAGGAAGACCCGGCGGGCGCCCACGCGCCAGTTCAGGTGCTTGAGGTAGCGGGTCCGGTCCCAGCCGTCGGGCAGCATGTAGGTGTCGATGTCGTAGGCGTTGACCAGTACCGACGCGTGCAGCATCAGCAGCTTGTGCTTGGCGGAACTGTGCGCGACGACGTGCCCGAGTCCCGCCAGGTGGGCTCGGTCCGGGCTGCCGGCCCGGATGACGTAGTACGCCCCGCGCCGCTTTCCGGAGGTGCGCAGGTGCCGGAACAGATGCCGGCCGTTGTCCTGCGCGGTGTCGCTCCGCTCGCCCAGCAGCCAGATGTCCCGTCCCAGGAGCAGCGTCTTCAGCGGCTTCGTGAGCAGCCGGATCAGGCGCTGCTTCCAGAACGGCCGGCGGCGCAGTACGTGTTTGACGTCCTTGGCGAGGAGGCCGCCCAGGACGGCGTGCCTGCCGAGGACCATCAGGATCGCCCGGTTCCTTCCCTTCCAGTGCGGCACCACCCTGGTCCCGCCGTGCTCCGCGGCACGCGCCCCGCGCAGGTAGCCCGCGGCGACCAGGCACGGGGTGACCGCCTGGCCGCCCTCGGCGTCGACGACGAACTCCAGGTCGTGGACCCCCCGCCGCAGGGCGTCCATGGGCAGGTCGGCGGTGAAACCGCCCCATTCCGTGTCGGCCCGCGTGTTCTTCAGGTCCCGTCGGCGGACCTGGGTGGCGGGGACGCTGAGGCGGCTGCCGCGTACCCGCAGGCTCAGGTGCCCGGCCAGGGGCCGGACCAGGGGCATCCCGCCCACTTCGAACCGTCCGGAGAGCCTCAGCGTCCCGGTTCCCGGCAGCCTGCGGACGTGCTCCAGGTGCGCGGTGAAGGGCGTGGCCCGTGCCAGCGGGGACAGTTGGTCCGGAAGGTCGCCGAAGAGGTACGGGCCGCCGTCCCGCACGGAGAGCTTGTGCAGGTGGGCCGCCCGGTCCGCGAAGAGACCGAAGTCGCCGGTGAGGAAGGCGAGGTAGGCCACCCGATGGCGCGCGTCGGCGGTGGCCCGGACGACCAGGTCGGATGCCACGTCTCCGTAGACCGCGCGGCACCGGGTGTAGATGTCCTCCAGTTCGGCGCCCCGGAAGAGGTCGGGTGCCCGCAGCGCGAAACCCTGGTAGCTCCTCACCAGGAAGAGGTCGAGCACGGCCCGCGAGAGGTCCGGGAGGCCGGCCCGCATCCGGTGCAGGTACTCCACCAGCTGGAGGTGGTCCCAGTAGTTCTGCCGCCGCGTCCAGATGGCGTCCATGGTCGAGTTCCCCGCGGCGCGCTTGCGGTACTGGTAGACACACGCGTCGACCAGGGCGAGGCGGGTGGCGAGAACGAGTGCGCGGACACCGACGTAGGCGTCCTCGAAGTGGACGCCTTCGGCGAAGCGGATGCCGTGGGAGCGCAGGTAGGCCAGGTCGAAGAGCTTGTTGCAGGCGCTCGCGCTGTGGACCAGTTCGGGCATCTCCGCGACGCTGCCGAAGGTCTGGTCGCCCTTTCCGAAATATCCCTTCCAGGCCCAGTCGGTCGGCTTGGGGAAGGTCTCCATCATCCCCACCACGACCTGTGCGCCGGTCGTGGTGGCGGCGTCGAGCATGCGTTCCAGCGCGGTGGGCGGCAGGACGTCGTCCGAGTCGCAGAAGGCGATACGGGAGCCGGTCGCCCGGTCCATCCCGAGGTTGCGGGCCGCGCCCGCGCCCCCGCCGCGACGCACCAGCACCGTGGTGTTGCCGTGCCGGCGGGCGAACTCGGCGCAGAGCCGGTAGGAGCCGTCGGTGCTGCCGTTGTCGACGAGCAGGACCTCGCAGCGCTCGAACACCGTCTGTGCCTCGATGGAATCCAGGCACTCCTGGAGATACTGCTCCACGTTGTACACCGGCACGACCAGCGTGACGTCATAGGAATTCATGTGCGGTGGGGCTCACTCGCGGGCTCGATGGCGTTCTGGTGGTCCGCGGTCTCATAAGGACTGGGCACCGGGAAATAGGCTTCGAGGAAACGATTCAGCATGTCTCGCTGCGCTTCCGGGTCGGCCGCTTCCACCGTGTCGTTGAGACAGAAGGTGTCCATGTTCCTGTTGGCCAGGAGCGTGTTCAGGCGCCGCTCGGCCAGCTCCGCCGACAGGTCGATGTAGCGGTACTGGATCTCCCCCACCGTGGCCCGGGCCGAGTGGTAGGCGAAGTAGTGGTGCAACGACGAGGCGATCGGCACGTCGTCGGGGGAACGGAAACGTGCGTGCTGCGTGGTGGTGTGCTCCTCCGAGAAGGTCTCCTCGATCTCCCGCAGCACACTCCTGCGCAGCGCGTGCGGCGTGTGCTTCATCTTCTGGGAAATGGCGGTCCCGAATTTCTGGGCGATGAGCCAACGGCTGTTCTTCCCCGCGGCATTGACCGGGAGGTCGTCCGGGGAAGCGGCACCTCCCGGTATCAGGGCGGCCGAGGTGAAGAACTTGGTGATGCCGTTCGGGTGGAAGAAATGCGCAGGCGTGACCGGCCGGCCGAAGAAGACGTCGTCGTTCAGATAGAGGAAGCACTCCGACAGGTCCGGCACATGGTGCAGCTGGCTCTCGATGGCGTGGGAGTTGAACGTCGGCAGAGCGGTGGCCGCCGCGGAGAAGATCTCCCGGTGGTCCACCACTCGGAGGTTCGGGTGCTGCGCATGGAGCCAGGACGGCACCTGTCCCGCCGTCACCAGATGGACGTTGCGCACCCAGGGCGCGTTCTGATGGAGCGACCGCAGCGAGTAGCGCAGCTCGTCTCGGCTGGTGAACCGCGAGTCGTTCGCCGCCTGCTCGTGCAGAGGGTCCCCGGAGAGCTCCTGGCGCGCACGGTCGCGCGACGCCCGCCAGACCGGGTCCGAGTCGTCCACCCAGGTGTAGACGACGTCGATGGGGAACTGGTGGTCCTCGGGGAGCGGCACGGCGAACTCGGCCAGCGTCCGGGCCTTCCCGGTGCGGTACGCGGAGGGTATGGGACTGAACAGGCTCTGCGGTGCCGACTTGCGCGCTGCACCCGCCGGAACCGCGTCGATGACCCGGTTGGGCCGCGGAGCGCGCAGTTCCCCGTCCCGCTCCGTCCACATCTCGATGTCGCAGCCGCTGGCCGCCCCGAAGACCAGTTGCTGGGTCGGGTCGCACACGTACCAGGCCACGCGCAGCACCTTGTGGTTGCGCAGCTGCCGCCAGGACCGCTCCTCGTCGCCGGGTTCCATCCGGGCCTCGCCGCCGCCGGCCGGTCCCACATAGCCCGGGGCCTGCGCGAAGGCCAGCCGGAGCATCTCCTCCACCAGCGGGCGGGAGGCGGTGGGGACGGCGACGGCGGGCAGTCCGCTGTTCGTGCCGCGGACACAGAAGTAGTCGATGCCCGCCGACTCCAGGACGGAGACCACGATGTTGAGATTGCGGGCCCGGGCGGCCCAGTCCGTCGCGCCCTCGACCAGCAGCGCACGCATGTGGCGGCGGCCGACCCGGACGACTCGCCGACTGTGCGCGGGGCTGTGCCGGGAGGCGTTGCGCTTGCCCCCCATCGCCCAGACCACGGCGGCGGAACGCACGGAGTCGGCGGCGGTGAGGGAGGACTTCACGGCCTTGCGCACCGGGGTCGGCACCCCGCGGACGATGCGCCGCCGCGCGCCGGTGGGAACCGCGGACCGGTACGCCGAGATCAGCGCTCCGGCTTCAGGGTTGTCCGAGCCACCCACGAGGCATCCACCATCCGTACCCAGCAGCTCTGCCCCTCCGAGGGTGTCCACACCTCGCTGTGTGGGCCTCGGATCAGAAGAAGCACGCATTCCCTGACACGGGGGCTCATCACCCCCGGTTCCACTCCGATCGCCGCACACCGGCAATCCATCAAACTTTCACATAATGGTTTCCTAAAAGTCCAGATCAAGACAGCCGGCAGACAGCTTGCGGCACGTGATGATCACCACAGGCAACGGGTACAACCATTTGTCGCTCTGGACTTTCAGCGTGATGTGCGGTAATGACGTGCCGTCAGTCGCCCGGCAGGCGGTCCCAGTCGGACAGGGTGAGTCCGGGTTCCGGCCGCTGCCTGTTGACCAGGACGGCGCCGTCCGCGGCCACCGCCGCCATGACGATCCGGCCGTGCCCGTCCAGCGCCAGCGCCGGAGTGCCGGCGCAGGCCAGCCCGGTGTCGGTCCACCACAGCCCACCGGACTCCGAGCCGGTGCCGCACACCCCGAGCACGGCTGTCCCCGCAGGCCCCCGGTGGGCCAGGACCGTGCAGTCGTAGCCGTCGACGCCGGCACGGAGGGTGGCGTGAGGCCCCTCCCCCGGGGCTCCGCCGGCGGGGAAGGCCCATTCGCCGGGCCGCTGCGCGTAGAGGCCCGTCCCGCTCTGCTCGGACCAGTACGCGGTGAACACCCCGGGCGCGGTCTCGAGCAGGGAGGCCGAGCCGGGTGCGGGAGCGGGCGTGAGGTCCTGTGCCCGGCGCAGGTCCGCGCCGGGTTCCGTCTGCACCCACCGCATGACCGAGCGGTGCCCCGGCGCGAGCAGTTCGACCAGTCCGGCGGCGGTCGCCGCGGCGCTCAGTCCGCCCGCGACCGTACCGCCGCGCAGGTCCTTCCACGCCTCCCACGCCCCGCTCCTGGCCTCGCGGCGCAGCATCACCCCGCCGGGACCGCCGGAGACGAAGACGTGGACCGTGCCCTGTCCGTCGACGGCGGCGGTCGGCGCACCGAGGGTCGCCGCCTCCCGCGGGTCACGGAACGGATTGCCGAGGGACCTCCAGTCCCCCAGCGTCCGCCCCGACTGGTACTGCACGGCGTAGAGCAGATCGGCCTTCGGTCCTTCGCCGTCCGTGGGCCGCTCCCTGCGCCCGATGAAGTGCGCGTAGCGGTTGGCCCCCTGGACCACGGCGAGCCCCGTCAGCCCTTCGACGGGGAAGAGGTCGGGCCCGCTCCACCGGCCGCTGCCGACCGCGGTCTCGGTCCAGCGACGCACACCGCCTTCGACGAGCACGTACACACTGAGGCGGTCGTCGCCGCCACGCAGCAGCCACGACCCCGTGGGCGCGGCCGGCACGGAGACGCGCCGGGACCGCGCCCCGGTCCCGACACCGGATCGGAGCCCCCGGTCCACCGCCTGCGCACCTCTGCCGCGCATGTGTGCCGTCCCCTCCCACGCCAGGCCCGGTGTCCACAGATGACTCCAGAATTCGCCACATCATACGCACGACCGAACAGGTGTCCCGGCGTCCCGCCGGCACCGCCCGGACCTCGGGCGAGCGCCTCCCGCACACACGCAGCGGGCACACAACGGGCACATCGCTCGTACGAGTGCTCGACCGCGTGTCTATAGTTCAATGCCAGCCAAGCGTCAGCCGAGCAGCACCGACCCGGCCCCTCACGGGAGCGGCCTGCTGCTCCTGCCCTCTCCGGGCACGAGTTGCGAGGACCCGCCGTGAGCCACGACCTGAGTACCCCCATGCCGCCTGCCCCCGAGTCGCCGCGCGAGGGGCGCGGGAGCCGAAGAGCCGGGAAGAACGGGAAGAAGAAGAAACGCCGCACGGGCCGGAACATCCTGATCGGTGTGGCCGTCCTCGTCGTGGCCGCGGCCGGCACCGCCTACTGGCTCTACAGCGACCTCAACGGCAACATCAACGGCGTCGACATCAACGACGCCATCGGCAAGGACCGCCCGGAGAAGCTCCCCACCTCCGGGCAGAACATCCTGATCCTCGGCTCCGACTCGCGCGCGGGCGACAACGCCGAACTCAACACCGGCAAGGTCGCGGGAGCCCGTTCGGACACGGCGCTGGTGATGCACATTCCCGAGGGGCGCAAGGAGGCCGTCGCCGTCAGCATCCCGCGGGACACGCTGGTGACCCGGCCGGAGTGCACCAAGCCGGACGGCTCCGAGGTGGCCCCGGCCGAGCGCGTGATGTTCAACTCGGTCTATTCACAGGTCGGTCCGGCCTGCGTGGTCAAGACGGTGGAGAAGATGTCCGGGGTCCGCATGGACCACTACGTCGAGATCGACTTCGCGGGCTTCAAGGACCTGGTGGACGCGATAGGCGGCGTCACCGTCACCGTCGACCAGGACATCCACGACAAGTCCAGCGGGCTCGACCTGACCGCCGGCACGCACAGGTTGAACGGAACGGACTCGCTGGCCTTCGTGCGCACCCGGCACGGCATCGGCGACGGCAGCGACCTCGGGCGGATCGGCCTCCAGCAGGAATTCATGATCGCCCTGCTGAGCGAGATCAAGAAGCAGGACCTGCTGGGCAGCCCCACCAAGACGTACAAGATCGCCGACACGCTCACCGCGGCCCTGACCACCGACTCCGAACTCGCCTCGCTCACCGCCCTGGCGGACTTCGGCCGCAGCCTGAACGGGGTCGACCCGTCCACCATGGAGACCATCATGCTGCCGGTGGCGTACGACAAGATCGACCCGAACCGGGTCGTGGCGGCGGAGCCGCAGGCGTCCACGCTGTGGAAGGCGGTCCGCAGCGACGACGAGATCCCGGAGTCGGCGAAGAAGTCCCCTGCGGGCGGAGGCAAGACTTCCTGACGCCCCCGCTGACACACCCCGGGGGAGAGAAGGGCCTCCCCCCGTGCTCACCGCGCCCTCAGACCGCCCCCCAAGCCCCCAGCGCCAGCCCCGCCTCGTCGTCCTTCCGTCGGCTCAGCAGCAGTTGTCCGGTCGACGGGGACAGGGTCGCCGCCGTCAGGCGGCCGTCGGCGTCCAGGGTCACTGAGACGGTCGCGTCGGACGGGAGGGCGGGGCCCGACTCGGTCCAGGCCGCGCCCATCTCCTCCAGTTCCGAGGGGTAGGCGGCGAAGGCGACGCGGCCGCTGCCCGCCGAGCGCTGGGCGAGAAGCGTGCAGTCGTGGCCGTCTATGACGGTGCGGACGGCGGACACGGGGCCGGGGCCGGCGGCGGACACCAGGGGTACGGCCTTTCCCCCGGGGCGCCAGGCGCACAGCTCACCGGTGGTGTCGTCGGTGAAGAAGACCGTGGTGTGCTCCGCGGAGGTCGCCAGGGCGCGCAGGGTGCCGGGGCGGACCACCGCGTCGAGGCGCTCCCCCAGGGTCGGCCGCGCGCCCGGCTTGTCCTGGCTCCAGTGCACGATGCCGCCCTCGACGGGCGCGTACACCTCGACCAGGCCGGAGTCGGCCGTCACGGCCGCCGGCGCCTCCCGGACGCCGCGGCCCTTCAGGTCCCGCCACGGCTCCCAGCCGCCCTTCTCCTGCTGGGCCACCATGCTCAGGCCGCCGCCCCCGTTGCGGACGAAGACGTGGGCACGCCCCTGCGCGTCGACCGCGACGGCGGGGGTTCCGGTGCGGTCGCCCTGCTTGTTGGGGTGGCCGGCGGGCTGCCAGTCCAGGGGCGCGAGCAGCGGCCGGAAGTGCGTGGTGTGCACGAGGGCACAGCGGCCGGCGCCGGTGGGGCGCCAGGCGACCAGATGGGTGTAGCCGTCCGGTCCCCGGCCGGCCGCGAGGCCGCCGTCCGGGCGCAGTTCCTGGTCCCCGCCGATGCGGCGCGGAGGCTCCCAGCGTCCGGCCGGGGCACGTTCGGCACGCCACAGGGCGGCGTCGTTCGACGGGAGGTACACACTGAGGCGGCCGTCGCGGCCGGTAAGGAGCCAGTCGCCATTCACCGGATCACTCTAAGCGGGGGCCTCGGCTCCGTGTCGGCCGGGTACGGCTCTCCCCGGTCCTTCCTGGTCCTCCCCGGTCGACGGCGCGGGGCCGGTGGAGGCGTGCGAACCTGACGGGATGGAAGACAACGTGCCTCTGCTCGTGGTCGTCGACGCCGCGAACGTCGTCGGCTCGGTGCCGGACGGCTGGTGGCGGGACCGGCGCGGGGCCGCGGAACGGCTGCGGGACCGGCTGGCGGCGGACGGGGTGCCCGGGCGGGACGGGCCGCTGGAGGTCGTGCTCGTCGTCGAGGGCGCGGCCCGCGGGGTGGCGTCCGTGCCCGGCGTACGGGTGGAGTCGGCAGCCGGCAGCGGGGACGACCACATGGTCGAGCTGGTCGCGCGGGCGGCGGACGACCGTACCGTCCTGGTCGTGACGGCCGACCGCGAGCTGCGCCGCCGGGTGACGGAGCTGGGGGCGGAGGTGGCGGGCCCGAGGACGGTGCGGCCCGTGTGACGGCCGGAGCGCGCGAACGGTCCGACGAGGTCACACGGGCCACCGGGTCACACGAGTCACCGGGTCACAAGGCCGGCGGGATCACCCGGCCCGGCGGCTCACACGGTCCGGCGGCTCACACGGTCCTGCGGGCTACGGACCGTTCGGGGCGGACGACTCGGCCGGTGCCGCCTCGCCCCGGGCCAGGCGGCTGTGGGTGCGGCCGTAGAAGAAGTACACGACGAAGCCGATCGCCATCCAGATGCCGAACCGGACCCAGGTCTCGGCGGGCAGGTTCAGCATCAGCCACAGCGAGGCGGCCACGGACACGACGGGCAGCAGCGGGACCAGCGGGGTGCGGAAGGCGCGGGGCAGGTCGGGCCGGGTCCGGCGCAGGATGATCACGCTGATCGCGACGACGACGAAGGCGAAGAGCGTGCCGATGTTCACCAGTTCGGCCAGTTCGCTCAGGCTGGTGAAGCCCGCGACGATCGCGATGATCACGCCGAGCAGGATGGTCGGCCGGTAGGGCGTCCGGAACTTCGGGTGAACGTGGGAGAAGAAGCGCGGCAGCAGTCCGTCCCGGCTCATCGCGAAGAACACGCGGGTCTGGCCGAGGAGCAGGATCATGCAGACCGTGGTCAGGCCGACCGCGGCGCCGAAGCTGATCACGCCCGAGAAGAAGGGGTGCCCGGTGGCCTTGAACGCGTCGGCGAGCGGGGCGTCGATGGACAGCTTGGTGTAGTGCTGCATGCCGGTGACGACGATGGACACGGCGACGTACAGGACGGTGCAGATGGCCAGCGAGCCGAGGATGCCGCGGGGCATGTCGCGCTGCGGGTTCTTGGTCTCCTCGGCGGCCGTGGCGACGATGTCGAAGCCGATGAAGGCGAAGAAGACGACCGAGGCGGCCGTGAAGATGCCCATGACGCCGAAGTTGGAGGGCGCCCAGCCGAACATCAGCTGGATCAGAGGTGAGTGCAGTCCCCCGCCCGCTTCCACCGGCTGCGCCTTCGGGATGAACGGGTCGTAGTTGGCGCCCTTGATGAAGAAGGCGCCCGCGATGATCACGATGAGGACCACGGCGACCTTGATGGCGACGACGAGCGAGGTGATCCGGGCCGACAGCTTCATGCCGAGGACGAGGATGGCGGTGAGCACCAGCACCAGGGCGGCGGCGAGGATGTCGAAGCCGAAGCCCTCGGCGCCGTCCCTGCCGCCGAGCTCGGCCGGCATGTGCCAGCCCGCGTTGTCCATCAGCGAGCGGATGTAGCCCGACCAGCCCACGGCCACCACCGCCGTGGCGAGCGAGAACTCCAGGACCAGGTCCCAGCCGATGATCCAGGCGGGCAGTTCGCCGAGTGAGGCGTACGAGAAGGTGTACGCGGAACCGGCCACCGGGACGGTGGAGGCGAACTCCGCGTAGCACAGCGCGGCGAGCGCGCAGACGGCACCGGCGACGGTGAAGGCGAGGGCCACCGACGGCCCGGCGTTGTTCTTGGCGACGGTGCCGGTCAGCACGAAGATGCCGGTGCCGATGACGACGCCGATGCCGAAGACCGTCAGATCGAGTGCCGACAGGGACTTCTTGAGCTGATGCTCGGGTTCCTCCGTGTCACGGATCGACTGTTCGATCTTCTTGGTCCGGAAGAGGCTGCTGTTGCTCACGGGTACCTCCCACGCTTGTCGTCCCCGACATGATCGAGAGGGGGCGTACTGCGTATGCCCGGGCATGGCCGATTTCACGCGGATGGGCCGGTTCCACTACTGCAACGAGTGGTGGAACCGGCCCATACGGCTCAGCGCGGGGTGCGCGGCGTCAGTCGCGCGCGGCCTCCACCTGGTCCACCCCGGCGCCCGTGCGGTCGTACCTGCCGTCGAGCCTGGCGACCAGACCGGTGACCTGGCGCGCGATGTCGGGCGCGGTGAGCCCGATCTCGGCCAGGACCTCGGCGCGGGAGGCGTGGTCGAGGAAGCGCGGCGGGATGCCGAAGTCGCGCAGCGGCACGTCGACGCCGGCGTCGCGCAGGGCCTGGGCGACGGCGGAGCCGACACCGCCGACACGGGAGTTGTCCTCGACGGTGACGACCACGCGGTGGCGCTCGGCGAGCGGGGCCATGGCCTCGTCGACGGGCTTGACCCAGCGGGGGTCGACGACGGTGGTGGAGATGCCCTGCTTGTTCAGCAGGTCGGCCACCTCCAGGCACATCGGCGCGAGGGCGCCGACCGAGACCAGGAGCACGTCGGGGGTCTCGGTGCCGGGAGCGCGCAGCACGTCCATGCCGCCGACGCGGCCGACGGCGGGCACGGCGGGGCCGACGGCGCCCTTGGAGAAGCGGACCACGGTCGGCGCGTCGTCCACCTCGACGGCCTCGCGCAGCTGGGCGCGGACCTGGTCGGCGTCGCGCGGTGCGGCGAGCCTGAGGCCGGGGACGACCTGGAGGATCGACATGTCCCACATGCCGTTGTGGGAGGCGCCGTCGGTGCCGGTGACGCCGGCGCGGTCCAGCACGAACGTCACGCCGCACTTGTGCAGGGCGACGTCCATCAGGACCTGGTCGAAGGCGCGGTTGAGGAAGGTGGCGTACACGGCGAAGACGGGGTGGACGCCGCCGTGGGCGAGGCCGGCCGCGGAGACGGCGCCGTGCTGCTCGGCGATGCCGACGTCGTAGACGCGGTCGGGGAAGGCCTTGGCGAACTTGTCGAGGCCGACCGGCTGCAGCATGGCGGCCGTGATGGCGACGACGTCCTGCCGCTCCTTGCCGAGCTTGAGCATCTCGTCGCCGAAGACGGACGTCCAGTCGGCGCCGGAGGTGGAGATGGGCAGGCCGGTGTCGGGGTGGATCTTGCCGACGGCGTGGAAGCGGTCGGCCTCGTCCGCCAGGGCGGGCTGGTAGCCGCGTCCCTTCTCGGTGAGGCAGTGCACGATGACGGGGCCGCCGAAGCGCTTGGCGCGGGTGAGGGCGGACTCCAGGGCCTCGAGGTCGTGGCCGTCGATCGGGCCGACGTACTTCAGGCCGAGGTCCTCGAACATGCCCTGCGGGGCGATGAAGTCCTTCAGGCCCTTCTTGGCGCCGTGCAGGGTGTCGTAGAGGGGTCGTCCGACGACCGGGGTGCGCTCCAGGACCTCCTTGGTGCGGGCCAGGAAGCGCTCGTAGCCGTCGGTGGTGCGCAGGGTCGCCAGGTGGTTGGCGAGGCCGCCGATGGTGGGCGCGTAGGAGCGCTCGTTGTCGTTGACGACGATGACCAGGGGGCGGTCCTTGGCGGCGGCGATGTTGTTCAGCGCCTCCCAGGCCATGCCGCCGGTCAGCGCGCCGTCGCCGATGACGGCGACGACGTGGTCGTCGCGCTCCAGGACCTGGTTGGCCTTGGCGATGCCGTCGGCCCAGCCGAGGACGGTGGAGGCGTGGCTGTTCTCGATGACGTCGTGCTCGGACTCTCCCTGCGAGGGGTAGCCGGACAGGCCGCCCTTCATCTTCAGCTTCGAGAAGTCCTGGCGTCCGGTGAGCAGCTTGTGCACGTAGGACTGGTGGCCCGTGTCCCAGAGCACCTTGTCCTTCGGCGAGTCGAAGACGCGGTGCAGGGCGAGGGTGAGTTCCACCACGCCGAGGTTGGGGCCGAGGTGGCCGCCGGTCTTGGAGACGGCGTCGACGAGGAAGGTACGGATCTCCTCGGCCAGCCGAGTCAGCTCTTCCAGGCTGAGCCGGTCCAGATCGCGCGGTCCCGTGATGCGGGTCAGCAGCGGCACCCGTGCCTCCTTGCAGTAGAGCTGTTGCCGGGCTCGTCGAGTCTAATGTTCCGCTCCGGCGGAACGTGTCCGGGCGGTGCGTCGTACGTCACGCGTTCGGCCTTACCCAGCGGCGGGCCCTTCTACGTCTTCCCGGCCGGGTCCACGTCATCCCGGCCGGGAGTGTCCGGCTGCCCGGTCGCAGGGGTCCGGCTGCCCGGTCGCAGGTGTCCGGCTTGGGGACACCTTTACCCGGGTGGTCCAGTCCGTCCGGGCGCACGGTGTCCAGGCCCGGTGGTGACCGGCCGGGCAGATTGGTCTAGTCCCATTCTGGTCCAGACCATTGCGTCCCCCGGTGCTCCGGCGATATTCCCGTACCCGGCAACACCCCAGCACAGCACGGGAATCGACGTTCCACCCCACACACACCGGGACTGACATGAGACGCATGCGTTCCATCCGCGCGGCCGTCACCGCGGCCGCCACCGCCGTGGCCGCGATGGGCCTCGCCCTGTCCGGCACCGGCGCGGCCCAGGCGGCGACCCCGCTGCCGGACCGGGTCTTCGCCCCCTACTTCGAGGCCTGGACCGGCGAGAGCCCGGCGGCGCTGGCCGCCCAGTCGGGCGCCAAGCACCTGACCATGGCCTTCCTCCAGACGGCGACCGCGGGCTCCTGCACGCCGTACTGGAACGGCGACACGTCGATGCCGATCGCCCAGTCGACCTTCGGTGCCGACTTCGACACCATCCAGGCGAACGGCGGCGACGTCATCCCCTCGTTCGGCGGCTACACGGCCGACACCACCGGCACCGAGATCGCCGACAGCTGCACCGACGTCCAGCAGATCGCCGCGGCCTACGAGAAGGTCATCACGACCTACGACGTCACCCGGCTCGACATGGACATCGAGATCGACTCGCTGGACAACACCGCGGGCATCGACCGCCGCAACAAGGCCATCAAGCTGGTCCAGGACTGGGCCGCCGCGAACGGCCGCGACGTCGAGATCTCCTACACACTGCCCACGACCACCCGCGGCCCGGCGAGCAACGGCGTCGCCCTGCTCGAGAACGCCGTGAAGAACGGCACCGAGGTCGACGTCGTGAACCTCATGACGTTCGACTACTACGACAACCAGCAGCACGACATGGCCCGGGACACCCGGACGGCGACCCAGGGGCTGCACGACGTGCTGGCCCGGCTCCACCCGGACAAGTCCTCCGCCGAGCTGTGGCACATGATCGGCGTCATCGAGATGATCGGCGTCGACGACTTCGGACCGGCGGAGACCTTCACCCTGGACAACGCCCGCACGGTCTACGACTGGGCCCTGGACCAGGGCATCAACACGCTCTCCTTCTGGGCGCTCCAGCGCGACAACGGCGGCTGCGCGGGCGGCGGCGCGGCCGACAACTGCTCGGGCATCCAGCAGAACACCTGGGACTTCTCGCACGTCTTCGCGCCCTTCACGAGCGGCAGCACCGCCCCGGAGAACGACTTCTCCCTCTCCGCCACCCCGGCCTCCGGCACGGTGACCGCGGGCTCCCGGGCCACCACCACGGTGAAGACCGCGGTGAAGTCGGGTACGGCGGAGACGGTGCGGCTCAAGGCGAGCGGGGTCCCGGCCGGCATCACCGCGTCCTTCAGCCCCGCCTCGGTCACGGCGGGCGGGCAGTCGACGCTGACCCTCGCCACCACCGGCCAGGCGGTCTCGGGGACGTACTCCGTCACCGTCACGGGCACCAGCCCGTCCGGCAGCCGCAGCACCACGTACGCGCTGACCGTCACCGGCGGCAACGGCAGCCAGTGCACGGCCGCTCCGTGGAGCTCGGGCGCGATCTACACCGGCGGGCAGCAGGTGTCCCACGAGGGGCACAACTGGAAGGCCAAGTGGTGGACGACCGGCGAGGAGCCCGGGACCACCGGCCAGTGGGGCGTCTGGCAGGACCTCGGCGCCTGCTGACGACAAGACGGACGCACTGAACGGGAAGGGCGCACCGACACGGCACAGCGGTCCGCCCGCCGGCCCAGGGCTCAGCTGGGCGGGCGGGCGGACCGTCGTCGGCCGTGCGGGAGGTTATGCGCGGCCGGCCGTCTTCTGCGTCTTGCGGGTGATCGCGTCGATGACGACGGTCGCCAGCAGCACGCCACCAGTGATCATGTACTGGACCGGCGAGGCGATGCCCTCCAGGGCGAGGCCGTACTGGATCGAGACGATGACCATCACACCGAGCAGCGCGTCCCAGGTGCGGCCGCGGCCGCCGAACAGGGACGTACCGCCGATGACGGCCGCGGCGATGACGTTCATCAGGAACTCGCCGGTGCCCGCGCCCTGGTTGGCGGAGGCGATCTTGGAGGCCACGAAGAGGCCGCCGATCGCGGCGAAGCCGCCGGCGATCGCGAAGACCGAGATCCGGATCAGCTCGACGTTGATACCGGCACGGCGGGACGCCTCGACGCTGCCGCCGAGCGCGAAGATCTTGCGACCGTAGGCGGTGCGGCGCAGGACGAAGTCCGTGAGCAGCAGGAACGCCAGGAAGATCACCACGGCCAGCGGCAGGCCCTTGTACTGGTTGAAGACGATCGCCACGACGAACGCCAGGATCGCGAGCAGCACCGTGCGCACGACGATCTCGCTCAGCGGCCGGGAGGGCACCCCGACGGACTCGCGGCGGCGGTTGTCGAAGAACGCGGTGAGGAAGTACCCCGCGGTCACGACGATCGCCAGGCCGTAGGCGGCGGCCACGTCGCTGAAGTAGTAGCTGGTCATCTTCACGACCACACCCTCGGAGTCGAGGTTGATCGTGCCGTTGCTGCCCAGGATCTGCAGCATGAAGCCCTGCCAGAACAGCAGTCCGGCCAGCGTCACGGCGAAGGCCGGCACGCCGATGCGGGCGAAGACGAAGCCGTGGATCGCGCCGGCCACGGTCCCGGTGAGGACCGACAGCAGCAGGGCGAGCCACTCGTTCATCCCGTGCGTGACGCTCAGCACCGCGAAGGTGGCGCCCGCGACACCGCTGACCGAGCCGACCGACAGGTCGATCTCGCCGAGCAGCAGGACGAAGACGATACCGACGGCGATCATGCCGGTGCCGACCATGGCGACCGCCATGTCGGAGATGTTGCCGGCGGTGAGGAAGTTGGAGTTCAGGCTGGTGAAGATGGCCCAGATGATCAGCAGTCCGACGACGACCGGTATGGACCCGAGGTCACCGGCCTTCATCTTCCGCTTGAACTCGCCGAGGTAGCCCGCGAAGCCCTGCTCGCGCACCAGCAGCCGCGGGTCGACCACGGTGGCCGCGCCGGAGGCCGCGGCGGGGTTCTCCACGGCGTGGTCCTCGGCGGGGGTGGAGGTCTTGTCGATGCTCACTTCTTGATCTCCCCATTGGTGCGCGCCGCACGACGGGTCACGGCGTTCTCCGTGGCGCCCGTGATGGCGGAGATGATCTCTTCCTGCGAGGTCGACTTGACCTCGAAGACGCCGTTGTTGCGCCCGAGGCGCAGGACGGCGACCTTGTCGGCGACCGCCTTGACGTCGGCCATGTTGTGGCTGATGAGGATGACGGCGTGGCCGCGCTCGCGCAGCCGCTCCACGAGGTCGAGGACCTGCGCGGTCTGCTCGACGCCGAGGGCGGCGGTGGGCTCGTCGAGGATGACCAGCTTGGGCTCGCCGAGCATGGACCTGGCGATCGCCACCACCTGGCGCTGACCGCCGGAGAGCGAGGCGATCGGGATGCGGACGCTCGGGATGCGGATGGACAGCGTGTCGAGGAGCTCGCGGGAGCGGCGCTCCATCTCCACCTCGTCCAGGACGCCGCGCCTGCGGATCTCCCGGCCCAGGTAGAGGTTGCCGACGACGTCGATGTTGTCGCACAGCGCGAGGTCCTGGTAGACGGTCGCGATGCCGAGGCTCTGGGCGTCGTGCGGCCTGTTGATCGAGACGGCCCTGCCGTCCCACTCGATGGCGCCCTCATCGATGGGGTGCACGCCGGCGATCGTCTTGACCAGCGTGGACTTTCCGGCGCCGTTGTCGCCCACCAGGGCGACCACCTCACCGGCGTGGACCTCAAGCTCTACGTCGGTGAGCGCCTGGACGGCACCGAATCGCTTGGAGACCCCGCGCAACGCCAGCACGGGCGTAGCGGACACGTGAACCATCTCCTTCGCCGCCTGACCCGGCGGGAGGTTGTGCAGAAGTTTGCTGGGGGGTTGTTCCGTCCGGCGCCCCGCGTAGCTTGCGGGGCTGATGAGTGCGGGGCGCCGGAGGAGCTGGGGCGGCCGGTCCCGGGCGGCTCAGCCGGCCCGGGACGCGGGTCCGCTTACTTGAGGCCGATCTTGTCGCAGGCGGCCTTGTACTTGTCCGTGCAGATCTCGTCGACCGTGTAGAAGCCGTCCTTGATGACGGTCTCCTTGATGTTGTCCTTGGTCAGCGAGACCACCGGGACGATGACCGCGGGAACGCCCTTGGTGGTGGCGCTGTCGACCTTGTCGTTGGCGATGGAGTCGAGCGACTCGCCCTTGGCCAGCGCGACGGCCATCTCGGCCGCGGTCTCGGCCTCCTTCGGGTACGACTTGAAGACGCTCATGTACTGCTCACCGGTGACGATGCGCTGCACGCCCGCGAGTTCGGCGTCCTGGCCGGTGACCGGGATGTTCGTGATGCCGGCCCGCTTCAGGGCGGTGATGGAACCGCCCGCCATGCCGTCGTTGGCGGAGTAGACGCCCTGGATCTTGTCCTTGCCGAGCGCGGAGATCGCCGCGTCCATGTTGGCGTTGGCGTTCTCCGGCTTCCACTCCTTGGTGTCGTACTCGCGGCCGATCTTCACCTTGCCGTCGAGGACGGAGTGGGCGCCCTCCTTGAACTGGGCGGCGTTCGGGTCGGTGGAGGACCCGTTCATCATGACGATCTGGCTGTCCTTGGCCTTGTCGCCCAGCGCCTTCAGAAGCGCCTCGCCCTGCGTCTTGCCGACCGTGACGTTGTCGAACGAGGTGTAGGCGTCGATCGGGCCCTCGGCCAGGCGGTCGAAGGCGACGACCTTGATGCCGGCGTCGTGGGCCTTCTTCACCGAGCCCGCGATGGCCTTGTAGTCCACCGCGTCGATGATCAGCACGTCCACCTTGTTGGTGATCATCGTCTCGACCTGCTGGTTCTGCAGGCTGGCGTCCTGCTTGGCGTTGTTGTAGACGACCTTGCCCTTGTTGTTCGTGAGCTCCTTGACCTTCTTCTCGATCATGGGCTTGTCGAACTTCTCGTACCGCGCGGTCTGGTTCTCCGGAAGGAGCAGGCCGACCGTGATGTCGTCGCCCTTCTTCGCGGCCGAGTCGGACGAGTCGTTGTTGTCGCCGGACTCCTTGGCACTGCCACAGGCGGCGAGAGAGACCGCCATGGCACCGGCGGCGAGGGCAACGGCGGCGCGACGCATACGCGTGTTCACTTCACAAACCTCCCTGACGAGGCCGCGACGTTGCGGCCGAGGTGGCTGGAAGTCAACTCGGCCACACGTGCGACGTCAAGAAGTAAATCCTTAACGAGATGACAACGGTGCCATCCGTGCTCTAAGTGAAGGCAGGCGTGGCCGCCGGCAGAGCGCCGGTCGCAGATCCGTCCAAGAGCGTCGAATCGCCCATCTCGCTCAGGGCCAGGGCGAGTGCCCCGAGCACCTCCGCACGGCCCCCAAGAGCCCCGGGAAGCACGGAGAGTTGGCGCGCCGCGCTGGGGATGGCATAACGGCCGACGGACTCCCTTATGGGCCCGAGCACGAGCTCGCCGGCCTCGGCGAGATCGCCGCCGAGGACGACTCGGCTCGGGTTGAGCAGGTTGCAGAGGTTGGCGACTCCACTGCCGATGTGGCGGCCGACGTCGGCGATCACCCGACGGCAGCCCGGGTCACCGTCCCGCGCCAGCCGCACCACGCCCTCCATCGTCAGATCGGTGCCGTGGCCGGGCTGGAGGAGCGGAAGCACATAGCGTGCTGCCGCGAAGGTCTCCAGGCAACCCCGGTTGCCGCACCGGCAGACGGGACCGGCCTCATCGAGGGTGATGTGTCCGATTTCGCCCGCTGTGCCGCCGGGTCCGCGATAGATCTTCCCGTTGATCACCAGACCGGCGCCGACGCCGCTGGCGACCTTGATGTACGCCAGGTCCCGCACCCCGCGGCCGCTGCCCCAGACGAGCTCGCCCAGGGCGCCGAGGTTGGCGTCGTTGTCCACGTGCACCGGCACGCCGAGCCGCCCCCGCAGCTCCTCGGCGGGCCGGGTGCCGCCCCAGCCGGGCAGGATGGCGGTGGAACCCAGCGTTCCGGACTCCACGTCGATCGGTCCCGGTACGCCGAGACCCACTCCGGCGATCTTGGCGCGGTCCACGCCGGTGGCCGCGATCAACCGGCTGACCAGCTGTTCCGCCCGGTCGAAGCCCTGGGCCGCGGACGCGTCGACGTCCAGGGGCTCGGACTCCTCGGCGAGCACCTGGTGGGCGAGGTTGCCGACCGCGACGCGCAGGTGGGTGTGCCCGAAGTCCACCCCGATGACGATGCCGGCGTCGCCGCTCAGGGAGACGCTGCGGGCCCGCCGCCCGCCCGCGGAGGTGGGTGTGACCTCGACCGTCCCGCCGTCCTTGAGTTCCCGGACGATGTTCGAGACCGTGGCCGCGGACAGGCCCGTCGTCCTCGCGATCTCCGCCTGCGTGAGCGAACCGGCGAGCCGCACCGCCCGTACGACTCGTTCCAGGTTGGCTCGGTGCAGCGACGACTGCGACCCCGGAGTCTCCACGACGACCTCCTGCGCGCGGGGCCGCTTCGGCGAGGCCCCTTCCATGTGCAACTAGTGAACTCTAAGCAGAGCCGTTCGGGTCACCTACCGTCAAGAGGTTGAACCGCATCCGGGTGTCCCGTGTGAGCCTCCCCGCGCACATGAGCATGCCGCCCCCGGGTGTCCGGGAGCGGCATGCGGGTGAGGTGTCCGGGGTTTCCGGGGCCGGGAGGCGCTACTTCAGCGCACCCGCCGTGAGTCCCTGCACCACCTGGCGCTGGAAGATGATGTACGCGGCCAGCACCGGCAGCATCGCCATGACCAGGCCGGCGAACAGGCCCGACCAGTCGCCCTTGTACCCCTGGCTGACCGCCAGCTGCACCAGGCCCTGGGTGAGGACGTGCTTGTCCGGGTCGGTGTTCAGCACGGTCGGCAGCATGTACTGGTTCCACTGACCCAGGAAGTTGAAGATCCCCACGCTGATCAGGCCGGGCTTGGCCATCGGCAGCATGACCTGGAAGAACGTCCGGCTGTGCGAGGCGCCGTCCACGAAGGCGGCCTCGGCCACCGAACTGGGCAGGGTTCTGAAGAAACCGGTCAGGAAGAACACCGTGAACGGCAGTGAATAAGCGATGTAGACCAGAATCAGCCCGTGGATGGTGTTCAGCATTCCCATGTTGTCCACGACGTAGAACAACGGGACCAGGGCGAGCATGATCGGGAAACTCATGCCGGCGATGAACAAGTAATAGATGAACCGGTTGCCCGGAAAGTCGAACCGGGCCAGTACGTAGGCCGCCATGGAACCCAGCACCAGGGTGCCGACGAGCGAACCGCCCACCACCAGAATGGTGTTGAGGAAGTAGTCGCTCATGTGCGCCTGGGACCAGGCCCGCGACCAGTTGTCGAAGTTCAGTTTGTCGGGCAGCGACCAGGGCGAGCCGAAGATGGAGGCGTCGTCCTTGAAGGAGGTCATCACCGCCCACACCAGCGGCATGCCGACCATGATCGCCCAGATGACGAGGACGCCGTGGGAGAAGACGTTGAGGGTGGTGCCCTCCTTCTTCCCCTCCTTGAGTCCGCCGGGGGCGGCCTGGGCCTTCAGGACGGGCGTGCCGGGCTCGGCGGGCACGGGGGCGGGGGTCTCGGTCGTCTTCATTGATCAGTACTCCAGCCGCTCGCGCCGGCCCAGCCGCATCACGACGGCGGCGAAGGCCAGCGTGACGACGAGCAGGGCGACGCCGATGGTGGTGGCGTAGGCGGCCTGACCGTCACGGAACGCCTTCTGGTACACGTACAGGACCATGACGGTGGTCGAGTAGTCGGGTCCGCCGGGTCCGGTCGTCATGATCTGCACGACCGCGAAGGACTCGGCGCCCAGCGCGAGGATGCCCATGTAGACCCAGCCGGACTGCACGGTGTCCCACAGCAGCGGCAGGGTCACCTTGAAGAAGGTGGTGGCGCGGTTCGCCCCGTCCAGCAGCGCGGCCTCGTAGAGCTCCGCCGGGATGGAGGCCATGCCCGCGGAGAAGAGGACCACGAAGAAGCCGACCGTCGACCAGACGAGCACCGCCATCACGCACCACAGGGCGATGTTGGGGTCGCCGAGCCACAGCGGCTGGAGGGAGTCGAGGCCGATGCCGCGCAGCAGGGAGTTGATCGCGCCGCTGTCCGGGTTGTACGCGAACTGGAACAGCAGGGCGACGATCGCGATGGACAGGACCTGCGGGAAGAAGTACACGATCTTGTAGAAGCCGGAGCCGCGCACACCCGTGACGGCCGGGCCTCCCCGGCGGCGGCGTCCGCCCACGTTGATCATGAAGGCGAAGAACAGCGCAAGGCTGAGTGTCACCAGCGGCACCAGCAGCGCGAACATCACGCTGTGCTGCAACGACTTCCAGAAGATGTCGTCGTCGAGCATCCGCGAGTAGTTGTCGAATCCGACCATCTTGTACTCGGGGCTCAGCCCCGTCCAGTCCGTGAACGAGTAGTAGATGGACTGGATGAACGGCCAGATGACGAAGAGCGCGTACAGTCCCAGGGGTACCGCCAGGAACCCCACGATGAACCGGTACTTGCCGTGCTGCATTGCTACCGACCCCGATCTGCGCGCGGGTGGCGCCGCCAGGGCCCGCCCGGCGCGGTGGCGCCGGACAGGCCCTGGTGACGCGTCCTCACTGGTGCTTGTAGTGCTTGATCGACGAGTCCTTGGCGGCTTCGTCGGCGTAGCCCTGGATCTTCTTGATGGTCTCGGCCGGGGTCATCCGGCCCGCCATCATCTCGCCCAGGCAGGAGACGCCGATCTTCTCCTTCTGGAGCTGCACGTACCAGTCCTGCATACGCGGGTTCACCACGTTGTCGCCGGCCAGTTCCAGCGCCGCGACACCGGACTTGAGGCCGGGGGTCAGCTCGATGCCGTCGGTGCCGCCGTTGTAGGCGCTCAGCGACTTCACCTTGCTGGTGAAGTTCTTGGAGGACGCCTCGCTCAGCATGACGCGCAGCTGCTCCATGCCGCCCGCGCCGTTGGCCGCCTTGGCGGGGACGATGAAGGGCTCGCCGCCGGACGCCCAGATGGTGCCGAAGGGCATCTTGTCGGAGTCGTCGATGCCGGGCGGCGCGGAGACGGCGAGGTCGAAGTCGGCGGGGATGACCTTGGCCGACTCGTTCTCCACCCAGGAGCCGTTGGGGATGAACAGGGCGTTGCCCTTGGCCCACGCGGTCTGCGACTGGATGTGGTCCAGACCCGGGGTGCCCTTGAGGACGTAGCCCTTCTTGTACAGCTCGTACCAGGCCTCGAAGACCGTCTTGACCGCCGGGTGCTTCCAGGCGTTCGGCTCCAGGTTGTCGATGGCGTCGAGCACATCGCGGCCGCCGACCTTGGCGATCATCGGGGACATCGAGAAGGGGATGTAGTACGGGTACTTGCCCGCGTACGTCCAGCCGGCCATGCCCTTCTTCTTGGCCTTGGCGCAGACCGCGAGCATCTCGTCCCAGGTCTTGGGGTACTCCGCGTCCAGGGAGTCCAGCGCCTTCTTCGAGTACCAGTTCCCGTACACCGTGTAGGCGTAGTACAGGATCCAGACGGGGTCGCCGTCGAACTGGCCCATCTCCACGATGCCGGGGCGCAGCGTGTCGCGGACCTTCTTGTTCGGGTCGTCGTAGGACGGCGCGTCGAGGAGCGGGGTGAGGTCGGCGAGCTGCTTCTTGCCGACCAGGACGCCCATGTCCATCTGCTCGGCGCCGGAGTTGTCGACGAGGTCGGGCGGGTTGCCGCCGTTGAAGCGCGGCTGCAGGGTGGACTGGATCTTCTGGGTGGCCGCGAACTTCACCTTGGCCTTCGGGAAGGCCTTCTCGTACAGCTTCACGGCGTCCTCGGCGTATTCCTTGCCGAAGCCTCCGTCGAAGAGGACGAACTCCATCTGGGCGCTCTCGTTGACCGCGAGCGGGTTCTTGGCGGACTTCTCGCCCGCCTTGGCCTTCTCCTGGTCGTCCCCGCCGCCGCTCGCGCAGGCGGACAGGAAGCTCATGGTCGGTACGGAGATCAGGCCGAGCGCGGCGGACCGCTTGATCAGATCGCGGCGGCCGACGCCCTTACCGTTGTTCTCGGCGGAAGTGGATCCCATGCTCAAGTCCTCGCCTTCTCCAGGACTCAGGCGGTGAACCGGATCCTCCCCGGCACCGCGATCGGGTCACGCTGGGTCGTGCTGGTTGCTGCTGGGCCGTACAGGAAAAGCGGGTACTGCTGTGCGGTCACGGATGCCGTCACCGCTGTTCGGGCGCTTGGGCGGTTCCTCGTCGCGGTTCCCCCCGTATCCCCCGGTGGCCGACAGGTATAGTCCACTTTCCGTCGGCGGAGCAAGATCGAATGCAAGGTTCCCGGTACGTCTTTTCCGAGTTGAGACCTCCCGGAAATATGAGTGCCCTGTGCATCGCATGCCGTGGGATTCCCCGCCATAACCCCCGAACGCCACATCCAACACCCTTGACATCACTTGCCACTTGACCCCTACTGGTCCTTGCGCAGTTGAATTGACAACGTTGTCCCCAGCGCTGGGAGGGTGGCCAGGACATGCAGTACAGAGTTCGGCACAGATGGGGTCCGGCGGTCGTGACGGCGACCGCCTTCGCCTTGGCGGTGGGCTCGCAGGGGGCGGCGGTCGCCCTGCCCGGCGCGCCCGCGAAGGCCGACCGGGAGTTCGCGTCGTCCTTCGAGGCCGGCGACCCGGCCCCGGACTGGACCGACACCGTGGACACCGGCGCGGACGGCGGCAAGCGGGCCTCCGGCGTGGACGGCGGCTTCAGCACCGGCATACCGGGCAACGTCACGGAGAACGTCACCGATGTGCGGGCCAGCGCCGAGAACACGGGCGGCGGGGAGGTCAAGGAGAACCTCGTCGACAACGAGCCGGGCACCAAGTGGCTGACCTTCGCCCCGACCGGCTGGGTCGAGTTCGACCTGGACGCGCCGCAGAAGATCGCCAAGTACGCGCTCACCTCGGCCAACGACCACGACGAACGCGACCCGGCGGACTGGACACTGCAGGGCTCGGCCGACGGCGAGAACTGGCAGACCCTGGACACCCGCTCGGGGGAAAGCTTCGGCGAGCGTTTCCAGACCAAGACGTACGAACTGGCGAAGACCGCGGAATTCCAGCATTTCCGGCTGGAGATCACCAAGAACAACGGCGCCGGTGACGCCCTCCAGCTCGCCGACGTCCAGCTGGCCACCGCCGACACCGAGGTCCCCACCCCCGAGGACATGCTCTCCTCGGTCGACGAGGGCCCGGCGGGCTCGCCGACCGCCAAGGCCGACGCGGGCTTCACCGGCACCCACGCGCTGCGCTACGCGGGCCGCCACACGGCCGACGGCCGGGCCTACTCGTACAACAAGGTCTTCGACGTCGACGTGAAGGTCGACCGGCGCACCGAGCTGTCGTACAAGATCTTCCCGTCGATGGCGGACGGCGACCTCGACTACGACGCCACGAACGTCTCCGTCGACCTCGCCTTCACCGACGGCACCTACCTGAGCGACCTCAGGGCCACCGACCAGCACGGGTTCCCGCTGACGCCGCGCGGTCAGGGCGACGCCAAGGTCCTCTACGTCAACCAGTGGAACAGCGTCGAGTCGGGCATCGGCTCGGTCGCGGCCGGCAAGACCGTCGACCGGATCCTGGTGGCGTACGACTCCCCCAAGGGCCCGGCGAAGTTCCGCGGCTGGCTGGACGACGTGGAGATCGGGCGGGCCGCGCCCGAGCGCCCCGAGGCCCACCTGTCCGACTACGCGCTCACCACCCGCGGCACCAACTCCAGCGGCAGCTTCTCGCGCGGCAACAACTTCCCGGCGACCGCCGTGCCGCACGGCTTCAACTTCTGGACGCCGGTGACCAACGCCGGTTCGCTCAGCTGGCTCTACGAATACGCGCGCGGCAACAACGACGACAACCTGCCCACCCTGCAGGCGTTCAGCGCGAGCCACGAGCCGAGCCCGTGGATGGGCGACCGGCAGACCTTCCAGGTGATGCCCTCGGCCGCCTCCGGCACCCCGGACACCGGCCGGGAAGCCCGCGAGCTGGCCTTCCGGCACGAGAACGAGACCGCCAGGCCGTACTACTACGGCGTGCGGTTCGAGAACGGCGTCAAGGCCGAGATGGCGCCGACCGACCACGCGGCGATGATGCGCTTCACCTACCCCGGTGACGACGCGAGCGTGATCTTCGACAACGTCGAGGACCAGGCCGGCCTGACCCTGGACAAGGAGAACGGCACCTTCACCGGCTACTCGGACGTCAAGTCCGGCGGCTCCACCGGCGCCACCCGCCTCTTCGTCTACGGCGAGTTCGACAGCAAGGTCACCGGCGGCGACTCCAGCGGCGTCAAGGGCCACCTGCGCTTCGACGCCGGCCGGGACCACGCCGTGACACTGCGCATCGCGACCTCGCTGATCGGCGTCGACCAGGCGAAGGACAACCTGCGCCGGGAGATCCCGAAGCGCGCCTCCTTCGACAAGGTCAAGCGCGACGCCCGGAAGCAGTGGGACGCGATCCTCGGCAAGGTCGAGGTCGAGGGCGCCACGCAGGACCAGCTGACCACGCTGTACTCCAGCCTCTACCGCCTGTACCTGTACCCGAACTCGGGCCACGAGAAGGTCGACGGGAAGTACAGGTACGCCTCCCCGTTCTCCAAGGCGGTCAAGGAGGACACTCCGACGGAGACCGGCTCGAAGATCGTGGACGGCAAGGTCTACGTCAACAACGGCTTCTGGGACACGTACCGGACCACCTGGCCCGCGTACTCCTTCCTCACCCCCTCCCAGGCCGGTGAGCTCGTCGACGGCTTCGTGCAGCACTACAAGGACGGCGGCTGGACCTCGCGCTGGTCCTCCCCCGGCTACGCGGACCTGATGACCGGCACCTCCTCCGACGTGGCCTTCGCGGACGCCTACGTCAAGGGCGTCGACTTCGACGCGAAGGCGGCGTACGACGCGGCCCTCAAGAACGCCACCGTCGTGCCCCCGTCCTCCGGTGTGGGCCGCAAGGGCATGGACACCTCGCCCTTCCTCGGCTACACCAGCACCGAGACCCACGAGGGCCTGTCGTGGGCGCTGGAGGGCTACCTCAACGACTACGGCATCGCCAGGATGGGCGAGAAGCTCTACAAGGAGACCGGCGAGAAGCACTACAAGGAGGAGGCCGCCTACTTCCTCAACCGCGCCCAGGACTACGTCAACCTCTTCGACGCGAAGGCCGGCTTCTTCCAGGGCAAGGACGCCAAGGGCGACTGGCGCGTGGACTCCGAGAAGTACGACCCGCGCGTGTGGGGCTACGACTACACGGAGACCAACGGCTGGGGCTACGCCTTCACCGCCCCGCAGGACAGCCGCGGCCTCGCCAACCTGTACGGCGGCCGAAAGGGCCTCGGCGACAAGCTCGACGAGTACCTCTCGACGCCGGAGACGGCCTCCCCGGAGCTGAAGGGCTCCTACAACGGCGTCATCCACGAGATGGTCGAGGCGCGCGACGTCCGCATGGGCATGTACGGCCACTCCAACCAGGTCGCCCACCACGCCCTGTACATGTACGACGCGGCCGGCCAGCCGTACAAGACGCAGAAGAACATCCGCGAGGTGCTCCAGCGCCTGTACACCGGCAGCGACATCGGGCAGGGCTACCACGGCGACGAGGACAACGGCGAGCAGTCGGCCTGGTTCCTCTTCTCCTCGCTCGGCTTCTACCCGCTGGTGATGGGCAGCGGCGAGTACGCCGTCGGGTCCCCGTTGTTCACCAAGGCCACGGTCCACCTGGAGAACGGCCGCGAGCTGGTCGTCAAGGCGCCGAAGAACAGCACGAAGAACGTCTACGTGCAGGGCCTGAAGGTCAACGGCAAGCGCTGGAACTCCACTTCGCTCCCCCACTCGCTGCTCGCGAAGGGCGGCGTCCTGGAGTTCGACATGGGGGCGAAGCCCTCCTCGTGGGGCACCGGCAAGAACGCGGCGCCGCCGTCGATCACCGAGGGCGACGAGGTGGCGACCCCGCGCGCCGACACGATCACCGGCGAGGGTGCCCTGTTCGACAACACGTCGGGCACGGACGCGAAGGTGACGTCGGTGGACCTGCCGGTGTCCGGCAAGGGCGTCAAGGCGGTCCAGTACACGCTCACCTCGTCGGCGGACCACACCGCGGCACCGGCCGGCTGGAAACTCCAGGGCTCGGCCGACGGCACGACCTGGAAGACGCTGGACCGGCGTGCGGGCGAGTCCTTCGCCTGGGACCGGCAGACGCGGGCGTTCTCGGTGAAGTCCCCGGGCTCGTACGCCAAGTACCGGCTGGTCCTGGACGGCGAGCACACGCTGGCGGAGGTGGAGCTGCTGGCGTAGGCGACGTACCCCGCCGACGAACGGGCGGGGGGGGCGGGGCGCGGCCCCCGCCCCCCCCCCCCCGGGGGGGCCCCCCCCCCCAACCCCCAGCCCCCCCCGGGACCAAAAAAAGGGGGGGCCCCCCGCCCC
>NZ_JBIVPJ010000015.1:103691-222618 GCF_044754585.1 Streptomyces sp. NPDC093065 | reverse complement strand
CACTGAACGCCTTCGACATCACCTTCGACGGCCGCCTGACGGCGGCCCGCCAGTAACCCCAACCACCCTGGTTACACCGCTCGTTTGACAGACCCACTGATCCAAACGAAACTGCCTAGCCGCGGCCGGTTCGAGACTTCACGCGTGTCCCTCTTCGGTGATGTCCTTCCCACGGTGGCCGTTGAGAAAGGTGGTGACCGCGGCATTCGGGTCGCCGGCGCACGCGGTCATGGCGTACCCGGCCCGATCCCAGAGCCCCGACGCCATCAGTGGTGCGATCAGCGTCAGCACCATGTTCATCGGATCGCCTGGAGCGATGCGCCCTTGATCCTGATGCGCCTTGATCACCTGTGCCGCGTTGCGCATGTTCGGCATCAGGGCCTCCATCGCGTCGCGCAGTTCGGGGTGGCGCGGTACATCGGTGAGGAGGCTGAGAATCGCGGCACCGTACTGCTCGACCGAATCGGCGTAG
The DNA here is from genome assembly GCF_044754585.1 of Streptomyces sp. NPDC093065. NCBI lineage: Bacteria > Bacillati > Actinomycetota > Actinomycetes > Kitasatosporales > Streptomycetaceae > Streptomyces > Streptomyces sp. NPDC093065. Next base: position 222,146 of record NZ_JBIVPJ010000015.1, on the reverse strand, counting down.
GCGCCGGCCAGGGCCACGAGGTCGGCGAACACGTCGTTCGTGACCGTCAGCCGGGCGAACGACGAACGAGCCAGCGCATGCGTGAGGGCTCTGTTGAGCAGGGCTGCCTTGCCACCGTAACGGCGGAACAGCGTCGCCTCGTTCACTCCGGATCTTCGCGCGATCTCCTGAGTGGTGCAGGCCTGGTAGCCACGTTCGGCGAAGACGGTGACGGTCGTCTCGAACAGCCTGTCCACGTCGATCTGCTTGGGCATATGTCTCCAGGTCGCCGCTTCCGCAGGGATTCTAGCCCTACCGCTTATTGCAAGTGTGCGCTTGCAATAAGCGGGACCGCGTGTCTAGCGTGCGGATGCGAAGTGCCACAGGACCTGACGAAGGGGCATGATGTCTCATCCGCGACCGGGGCAACGGGCCAACCGGGGACTGGCTCCCCACAATCGCCCACCCGGCTTCCTGAAACGGACCAAGCTCACACTGCAGTTCACGGGATGGCTGCAGTACATCCCCACGGCTGCGGCCGCAGGCATCCTCCTGGCCGCTGCGCTCGTAGGAAGCCGGATCGGGCTCTGGCGGGTCTTACTGTTCTGGCTGCCGTTGGGCATCGGCATCCTGCTGACCGGGGCCCTCCTGGTCGACTTGGTCACAGTCAAGTTGGGACTGCGATTCTTTGAGCCGACGCCCCGCGCCCTTGACGAGCTCGACACCTTCGGCGTCATTCACACACGACGTTCCTGTCGGTCCTTCCAGAACCGCGAACTGACCGCGTCGGACCGGGAGGAGCTGATGCGCGCGGTCCACCGGCACACACGTCCAACGCATCTGATCGGCACCCGGCCGATCCGGCTGGAATATGTCGCCGCTTCTCTCAAGGTGTGGCCGACCGTAGGGGCGCGTGAGTTCATCGTCGCCATCGCTCCGCGCGCCTACGACCGTCTGGCTGTGATCGATGTGGGCAGGAGCCTGCACAAGGTGGTTCTGCACGCCACCCGGATGGGCGTGGCATCGTGCTGGATCGGAGCAGGCGCGGACCAGACCAGCGTCGTGTCCCATCTGGGAGACCGATTCGATCCTGCGGACGAGCACGTCGTCTGTGTCTGCGCCGTGGGCTACCGATCGAGATTCAAACCGACGGCGGTCCGAGCCATCGAGTTGCTACAACATCGGCGCCTGCCCCTGGCGTCGCTGTTCTTCGCCACCCCCAGCTTCGACACCCCACTCGATGTCGACCAACCACCCTTCTCGCCCTTCCGCCGGTGCTACGAGGCGTGCCGGTGGTCGCCCTCTTCGCTCAACACCCAGACCACCCGATGCATCGGGACAACGGATGACAGTGGCCGAACCATGGCACGGTTCGACTTCTGCACCACCACAGCATCCCGCTACTACGCCCCTCTAGGCCTGGGAATCTGGTGCGCGAACTGGGAAGCCGGCTGCGAAGCCCTCGGGCTGCCCGGGTACCTGCGGGTGCTCACACCGGAGGAACGAGGGGAGCACGTCACTCCGGAACCGCCCCGCTACGGCGTGAGTTGGATCGCTGACCCGCTCGGGGCCCCTCCTGCGTACGGCCCGGCGCCCACGGGCCCGTCACGCTGAAGTGCGGGCAGCCGTATACGATCTTCATGCCCGACATGGGTTTGAGCGCTGGCGAGATCAGCTTCGTGCGCGAAGTCCCACAGCTCGTGGCGTTGAGCGCGTACTCGTCGCACCACGGGGTGTCCTTCGGGTTCGGCTTGTTCGGCTTGGGCGTCAGCAGGGAGTCGAGGAGAACGGTCCTTTCGTGCGGGACGAATCCCGTCGTGCCTGAGTAGCCGCACACCACTCTGCGGTTTGCCTGGTCATGCCGGTCGAAGTGGTCGTACTGCGGCTTGCCCCTCCTTGGTCATGGGCCGCCGCGGAGCGGATGTCTGGCGGGTGGTCACCGGTACTGCCTCCGGTGTGGGTCCGACCTGGAGAGCGGCACGACGAAGGCCCGGACGCCTGGTCTGTGGCCCTTGCACTGTCGAAGTCCTCCAGTGAGCCGAGAACGCCAGTGAGGGAGTCGGCACTCGCCGACGATCCGTTCGACGTGCTTCCTCGGCACGCGAAGGTGCCCCTCGCGCTCGTAGTTGAGGCGGCGGCTTCTCTTCCTCGGCCGCGGTCTCGGTCCCGAGGGTCTGCTCGCCTGAGGTCCTCACCCTGGTGCACGACGTCGCCGGGCTCGGCCTGCAGCGGGCGGCTGCATATCCGGACGCTACCCGAGGCGATGGGCAGGCGTCGCTGCCCGGCATGGACCTCACTTTCCGGCCGCAGGCGCCGCTGGTCGCTTTGTGGGCGCTGGGCGACCCCGGAGCGCACAACTCGGCGCACAGCCCGGTTCGTCTGCCGCCGCCAGCGGCTTCGCCTCAAGGAGGGGCTCTGCGCCGTACTCGTCACCCTCGCCCCGCTCCTGGTGCGGGCGTGACATCCGAGGGCTCTTTCCGGACCGACGGCGTGCTCTCGGGGCTGGTGTACACGCAGGTACCGAAGTCGCTCCACCCCGGCTGGAGCTCATCCCAGTCACCACGGCCGTAGTAGCCGGTATCGGCTTTGCTCAAAGTCATGCCGCCGTCCTCCTGACGGCCGATGTACTCCGCGTATCCTCCGTCTCCGGCAGACTGGAACACGTGCAGCTCGGCGCGCCCGTCCTGGTCCTCGTCGGTCGCACGCACCGCGGCGACGAAGAACGAGACCTGAACGCGGATGGTGCCGCTCCGGCTGCCACTCAGGTCCCGGGCGAGCGGTCCGTAGCGCACCTCATGCACGAGCAGGTTGGAGCGGGGATCGTCCCCGATGTCCTCCTGACTGCGGAACAACGCCAGATCGAGGTAGCCGTCGCCGTCGAAGTCGCCGAACGTGCCCCTGGTTTCCAGGTCCGACGTCAGAAGGCCACGGGCCTTCTGCCATACGCCGAGAGCCTCGCCGACACCGACCTCGATGCGGTCATCGGCCCGGCTGAAGAGGACGGAACCCTTTCCCGAGCGGTCGGGGTCGTGTATCTCGTCCAGCCGCCCGTCCGCGTCCACGTCGGCGGTCAGGCTGGTGTTGTCGGTGTCGGAGCACACCACAGTCGGTGCGTGATCACCGGGCTCGGGCCCGGGCCAGAGGGCGAGCGTCGTGGCGACCGCGGCCAGAGCGGCTCCCGTGCCGATGGCGAGCCGCCTTCGCCCGCGTGTGCCCGGTCGTCTCAGCCTGGGCAGCCGGGCGGTGAACGCGCCGCTGACGCCGTCCTGTTGTGGACTCACGGGATCCGCCATGGCGGGATCCTAGTGTCCTGTGCCATAAGTTGATCGTCAGTGAGTGTTTTCAGGGCTGCCTCTCCAGGGTGAAAACGGCCTTGCCGTTCGACGGGTGCCCGGGACGTGGTCAGTGCCCGGTTGACCGTCCGCCGTGTCGGGGACAGCTGCCCGCCGGCAAGGCCGGCGGCATCCACAGCATGTGCCCGGCCGGGTCGGTCACGACCTGCATGTTCACGCCGTGGCCGCGTGCGTGTGCGAGTAGTCGGCCCGGCCGTCGCCGACGCGGTTTCGGCGCCGGTAGTGCTCCTGGTCGAACCAGGCGGGCCGGAACTGTATGCCTTGTCGCCGCTGGCATGAGCTGGCCGGCTTCGGGGGCGCCCGCTCGACGGACGGGGAACCGGGTCCGGTCCAGAACCTCGGTCATCTGCGGTGCGTAACCCCCCGGCCTCCCCGGCCACCCGACGGCGGCAGGTGTGGCCCCAGAAGCGACCACTCGCGCTTCGTCAGATCCCCTCGACGCATGACCGGACCAACGAGCGAGCGATCAGAGAAGGTGACTTCGTCCGCCGGACAGGACCTGGTCCCCCTACCCTGCGAGCGTGTCCAGGACGTCCGCAACCGGGGTGGGATCCAGAGGGCCGACGTGTGACGCTCCGGGGAAGTCGTGCACGCGGAAGCTGTTGCCGGGTGTGGACGCGTCGGCTTCCGCGATCATTCTGTCCTGGAGCGCGGTGGCGATCGTACGGTCCCTTCCGAAACGCAGGTACGTGCGGGGAATGCGCCCCCAGCTGCCGGCCCGGCCGACCGCTCGGCCCGCATAGGCGGCGACGGGCTCGTCGGTCTGCATGCCGGCCAGTATCCGGCGGAAGTCGGCGTCGGGGTAGTCCGCGCAGATCATCTCCTTCAGGAGGGCCAACTCACCGCTGACACCCGTACGAAAGTTCAGCCGCAACACCCCGAGCCGGTCCGGGTCGCCCACCGTCAGCTCCACCGGGCTGACGGCGTTCGCGTTCTCGGGTGCCGCCGTGCAGGCGTCCGCCGTGGGCAGGACGCGGCTCGGACAGAAGGCCGCCATGTAGCAGATGTGGTGAAGCAGGTGCGGGACGGCGTCGCCGACACGGCTGACCGACACGCCACCCAGGCTGTGCCCGACCAGCACCACCGGGCCGTTCCGTGCGGCCTGCCGCACGACGCCCGTGACGCGTGCCTCGTAGTCGTTCAGCCCGAGGCCCTTCAGAGGGGAGGGCTCGACCGCCATCGCCGCGAGGTCCTGCCGCTGGTACGACTCCGCCACGAAAGCCTCCGCGCCGTGCCGCGGCTGGTCCACCATGACGACGCGGTGGCCGCGCAGCACAAGTTCCCGCGCAACCGGCATCCAGAACGCGCCGGCGCTGTGGGTGCCGTGCACCAGCACGTAAGTTCCGAGCCCGCGACGCGGGGCCGCCGCGGCCGACGAGGTTCCGAGCCCGGTGGCCAGCGCCGTGCCCCCCACTGCGAGACCCAGCCCACGCAGCGCCGTCCGTCGGGTGGCACCCTTTCGTTCTTCGTTCGTGTCATCCATCATGAACACAACGCTATGAACGGTCCGTTCGGCCCACCAGCGGTCCAGCACCCCCACAGGGGTGGACCCAGAACCACCCCGCCGTGCGGCTCGCGGGGTCAGCCCCGCGCGCCGGCGTCTTCGCAGGCAACGGCGTTTGCGGCACCGGGGCGTCGGGCTGCGCAGCTCGATGACGGCCCAGACGCAGACGGCGTCGAGCGCGGCTTCCGCATCGTCGAAGGCATCGACTGGCCGACCGCCGTCTTCAAGACACAGGACGACCGGGTTCGACGCGGTGGTGCGGCACCCGGGGACGGTGGTCTGACGCGGGCCGCCCGCTTCGTCCGCTTCACCCCACGCCGCCGTACTGCTCCCTCTCGCAGGGCACACCGACACGGCCGATCCGGAAGAAACGGCACAGCTGTGCTGTTGGCCTTGTCGAAGCGACTGCCCGGACCGTTCGGACGGAGGTGCGACGCGTGACACGTGTGCTGCGTGCCGTCCGCCTCCACTCCCGGCCCCACATCGACCTCCAGCGCGTGGCCGGCTCGCTCTGTAGTTCCTGACCCGTTTCCCCAGCGCCGCGCGCCCCGGATCTCCGCGGGCAGGCGATCTCGTACGGACCTTCAGGAAGGCACTCCCGTGTCCGCAACCCCTGCTTCCCCTCTGCACCTCGCCGTGGCCCTCGACGGCGCCGGCTGGCACCCGGCCGCCTGGCGCGAACAAGTGGCCCGCCCCCGGGACCTGTTCACGGCCGGATACTGGGCGGACCTCGTCACCGAGGCCGAGCGCGGCCTGCTCGACTTCGTCACCTTCGAGGACGGGCTCGGCCTCCAGTCCTCCCACTACGGCGAGCTGGACGGCCGCACAGACCAGGTCCGCGGCCGCCTCGACGCCGTGCTGACCGCCTCCCGGGTCGCACCCCTGACCCGGCACATCGGCCTGGTGCCGACCGTGGTCGCCACCCACACCGAGCCGTTCCACATCTCCAAGGCGATCGCCACCCTCGACCACGTGAGCACCGGACGCGCGGGCCTGCGGGTGCAGATCAGCGCCCGGCCGCACGAGGCCGACCACTTCGGCCGTCGCACCCTCCCGCCGGTGAGCCTGGAGGAACTGCGGACGCCAGCCGGGCAGGACCGGCTGAGTCACCTCTTCGACGAGGCCGCCGACCACGTCGAGGTCGTGCGCCGGCTCTGGGACAGCTGGGAGGACGATGCGGAGATACGTGACTCCGCCACCGGCCGCTTCATCGACCGCGACAAACTCCACTACATCGACTTCGAGGGCGTGTACTTCAGCGTCAAGGGCCCCTCGATCACTCCGCGTCCGCCGCAGGGTCAGCCGCCGGTCACCGCCCTCGCCCACCAGACCGTCCCGTACCGGCTGGTGGCCCGCCAGGCCGACGTCGGCTACGTCACCCCGCACGACGCCGAGCAGGCCCGCGCTGTCGTCGCCGAGATCCGCGCCGAGCAGCGGGCGGCCGGCCGGGCCGACGAACTCCTGCACGTCTTCGGCGACCTGGTCGTCTTCCTGGACGACGAGAAGTCCGCCGCCGAAGACCGCCGTGCCCGCCTCGACGCCCTCGCCGGGGAGCCGTACACCAGCGATGCACGGATCTTCACCGGAACCATCGGACAACTCGCCGATCTGCTGCAGGAGGTGGCGGAGGAGGGGCTGACCGGCTTCCGGCTGCGGCCCGGCGTCGCCGGACACGACCTCCCGGCAATCACCCGCGGCCTGGTCCCCGAACTCCAGCGCCGGGGCGCCTTCCGCACCGCCTACGAGGCCGACACCCTGCGCGGGCTCCTGGGCCTGGCCCGTCCCGCCAACCGCTACGCCGCCGCCTGAGCCGGGAGGACCGTACCGACATGACCAGCAAGCCGCCGAAGCAGATCCATCTGGCCGCGCACTTCCCCGGGGTCAACAACACCACCGTGTGGAGCGACCCGCGCGCCGGCAGCCACATCGAGTTCAGCTCCTTCGCCCACTTCGCCCGGACCGCCGAACGCGCCAAGTTCGACTTCCTCTTCCTCGCCGAAGGGCTGCGGCTTCGCGAGCAGGGCGGAAAGATCTACGACCTCGACGTCGTCGGCCGCCCCGACACCTTCACCGTCCTCGCCGCGCTCGCCGCCGTCACCGAGCACCTGGGACTGACCGGCACGATCAACTCCACCTTCAACGAGCCCTACGAAGTCGCCCGGCAGTTCGCGACCCTCGACCACCTCTCCGGCGGCCGTTCCGCGTGGAACGTCGTCACCTCCTGGGACGCCTTCACCGGTGAGAACTTCCGCCGGGGCGGCTTCCTGCTCCAGGACGAGCGCTACTCCCGCGCCGAGGAGTTCCTCGCCACGGCGAACGAACTCTTCGACTCCTGGCACGGCGACGAGCTCCTCGCCGACCAGGAGACCGGCACCTTCCTGCGGGACGCCAAGGCAGGCTCCTTCGTCCACACCGGACGGCACTTCGACATCCACGGACAGTTCAACGTCCCCCGTTCCCCGCAGGGCCGGCCCGTCGTCTTCCAGGCCGGCGACTCCGACGAGGGCCGCGAGTTCGCCGCCGCCGAAGCGGACGCCATCTTCAGCCGGTACGGCACCCTGGAGGCGGGCCAGGCCTTCTACACCGACGTGAAATCCCGCCTGGCCAGGTACGGCCGCCGACCCGACCAACTGCTCATCCTGCCCGCCGCGACCTTCGCCCTCGCCGACACGGACGCCGAAGCCGAGGAACTCGCCCGCGAGGTCCGCCGCCAACAGGTCAGCGGGGCCACCGCCCTCAAGCACCTGGAGTTCGTCTGGAACAGGGACCTGTCCGGCTACGATCCCGAAGGCCCGCTGCCCGACATCGACCCCGACACCGGCGACGACCACATCTCCCAGGGCCGAGCCCAGGTCCGCATGTACCGGGACCCGCTGGCAACGGCCCGAGAGTGGCGGGAACTGGCCGCCGCCAACAACTGGTCCATCCGCGACCTGGTCATCCACACCGGCAACCGGCAGAACTTCGTCGGCTCCCCGTCCACCGTCGCCGAGACCATCGACGAGTTCGTCCAGGCCGACGCGAGCGACGGCTTCATCCTCGTCCCGCACATCACCCCGAGCGGCCTCGACGAGTTCGCCGACAAGGTGGTTCCGCTGCTTCAGGAACGGGGTGTCTTCCGCACCGAGTACGAGGGCACCACTCTGCGCGACCACCTCGGCCTCGCCCACCCGGACGATGCCCGCGACGAACCGGCGTCCTCGTGAGGTTCAACGCCATCGCCCTCGTCGTGCACCGCCCGGACCGGATCACCGGCGTGCGCAAGTCGACCCACGAGCGGTTCCGCGAGGTCGTCGACAACGCCCGGCTCGCGGAGGAACCGGGCTGCGACTGGGACCGCAACGCCGAGGTGTGGCCCCGCCCCTACCAGCAGTGCATCCGGGTCTGGCACGGCGGCGCCACCAGCAAGGTGCCGGTCGACCTCGCCGCCCGCTACGGCGGCCCACCTGTGCTCCGCGAACGTCACCCACCCCATCGAGCCGTACGCCGGGCTGATCAGCCACCACCGCGAACGCCGGGAGCACTTCGTCGAACGCAGCTCCGCACTGATCGGCAGTCCCCAGCAGGTCATCGACAAGGTGCACCGCTGCCACGAGCAGACCGGACACACCGTGCTTCATCTGCGCGCGGACGCCGCGGAGTTGACGGTTCATCAGCGCGGCACCTCCCCGCAGCTGTTCCAGTCCCAGGTCGCCCCCGTGCTGCGCCGCGACCGGATCCGCCGTTCGCGTGGGAGCCGGTGAGTCCCGCCCCCGCCCCCGCTTCCGCCCACACCCAGGAGTCCGCCCGTGCCTGACATCCCCCTCAGCGTCCTCGACCTCGTTCCGATCTCCTCCGGATCGACGGCTGCCGAAGCCCTGCGCAACTCCATCGACCTCGCCCAGCAGACCGAGCGGCTCGGCTACGCCCGCTACTGGTTCGCGGAGCACCACCTCAACCCGGGAGTGGCGGGTACGTCCCCCGCGGTCGTCCTCGCCCTGACCGCCGCGGCGACCTCCACGATCCGGCTCGGCTCCGGTGCCGTACAACTCGGCCACCGCACGGCGCTGTCCACGGTCGAGGAGTTCGGCCTGATCGACGCCCTGCACCCCGGCCGCCTCGACCTGGGCCTGGGCCGCTCGGGCGGCCGCCCGCCCGCGGAGAGGACCACCACGCCGACAGCCACCCCGATCGTCGACGGCCGCGCCCCGAACGGCCTGACCATCCCGCCCCGCTTCTCCCTCGAGCGCCTGCTCGGCTCACCCCGCGTGGCACTGCAGCGCAAACTGCTCCAGCTCCCGGGCGCCGAGTCGCAGGACTACGCCGAGCAGATCGACGACATCCTCGCCCTGCTGGCCGGCACCTACCGCTCCCCGGAGGGCGTCGAGGCGCACGCCGTGCCCGGGAAGGGCGCCGACGTGCACGTGTGGATCCTGGGCAGCAGCGGCGGACAGAGCGCCGAGGTCGCAGGCGCCAGGGGTCTGCGCTTCGCGGCGAACTACCACGTCAGCCCCGGCACGGTCCTGGAAGCGGTGGACGGCTACCGGTCCTTCTTCCAGCCCTCCGAGTTCCTCGACAAGCCCTACGTCAGTGTCTCCGCCGACGTCGTCGTCGCCGAGAACGACGCGACCGCCCGCGAACTCGCCACCGGATACGCCCTGTGGGTCCGCAGCATCCGCACCGCCGAAGGCGCCATCGAGTTCCCGACCCCCGGGGAAGCACGCGCCCACGCGTGGAGCGACGACGACCGAGCGCTCGTGCGGGACCGCGTCGACACGCAGTTCGTCGGCTCACCGGCCCACGTGGCCGACCGGCTTGAACAACTCCAGGAAGCCACGAACACGGACGAGTTGCTCATCACGACGATCACCCACGACCATGCCGACCGGGTCCGCTCCTACCGACTGCTCGCGGAGGAATGGGGCCGACGCCACTGAGTCCACCCTCCGAGGGCCGATTCGGCCGCCGGGTGTGCCCACCTGGTGAGACGTCGTGACGTCGGCCGAACGGCCCTCTTGACGCGGTTCGCGCACAGCCCGAGACTCCACTACGGGACACCTAGTGAAACGGTAGGGGAATCATGGGCCGTGCCGCGCTGGACCTCGGCAGCGACGCCGTTCGTGTCGCCGTCCGGCCGCTGCCCCTGCTGACCTCCCGGCGCCACATCGACCTCGAGCGTGTGTGCAGCGCGGCAAGTTCCCCGCGCGCCGGCGGCCGAGTCCCCGGCCACGCCTGACCTTCCGGTACACGTACCGCCTGCCGGCCGTGCCGAAGCCGCCGCGTGCCGCCGCCTCCTTATGCCCGTACACCTGTGAGCACTCCAGGGAGACGCATGTCCGCCACCTTCCCGACATCCGCGCCGTCCTTCCGCAGCAGGATCGGCTGTGACGCGCGCAGCGGCTACTTCGCCGCCCCCCACCGCTACCGGCTCCACCTGGCACTGTCGTGCCCGCACTGTCTGCAGATCGCCGTCACCCACGGCCTGCTCGAACTCGACGACACCCTCGCCGTGACGTTGCTGCCCGCCGTCCCCGACGGGCCCGACGGCGGGCACCGGGCGCTGCGCCCGCTGTACGAGGCCAGTTCGCACCAACACCCGGGCCCGGCCGTGGCGCCGGTCCTCAGCGACAACTGGACCGGGCGCATCGTCAGCACCCACACTCCCGACATCGTGCGGGACATGGCCCGGAGGTTCGGCGGTCGCGGCGCCGATCTCCACCCGCGCGCCGCCGAAGAGGCGATCGAGGCCGTGGGCCGGCTCTGCGAGCAGGGCATCACCGCGAACGCCCAGCGTGCCGGGCAGTGCGGTGGTGACCCGGCGGCCAGGGGCACGGCGCTGACCGCCCTGCTGGGCGCCCTGGACACGCTGGAGAGGCGGCTCGCCTCCCGGGGGTACGTCCTGGGAGACGAACTCTCGCTCGCGGACGCGCAGTTGTGGGTGACCCTGGTGCAGCTGGACACCGTGCACCGGCACCACCTGGACGCCGCTGCGGTGGACCGGATCACCGATCATCCCCGTCTGTGGGCGTACGCACGACGGCTGGCGGCACGTCCCGCCTTCGGCTCCCACCTGGACCTGGACGGCATTGCCCGCAGGCACCACGCCCACTGCCGGGGCCAGGAGGACGCGGGCGCGGCGGTACAGATCGTGGACTGGGTCTCGTACGCGCCGCGCAAGGAGTCGGCGCCCGTGCGCATGCCTGGCTGAGGGCATGCGCACGGGCGCCTCGTACCGCGCCGACCGGAGGTGGGCCCGCGGCTCAGCCGGCCGGCGCGAACGTGGCCGTGTGCCCGCCCAACGCGGCGGAGAACTGGTCTGTCACCTGGCACAGGGCCTCGGCGGCCCCTGGCGCGACGACCGTCGACCCGTCTTCGTCGACGGTGATGTCCTTGTCGAGCGTGAACCAGCCGGGGACCACGTGCAGGGCGCCCATCGAACTGAGCACCGGCCGCAAGGCGTAGTCGATGGCCAGGACGTGTGCCGTACTGCCACCGGTGGCCAGCGGGAACACCGTCTTGCCGGCCAGCGCGTACTGCGGGAGCAGGTCCAGCAGCGACTTGAGCAGACCCGAGTACGCGGCCTTGTACACCGGGGTTCCGATGACCACGCCGTCCGCCTGCTCGAAGAGCGATGCGGCGCCGGTGATCGCCGGATGACGGAAGTCGGCGCCCAGCAGCGCATCGGCCGGCAGGGTGCGGACGTCGAGGGGTGTCACGTGGTGCCCGTGCAGTCGCAGCCGGTCGTCCAGGTGGCGCAGGAGGCGAGCGGTCCGTGAGGTGGGGGAGGGGCTTCCGGAGACGGAGAGGATGGCGGCCATGAGGGCACCTTTCGCGGTCGGGGGTTCAGCGGGGCGGCTGGGCCGGGAGATCACCGGCCCGACCGCGGACGTCACCAGGCGCTCGACTCCACCGTGACCACGGGGACCAGTTCGTTGCGCACGGTCTCCAGGAAGGCGACGATCTCGGCGGCCACCGAACGGTGCTGCACGTCGTTGAGGACGTCGTGGTGCGCGTCCCGGACCACCGACAGGCGGGCGCGGGGCAGGGAGGCGGAGATCCGGCCCAGGGCCCCGCGGTCCGCGAGCGGGTCGGCGTCGCCGACGAGAAACAGTGCCGGAACGGTGAGTTCGGCATCGTAGGCCGCGTCGAGCAGGGCCGGGGACAGCGCCTCGTTCAGCGAACCACGCCGGACCTGGGTGTCGGTGCTGAGCGTCCCGCGGTGCGCGGGGCAGGAGGTGCGTACGTCGAGTTCCTCGTCCCAGGTGCCGACGCCGGTGGTTGTACGGCCCGGCAGCCCGGCGAGGACGGCCGCGTCGGGCCTCCGGCCGCCTGTGGGCAGCGCGGCAGTGCTCAGATGCGCGGCGAGCAGGGCGGCCCCGGCGTCTGCCCCCAGCAGGACGAGGGGCTCCGCCACGGCGCCGTCGGTGACGGCGCCTTCGACCGCGTCGGCCAGCCGGGCGCCGAAGCGGTCCAGGGCCCCGGAGAGATCGGCGGCGGTGGTGTCGGGGTTGTCGACGACACGGACGCGGTACGCGTCGGCGGCGAGTCGCGCCGCGAGCCGTCCGTAGGTGGCCCGGGTCTCGCCCCGGCCGGGCACGACGATGACCGTGCCCCGGGTGCGCAGCCCTTCGGGGGCGTGGTGGTCGGTGTGGTCGCTCATGTGCGGGCTCCTGCGGGTACGGGCTCGTTGCGGGGTGCCGGGCTCCAGCCCAGGGCCGGTGCCACCTCGGTCGCGATGAGTTCCAGCGCGCGGATCGTGGCGTCCTGGTCGGGGACCGCGGGATTGAACTGGGTGATCAGGTCCGTCGCGAGAGGGAGCACCTTCTCCTGCCGGAAGGCCGCGACGATCTCCTCCGGGGAGCCGTGGAAGGCGTGGAAACGGCGCAGCGCCTCGTCCCTGTCCAGCCCTTCGGGGAACGCGCCGCTCTTGGCCATGCGCAGCGCCGCGCGGTGGACGTCGTCCCCGATGTGGGCCAGCGCCGTACGCCGGTCCTTGGCCGGGAACACCAGCCTCGACACTCCTATGCGCGGTCCGCGGGGCCGGTTCCAGGCGGTGAGGTAGGCGTCCGTCCAGGGACGCTGCACCTCGTCGGTGGACGCGTCGTGGCCGTAGGCGGCCCGGTTGAGGAGGAGGTTCGATCCGAGGCTCGCGGCGTACGCCGCTCCCCGCGCGCTGAAGACGCCCTGCCAGATGCGGTCGGTGAAGTCCCCGGGCGTCGGCTGGACGCGGAAGCCGGGGGCGCCTACCTCCTCGCCCCGCAGGGCGCGACGCAGCACGTCGAGGTGTTCGCTGGTGAGCTCGCGTCTGCGGGTCGCGTCCCGGCCGAACGCGGCGTACTCCAGGTCGCTGGAGCCGCTGCCCACGCCCAGCTCCACCCGGCCGCCGCTCAGCGTGTCGACGGTCGCGACGTCCTCGGCGAGGCGGACCGGGTCCTCCAGCGGCAGGACGGTGATGGCGGTGCCGAGACGGATGCGGCTGGTGCGCGCGGCGGCGTGGGCCAGGAAGGTCCACGGCGAGGACAGCCCGCCACCGCCGCCGGGAACGTGGTGCTGGGCCACCCAGCCGACGTCGAGGCCCAACTCGTCGGCCGCGACGAAGAGTTCCTGGGCGTTGCGGTAGGTCCGGGAGAGGTCGGCGTCACGGCCCTGGACGTGGGTGAGGAAGCCCAGTCTGAAGCGGGGTTTCCCGCTGGTCATGGCAGGTCCCCTCAGCCGTTCGCGGGAAGGCGGTCGAGGGTGTGGCGGTTCGCCGGAACCGGCAGGCCGAGGTTCCCGCGCAGGGTGTCGGACTCGTACTCGGTGCGGAACAGGTCCCGCTTCTGCAGGATCGGCACCACCCCGTCCACGAAGAGGTCCAGCTCGTCCTGCGTGCGGAAGGCGAGGTTGATGCCGTCGAAGGTGCCGGCGTCGAACCACCGCTCGATCGTGTCGGCCACGGTCTCGGGCGCCCCCACGAACGGCGAGCGACGGAACTCGGCGACCGACTGCGCCACCTGACGAAGCGTCAGCCCCTCCGCCCTGGCCCGCTCGATGATCCTCGCCGCACCCGTACGGCCCCCCTTCTCGGCGAGGTGGGCGACGTCCGGGAACGGAGCGTCCAGGTCGTGCACGCTGAAGTCGTAGGCACCGAAGGATCGGCCGAGCAGCGCGAGATGCCGGTCGAAGTCGTTGTCCTCCTCGAAGATCTCCCGCTCCCGGCGCCGGGCCGCCTCGTCGGTCGCGGCGACCACGGGGCCCCCGTGGATGAAGATCTTGATGTGGTCGGGGTCGCGGCCGTACGCGGCGGTCCGCTTCTTGATGTCGGCGTAGTACTCCCGTGCCTGCTCCAGCGAGCCGCCCGGCGCGTAGATGCCCTCGGCGACCCGTGCGGCGAGGTCGCGGCCCTCCTCGGAGACACCGGCCTGGAAGACGACCGGCTGGCCCTGCGGCGAGCGGGAGAGGTTCAGCGGGCCCGCGACCTTGAAGTGCTCGCCCTCGTGGTCGAGCGCGTGCAGCTTGGCGGGGTCGAGGAACACGTTGCGCTCCAAGTCCGCGGGAAAGGCGTCGTCCTCGTAGGAGTCCCACAGCCCGCGGGCGACCTCGACGAACTCCAGAGCCCTTCCGTACCGGGTGGTGTAGTCGAGGTGCTCGTCCAGCCCGTAGTTGCGCGAGGTTCCGGTGTCGAAGCTGGTCACGACGTTCCAGCCGGCCCGGCCGCCGCTGATGTGGTCCAGCGAGGCGAAGCGGCGGGCCAGATTGAAGGGCGAGTTGTACGTCGAACTGGCCGTGCCCACCAGGCCGATGTGCCGGGTGTGGGTGGCGACGGCCGACAGCAGGGTCAGCGGCTCCAGCCGGTTGAGGTAGTGCGCCGGGTAGGTGGCGTTGATGAACTGGCTGTCCACGATGAACAGGGCGTCGAAGAGCGCGTGTTCGGCGGCCTGGGCCTGGCGTATGTAGTACTCGATGTCGATGCTGGCGTTCTTGGCGACGCGGGGGTCCTTCCACAGGCCGTGCTGGCCGGGGCCGCCGACGCCGTAGGGATGCAGAGCGAGATGAATCTTCCGGGGCATGCTTCTTCCTGTCTGTGGTGAGGACGGTGTGGGGCGCGGGCGGGGCGGGTCAGGCGTGCAGCAGGGCGCGCAGGGCCTCGCGTTCGGAACGGTCGGCGGGGGCGCCGTGCAGGGTGGGCGCGGAGCCGACCAGCAGACGGGTGTAGGGGTGTCGCGGCCGGCCGATGACGTCGCGGGCGGTACCGGTCTCCACCAGCTCGCCCCGGTACAGCACGGCGATCCGGTCGGCGATCCCGGCGACCGATCCGAGGTCGTGGGAGATGAAGACGAGGGCCACTCCGGTGGCGCGCAGTTCCCTGAGGATTTCCAGCACCTGGACCCGGTTGGCCGAGTCCAGGGCGCTGACCGGCTCGTCCAGGATGACCAGCCGCGGCTCGGTGACCAGTGCCCGGGCCACGGCGATGCGCTGGCGCTGCCCGCCGGACAGCTCCCCGGGCAGTCGCCCGAGAAGGTCCTCGGACAGCCGCACCCGGGGGAGGAAGGCGCGCACCCGTGCCCCCGCCTCCGCCCGGGCCACACCCCGGACGAGCAGCGGCTCGGTCAGCGAGTCCTCCACGGTGAGGTCGGGGTCCAGGCTGCGCAGGGGGTCCTGGAAGACGTACTGGACCACACCTCGGCGGCGCAGGTCGCGCCACTGCCGGGGGCCGTGATCGGTGACGTCCTCGCCGTCGAGGACCACCGACCCGGCGGAGGGGCGCACCAGGCCGAGCACGGCGCGGGCGAGCGTCGACTTGCCCGAGCCGGTCTCGCCGATGAGGCCGAGCGTCTCGCCCGGCGCGACGCTCAACGAGACGCCGTCCAGGGCCCGTCGGCGTCGGTGGCGTGCCCCGTAGTGCACCTGCAGACCGGTGACGTCGAGGACGGGCCGGGCAACGGCCCTTGTCCGGGCGGTGGTCATGCGTCCTCCCGGGGGGTGAGGCCCTGAGGCGTGCGGAACTTCTCCAGGCCGTACTGCTCGTGCTCGTCGATCAGCAGCCGCGTGTACGCGTGCCGCGGCTCGTCCAGGACGGTGCGGGTCGGGCCCTGCTCGACGACCTCGCCCTGCCGCATCACCAGTACCTCGTCGCACAACTGGGCGACGACGGCGAGGTCGTGGGAGACGACGACCAGGGCGAGTCCGGCCCGTTCGCGCAGGTCGGCAAGGAGGTCGAGGATCTCCGCCTGCACGGTGACGTCCAGTGCGGTGGTGGCCTCGTCGGCGATGAGGATCCGCGGGTCCGCGGCGATCGCGGCGGCGATCAGGACCCGCTGGAGCATGCCGCCGGACAGCTCGTAGGGGTACTGGTCGTGGACCAGTTCGGGGTCGCGCAGCCGTACCGCGTGCAGCAGATCGAGGACCCGCCCGCGTGCCTGGCGGCGGCCGAGGCCCTTCTTGACGCGGACGACCTCCGCGATCTGCTTGCCGATCCGCAGCGACGGGTTGAGATAGGACGCCGGGTCCTGGAAGACCGCGCCGATCGTCGCCCCGCGCAGCGCGGTCCACCGGGCGGGAGTGAGACCGGTGATGTCGGTGCCGCCGATCTCGACGGTGCCGCCGGTGACGTCGAAGTGGGCCGGCAGGATGCCGAGGGCCGCGCGGCAGGTGAGGGTCTTGCCGCTGCCGGACTCGCCGACGATGCCGACCACCTTGCCGGGGGTGAGGTCGAAGCTCACGCCGTGCACGATCTCCCGGCCGTCGCTCCGGTCACCGATGCGCACGTCGCGCAGGGCGAGCAGGGGCGCGGGCGGGGACTGCGGATCCCGCGCTGCGGGCAGGCCGGTTTCCTCGGCCCGCGTGAGGAGCCTCTCGGATGCCGTTGTCATCACGCATCTCCTGTAGCGGCGGGAGCGGAGTCGGTTCGGCCGGCGCGGGTTCCGCGGCCCTTGAGCAGGGCCCGGCCCGCCTCGCCGGACACGTCTCGGATCGCGTCGGCGAGCAGGTTGCCCGCCCAGACGGTGACCATGATCAGTAGCGCGGGGACCAGCGGGGCCCACGGACGGTGGCTGAGATAGCCGAGATCGGAGGCGAGGAGACCGCCCCAGGTCGGCTCCGGGGGCTGCACACCGATGCCCAGGAACGTCAGGCTGGAGACGATGACGAAGCCGACGCCGATGGTCTGCGCGAACGCCACCGCGATCGGCGGCAGCACCTTGGCCCACACATGGCGGCGCACCACCCAGCCGACGGAAGCGCCGGAGATCAGCGCCGCCTCGACGTACTGGGAGCGGGCCACCGCCAACGTGGCGGCGCGCGAGACCCGGTAGAACAGGGGCGACACCAGCACCCCCGTCACCAGCATCGCCTGCGTCAGCCCGTTGCCGAGCAGGGCGATCACGGCGACGGCGAAGAGCAGGAACGGCAGGGCCACCAGCGTGTCGGCCAGCCGCAGGGTGATCCACTCGAAGACCCGGCCGAGGTACACCGACAGGATCCCGGGGACGGCGCCGACCACCAGTGCGGTGAACGCCACTTCGAGGGCTCCGAGCACGCTGACCCGGGAGCCGTCGAGCAGGCGGCTGAGGACGTCCCGGCCGAGGTAGTCGGTGCCCAGCCAGTGGCCGCCGGACGCGGCGGCCAAGGTGTGGTCGCTGGTGGCCAGCGGGTCCTGCGGGGCCAGCAGCGGTCCGAGGACCGCGAGCAGGGCGACGGCGGTCAGGATCGCGACGGCGACACGGCCGGAGGCGAGGGAGAGGACGCGACGGACCATGGTTCACACTCCCCGCTGGGACGCCGGCGTGACCCGCGCCAGCACCAGGTTGACGACCAGGTTGAAGGTGACGACCAGCGCGATCGACACCACGAGCACTCCTTGTACGGCCGGTACGTCACCGGCCTGGGCGGAGTCGTTGGCGAAGCGGCCGAAGCCCTGCAGGCCGAAGATCCACTCGGTGACCACGGAGGCCCCGACCAGGGCCGGGAACTTCAGGCCCAGGGTGGCGAGCGCCGGACCCAGTCCGTTGCGCAGCACATGGACGAAGAAGATCCGCCGCGGGCTCAGCCCTCGTACCACCGCGCCCGTCACGTAGTTCTCCTGGTAGGCGGCGACGAGACTGGACCGCAACTGGCGCGCCACGTCCGCGATCACGTCGAAGCTCAGCGCCAGCGCGGGAAGCGTGATGTGCGCGAGCCACGGTCCGAACCCCTGCTCCGCCGGCACGTAACCGGCGGAGGGGAAAAGATGCAACTGCACGGCGAGTACGGCGACCAGCACGATGCCGACCACGAACGCGGGCATCACCGAGATCACCGTGACGAACCCGGTGATCGCGCGGTCGACCCATGTCGTGCGGCGCAGCGCCGCCAGGGTGCCGAGGGCGAAGCCCACGACCACACCGATGATCAGCGCGAACGTCGCCACGGAGAGACTGACGCCCAGGCCGAGACCGATGAGGGTGGAGATGTCCGCGCCGTTGCTCCAGCTCGACCCGAGCTGCCCCTGCAGCACGCCACCGATCCAGTCGCCGTACTGGACCAGGAACGGCCGGTCCAGTCCCCACTGCGCCTCCACCCGGGCGATGGCCTCCGGGGTCGCCTCCTCGCCGAGCTGGATCCGCGCCGGGCTCAGGCCGCTCAGTGAGCGCAGCGCGAACGTCACGAACGTCGCCACCAGGAACACGGGCACGAAGATCGCGACCGACCTGGCGACGGTGGTCAGGGCCCGGCCCAGCGTGTGCCGCCCCCGGGCCTTGGCGAGTGCCCGCGGCGGCGCGGGTTTTGCCGGTGCCTCGGTCGTCGTCACGGAGTCGCCTCCTTGCCGCCGATGGTCACGCCCGTCCAGTCGATGTGAGCGGGGTTCTTCGGCAGGCCGGAGACCGACTTGCTCTTGGCGACGAGGTTGGGCGAGGAGTACGTGAAGACCAGGGCCTTGCTCCGCAGTCCGGCCCGGGTCGCGTCCTGGAGCACTCGCGGGTACTCGGGTGCGTCCAGCGGGGTCTGGCGTACCTTCGCCACGGCCGCCTCGAAGCCCTTCGGCTGGTAGGGGGAACTGAGGTTCAGCGGCCCGTCGGGGCCGAAGTGGGCGGTGAGGGTCTGGGCGGCGGAGTCGCGGCCGGTGGTGCCGTAGAGCGAGAAAACAAGCTCCTTGGCGAAGAAAGGTGTGGCCCAGTTCTTGTCTATCTTGATGTCGACGGTGATGCCCACCTTGGCCAACTGCGACTGGACGATCTCCGCCTGGGGATCCTCCGAGGGGATGACCAGGTCGAGCTTGATGTCACCGGCCTGGTAACCGGCTTCGGCGAGCAGCTTCTTCGACTTGGCCGGGTCGTAGGGGTAGCCGTCGGCGGACTTCGGGTCGTAGGCCACGTAGCCCTTCGGGAAGGGCTGGTTGGTCGCCTCGCCGTAGCCGAAGGTCAGCTTGTCGACGAACTCCTGCCGATTGACGGCGTGCCGGACCGCGTCGACGACCTTGTCGTTGTCGAACGGAGCCTTGTTGATGTTCAGGCTGATGTTGGAGGCGTTGAACCCGGGCTGGACGAAGACGTCGAGGCCGGCCTTCTTGGCGGCGTCCGCCTGGCTGGGGTCGATGTCGGCGAAGTTGTAGACGCCGGTCTGCAGCCCCGAGACGACCGTGGAGGCGTCGGGGGCCGAGGTCAGCTCCACGTTGTCGATGTGGATGTTCTCCGCGTCCCAGTAGTCGGGGTTCTTCTTCAGGACCGCCTTGGTCCCGGGCACGATCTGGGTGACGGTGAAGGGACCGGCACCGACCGGGTTCTGGTCCAGCTTCTCGGGCGCGGCGGCTGCCTTGGGGCTGGCGATCTGCAGGACCCGCTGACCGAGCAACTGCGGTATCTGGTAGTCGACTTGGCTGAGGTGTACGACGGCGTCGAGCCCGTCGGCGTCGACCGACTCGATCGACGTCAGGTCACCGAAGAGCGCCGAGTTCTTCTGCTTCTGGGCACGTTCGATCGCGGCCTTGACGGCGTCGGCGTTCACGGGCTCGCCGTCGCTGAACTTCAGTCCGGGGCGCAGGTGGAAGGTGATCCGGTCGCCCTTGTCGTTGTACTCCCAGCTCTCGGCGAGGTCGGGGACGGCCTTGCCCGTGGCGTCAGTGCGGGTCAACGAGGCGTAGACGAGGGAGAGTTCACGGAACTGGGCGCCGCTTCCCCCGACGACCGGGTCCCAGTGGGCGGGGAAGTAGGTCGAGGTCCACTTGAGGGTGGCGCCGCCGTTCGCGGAGGCCGCGTCACCGCCGCACGCGCTGAGGGCGGGGACGAACACGGTGGCGAGTGCGGCGCCGAGTGCGGTGGCACGCAGTCGGCCGGATCGGCGGAGCGGTCCGGGGCGGCGGGGCGTGAGTCGTCCGGGCATGTCGTACCTTCTGTGACGGTCCCCGAGCCGTGTCCGGGCAGCCGGAACGGGAGCGGGGCAAGGGGTGGTGGCCGGCCGCGCCGACGTCCGTTCGGACGCGCCGGGGCGGCGTTCCGTGCCGAAGGAGGGGAGCGGACGGTGAAGTGTGGCGAAGAGTGCGGAGAGCGGGCGGCGCGGGCGGCGGGCGCGGTTGAGCGGCGGACGGCCGGACTGACAGCAGGTGTCGGAGCGTCAGGCGCCTGGAAGCCGCGAAGTGCGGCCGGTCAGCGACAGAGGGCGCTGCAGGTGCGCCGCAGATCCACGTAGCGGCACACCACTGCGGGGTGCGTCGTGAGCATGCTGCACATCCTGGAGGCAGCGATGAGCGCCTGTCAATGGACACCAATTGGTGTCTCATTGGGCGGGACGCAGCCCTGACCGCAGATCAGACGCCCGTCGAAGGCCGACCGGGGACGCGCGGACGGACCGCGGGGTGGGTTGCGGCCTCCTCGGGATGCAGCCACAGCGGACCGTTGCCCGTCTCGACGCGAACCGCCCCCGCCGACGGCCAGGGCCCGTCCGTCAGCAGCCTCCACTCGGGCTCGGTCATGCTCCCGTACCGTCGCAGGGCCTCCTCGGGCGCCAGCCGTTCCGGCTCGCGCGCGGGCGTCGGGAACACCTCGTGCAGAGCATCCGCGTACGCCTCGTAGGGGCGCAGGCCCGGTACGAGCCGACGCCCCCCGAGCCCCCGGACCAGCACGGTCGGCAGCGCGTACCGGTACCCGCCGTCGACCGTCTCCTTGGCAGCCCCGGGATGCGGCGAACCGCCCGGCACCGACCGCGCCTCGGAGACCGGACGGCGCGCCTCGGCACGGTCCGCACAGACCTGCTCCCGCACGGCGTCGGACCGCGCGTCGGCGGCCAGCCGCGCCGGATCCAGACCGGGGACGCCCCACACCGCCGACAGGGCCAGCTCGAAGGTGTCGGCCGGCTCGCCGAGGACGAACGCCGTCTCCCGCAGCCGGCGCAGTACCCGGTCGGCGACAGGGGCGCCCTGCGGCTCCGCCGCCTTCGCGACCAGCGACGCGGGCCAGGAACTCGCCGCCACCCGGCTCAGCCGCACGGCCCGCGGGGCACCGGTGTGCCGGCCGATCTCCGCGACGTACTCCGCGTACCAGGCCGTCTCCGCCTCCGGATCCGGCGCCGGGTCGTCGTCCTCGTCGAACAGGATGCAGAACACCCGGCGCACGCGGACCTCGTCGGGCAGCGCCGCGCGGAACGCGCGGAACACGGGCTCAGACCCCCACGCCCACGGACACAGCGGATCGGTGTACTCCACCACCTCGGCCGACGGCGCGTCCGGCACCGACGTCACGCGGCCCCCGTCCCGGCCAGCCGCTCGCCCGTCGCCCCGGCCAGCAACGAGGCCACGGTCACCGCACCCAGGACTGCCGCCGCGTCCGCCTCGATCCGGCGCCACACCTCGGGCAGCCCCGCCGCGGCACCCGGATAGACCAGCGCGGCCAGGGGCTCGCCGCGCAGGGTCAGCAACTCACCGTCGACGACGCGAGAGACGTCGAGAAGGGTGATCTCCTCGGCCGGCCGCCCCAGCCAGTAACCGCCCTCGCAACCTCGTTGGCTGCGCACCAGACCGGCCTTGCGCAGCTCACCCACCACGGACTTCAGGAAGCGGAACGGAATCTGCTGCGACGAGGCGATGGACTCACAGGTCAGCGGACGGGCAGGTTCACGGGCGAGCTCCAGAAGGGCACGCGTGGCGTAGTCCGCCTTCGCGGAAATATGCATGCGCTCATGATGCCCGACCCGAACACGCCGACACGGACCCTCACCCCGCCCACGCTGTATTGCGGCAACATTTCTGCAGGTGAAGGGCATTGGACACCTCTTGACATCCTTTTCGGGCCTCTCCTAGCGTCCTCGATATGAGCGAGCCGCTGACAGCCCCCGGTGAAGGCTTCCACCCCCACCTGCCAGATGCCCCCGCGCCCGTGGTCCCTGCGTTGCGCGCCCGCCTGCACCACATCCGCGCCGACTCCCTGGACGGGGGCACCGCGCAGACCGGGGGCATGCGCAGGTTCGCCGCCGTCAGCGGCCGGGCCGTGGGCTCCGAGAAACTGTGGATGGGCCAGACCCACGTCGCTCCCGCCACCTCCTCCTCCGACCACCACCACGGCGAGTCGGAGACCGCCATCTACGTCGTCAGCGGCCACCCCGAGTTCGTTTTTCTGGACGACACCGGCGGCCGCTCCGAAGAGATCCGACTGCGCACCTCACCCGGCGACTACATCTTCGTCCCGCCGTTCGTCCCGCACCGGGAGGAGAACCCCGACCCCACCGACGAGGCGGTGGTCGTGATCGCCCGCAGTACGCAGGAGGCGATCGTGGTCAACCTCCCAGAGCTGTACGCACTCCCGGCACAGGACACCTGACCGAGGCGAAGACCCACTCGGTCACGGCGAACACCGTGCGGCGCGTTCAGGTGCCGCCTGTAGGCCCGGCGGGGCCGCCGACGCTCCACCACCGATGCCACACCGCACTCGACGGCCACCCACCGATCGGCCGCGTGAACAGCCCTGCGGGTCAATACAGCTAGAGCGTCGCCATCGTGGTCATCACGCCGTGATGTTGGCGCTGTCGCCGCCGGTGGCGGCGAAGCTGGTGCCGGTCACCATGCGCGCCTCGCCGGAGGCGAGGAACACCACCAGCGGTGCGACGTCCTCGGGCTCGACCCACGGCACCCCGAGCGGCAGCTTGCCGCGCTGGGCGTCGGCTGCCGTCTGCTCATCCTTGGCGACGTCGCCGGTGGGCTCGTTGCCGCCCGTGCGGATGATCTGCGCATAGCGGTCCTCGTGACGGGTGAGCGCCGTGTTGACCAGCCCCGGGATGACGGCGTTGACGGTGATGCCGTGCTTGCCGAGGTCGAGGGCCGCCGACTTCATCAGCCCGATCAGTCCCCACTTGGACGCCGAGTAGCCTGCGCCGTCGAGGGTGCCGTGCTGGCCCTGGGTGGAGGACGTGACGATGATCCGTCCGCCTCCGCGCTCGATGAGGAGCGGCGCGGCGGCGCGGAGAACGTTGGCGGTGCCGGTGAGGTTGATGTCGATCTGGTCGTCCCAGAGCTCGTCGCTCATCTGAAGCAGGGACGCGAAGCCCTGGATACCGGCGTTGGCGAAGACGACGTCGAATCCCCGAAACGTTCTACGACCTGGTCGAACCCGGCCTTCACCGCGCTACGGTCGCGCTGGTCGAAGACCACCGGCAGCCACTCGGCCCCGGCCTCCTGGACGAGCCGCCCGGTCACGGCGAGGTCCTCGGGCGTCGCCGGGTGGTAGTCCATCGCGGAACTCGCCGGGGCCGCGATGTCGGCCCCGGCGACGCTGTATCCCTCTCGTGCGAAAGCCACGGCTGTGGCGCGACCGATCCCGCGGGCCGCCCCGGTGATGACCACTACTCGGTTCTCGCTCATCTCTGACTTCTTGTCGTTCATCGTCCGGCTTCTATCCGGGTCGTTCAGGGATCGTTCGAGTGCTGACCGCCCGGCGTCCTTCCCGGTGCCGCGCCACCCCGAGCCCGATCGCGCCGAGGGCCATGCACGCACCGGCCACGAGAAGTGCCCCGGCGCCGGACCAGGCACTGATCAGCAGCGCGCCGAGAGCACCTCCTGCGCCCATCGAGACAACCGCTCCCGCGCGGCGGACCCACTTGTCGCCGGTGCCGCCGGCGAGCGGGCTGTCCAGCGCGAAGTTCACCAGCGTGCTCGTGATGACCACTGTGGTGACGTCGGAGATCCGTGTCCCGCGGGCGACCACCGCCTGCACACCCATCGTCGCGGCGAGCAGAGCCGTGAGCCCGATCAGCCATCCGCCGGCCGGAGCGCCCAGCAGCCGCCAGGCGACTCCGATCACGAGGACCGTGGCAGCGGTGCCGGACAGGGCCAGCAGGTGAGCGGTGGGCAGGCGCGTGACGTGCGTGCGCCCGTGCACGAAGCGTCCTGCGACGATTGCGCCGGCGAGGAACCCCGCCAGGGCGACCGCGTTGTTCAGCAGAGGCACTTGCCCGGACCCGGCGAGCCCGAAGCCCACGAACAGCACGTTGCCGGTCATGTTCCCGGTGAAGACGTGGTCCAGCACCAGGTAGCTGACCGCGTCCACGAGGCCGGTGGCAACCGTGAGCGCGAACAGTCCCACCAGGTACGAGGCATCGCTGTCCGTCGGCTTCATGGGCTCAGGGTCTCGCGTGACGGCGCCGTTCCGGCGAAGGCGCGTCTCTCGTAGCCCTGTGTGTGGGCACGTGGGGGAGTTCCGGTTCCACGTGTAGCTGCTGACACCATGTCACTGGTCTGGAAAACGTACAGGTCAGGTGCTGTCTGACTCTCCGGGGAACTCTACGGCGCCGACAGGCGGGCCTTGCGCCGCTAGTTGCCCTCCGCGCGGCGGGCGTTGGCTGCGTCGCCGGACATCCAGGGAGATCTCCTCACCTGCACGCTGGAGCGCACCACCACACGTGGCCAACTGTGGAACCTCGCCCATTGGAGGGAACCGGCGGCTCGTGGCTTCGGCGGTGCTGCCGTGCCGGTGAGCATCCGGATCGCTTGGTGGCGTACTGCCGATCTCCGCCCGCTTCCGGAGCCACGCCGCCGAGCGCGGGGGTCGAGGTCCTTCGGGGCCCGCTGCTCCCAACCCTTCTGCGTCGTGTCGTGTCTACGGCAGTCGTACGAGCCCGTGCCGGGGGGCGTGGCCCGGCACGGCAGAGGAGTACGTCGTGCCGAACAACCAATCCACCGCCGCACAGAGCCCGCCGGGCAAGCAGGAGCGGGGGCGGGTGCACCCAGGCCCTGTGCCGCGCGAAGACCAGCGAAAAGCCTCGCACACCGCACGTCCTGCGGTTCCTGGCGGAGCGTCGGGGGAGTCCCAACCAGCCGGTGGGCGGCATCGCGGCGGCCTGGGCGCAGCCGGAGCCGACGTCCAGTACGCTGCACGATCGGCGGCTCGCAGCGGCAGCGCATCGCGCAGTGCGGGCTCATCGACCTGGACCACAAAGGTGCCCGCCGTCTCCAGGTCCCGCACCTCGTCACACAGGGTTGATGGCGTCGCGTTGGAAGCGGAGCCGGACGTGGGCGTAGACGGTTGCGGCGAGTGACGCCCAGGCGGCTTTCGAGGGCGATCTGGAAAGCGCTCAGTCGCGCCTCCCAGCGCGCATCGTCCAGTGGCGTCGTCCTTGCGAAGCGAACCGGCAACGCACCCCGCGGGATGCAACCTGGCGCAATCTCGCCGCCGGCGCCCTCCGGCTGAGCGGCGTCAAGAGCTTCGCCGCCGGCGTCCGCCGCACGGCATGCGACGTCCGTCGTCCGCTCGCGCTCCTCGGCCTCTCGTGATCACAAAGCGGGCGCCCGCCGACTGTGCCGAAGCCCTGGGTCCTGCAGAGGGCTGATGGCGATGCTGGGGGTGGGTGCGGGTGGTTTCGTAATCGAGAGCCAGCAACGTTTGTCGATGGTTTCGGGTAGCACTTGGCGATCAGACGGCTCGAAAATGTCGATGAGAACTGGCAACGCTGAGAATCGGCTGCGGAACCTGTCACGCCAACCGCGGGAGCAGGACCGTGCGATCCCGGTTCGAGTGCTAGAGGAAAGCTTACTCACGGGCGATGACTTCGCTCCGGTGTAGGAGTCTTCCCCATGAACGCCCGTGCCGGACGCTCACCTGTTCCAGCCCGGGAAGATGGAGACCACGACCCGTGACAGGAGACCTGCCCGTATGACTGATCCCAAGCTGACAGCTGACCGCAGCCGTGGAACCGGGGTCTGGCCCTTGATCCGCACTGAGCGAGCGGCGCTGGCAGCCGATGTTGGAGATCTGACGGCCGAGCAGTGGACGACGCTTTCGTTGTGCTCCGGTTTGACGGTGCGTGAGGTGTTGGCGCATCTCACCGCGGGCGCCAGCCTGAACACCGTGCGCTGGCTGGCGGGAGTGATCCGCTGCCGGTTCGACTTCGACAAGCAGGTGGCCATGCGGCTGGCCGAGCAGCTGGGCACGACTCCGGCTGAGACCCTTGAGCGGTTCCGGCACATCATCCCGAGCGAGACCAAGCCTCCCTTGCCTGCCATCGCCATGCTGGGCGAGACGATCGTGCACGGACAAGACATCCGGCGCCCGCTGGGCATCCGTCGTGACTATCCGATCGAGGTCGTCACGCTGGTGGCCGAGTATTACCAGGGCTCGGATCTCGTAGTTGTTGCCAAGGGGCGAATCGGTGGACTGGAACTCGTCGCGGATGACGGTCCGTTCACGACCGGTTCCGGACCGCGTGTGTCCGGTCCCACCTTGGCATTGGTAATGGCCATGACCGGACGCGCGACGTACTGCGACGACCTCGACGGCGACGGTGTGGAACTGCTGCGCAGCCGCTGCGGGCCGGCGTGAGCTGATGTCGTGGGCATCCTGCCCGGCTCCCCGGGCCAGTGGCTGAGGCCATACCGGGTCGACCTGCCGTGGATGGTTGCTGTCGTGCCGGTGATGAGAGTGGGTGGTCAGCCTGCGGGAGCATCCTGATCACCCTCCGCTGAAGCGAGGCATTCTCGGTCCTGAGTAACAAGCGGTGTCGGATCCCGTCAACAAACCATGCGTGTCCTCGCGGGGGGTCCATGCGGGCGACGGTTACCCGGTGAACTGGCCGGATCAGCCCGGAGAGTGGCTGTCACCCGGCTCTCTGTTGGCTCCTGGGTTTCCGAAACTCGAAGGCGGCCTGGTCGGGCATGTCGGTTTGTCGCGGCATCGTGTCCGGTGTCCGGCGTCGTCGCGTCCGATACTGCGGCGGCAGTCCTGTACGAGTGGTCGGGCTGGGAGCTGATGGCCAGAGTCGAGCAGCAGCCGGGCTCGCACCAGACGGTGGCCGTCCGCTGCAGCGCCGTCGTGACGTCTACGTCTACGTCTGATCGGTCGGTGCAAGACCGGTCTGCCATGCCCATGCGGCGATGCCCATCCGGTTGCGGACCTTCAGCTTGCGTTGGAGGTTGGCCGCATGGGATTTACGGTGGCGAGGGAGACGAAGAGTTCTTCGCCTATCTCGGTGTTCGTCAGTCCCGCGGCGATCAGCGCTGCCGCCTCCTTTTCGCGCTGGGTCAACGGTTCGGAGGGAGGGCGCAGTGTTCCACCTTCCTGCCGGCGGGCCCAGGCGGCCACCACCGCCGACCTCGGCTGCTGCGAACTGGGCTCCGAAGTGGCCCTGGTGCGCCGGACCGGCAGACGAATGTAGGTTAGCCTTGCCTTGCTTTCCGCTCGTCGATGTCGACTCCTGAGGAGTGCCCGGGTGAACCGTCGTTCTGGAGTGCGGGACACGGCGGTGGTGGACGGCGCTCCGCGGGCCGTGCCGGTCCGGGCGGGGCCCCGGGCGCTCCTGCGCGGCGGCGGAATCGTCCTACTGGCCTCCGTACTGTTCCTGCTGGTGCTGCTGAGCACCTGGCTGGGCACCAAGGACACCTCTCTCGCCCAGGTGTGGGGCGCGCTGTGGCACGACGACGGCTCGTACACCACGGGTGTCGTCCGTGAACTGCGCCTGCCCCGCACGCTGGTGGGCCTCATGGTCGGAGCGGCGCTCGGAGTCGCCGGCTCGCTCATGCAGACCATCACCCGCAACCCGCTCGCCGACCCCGGGCTCCTCGGGGTCAACGCGGGAGCGTCGGCCGCGGTGGTCTTCGGGATCGGGGTCGTCGGCCTCGGCGACTTCACGTCCCTGGTCTGGTTCTCCTTTCTCGGCGCGGCCCTGGCCGGCGTCGTGGTGTACGTCCTGGGCGCCTCCGGGCGGGCCGGCCCGACACCGGTGCGGCTGGCGCTGGCCGGCGCGGCCGTCAGCGCCTGTCTGGGGGGAGTGATCGCGGGGCTGACGGTCTTCGACGCCGCGACCTACGACTACCTGCGGTTCTGGATGGTCGGCTCACTGGCCGGACGCAGCCCCGAACTCGTCGTGGACCTGGTGCCGTTCGTCCTGACCGGCCTGGTGGTGGCAATGTTCCTCGCCCGCGCCCTGAACGCCCTCGCCCTCGGGGAGGAACTGGGCAGGGGGCTGGGCGTACACCTGGGCAGGACCCGGGTGGCGACCGTGATCGCGGTGACCCTGCTGTGCGGGGCGGCCACCGCCGCCGCCGGTCCGATCGGCTTCGTCGGTCTCGTCGTGCCGCTGGTCTCCCGCTGGCTCAGCGGTCCCGACCTGCGCTGGTCGCTGCCGTACTGCATGCTCCTGGCGCCGGTGCTCCTGCTCGTGTCGGACATCGTGGGGCGACTGGTGCTCCCACAGGGGGAGTTGGAGGTCGGTGCCGTGACGGCGGTGATCGGCGCGCCGGTCTTTATCGCCATGGTGCGCCGGTACCGGACGGTGTCCCTGTGACGCTCACCCGAACGCCCCATTCCGCGGTGCGCAGGCCGCCCGCCGCCTCCGTGCGCTGGGGCCGTCTCTCCTTCCGGTGCCACCGTCGTACGGTTCAGGTGTGCGCGGCCTCTCTGGCGGTCGCGGCGCTGCTGCTCGCTGTGAGCCTGTGCACCGGCGCCTACGCGGTGGCTCCGGCGGACGTCGCGCGCGCCCTCTTCTTCGGCACCGGGGACCGGCTGGCGGTCCACTTCGTCAACCAGGAGCGGCTGCCCCAGGCGCTGTTGGCCGTGCTCGTCGGCTGCGCGCTCGGCATCAGCGGGTCCATCTTCCAGAACGTCTCCCGCAACCCGCTGGCCAGCCCGGACGTCATCGGCTTCAACAGCGGTGCGGCGACCGGGGCGATCGTCGCCATCGTGTTCGGCGGGGGAGCCGCCGCAGTCGCCGTGTGCGCCGTCGGCGGTGGCCTCGCCACGGCTGCCGTCGTGTTCCTGCTCGCCAGCAGCGGTGGTCTGCACGGGGTGCGGCTGGTCCTGATCGGGCTCGGTGTGACGGCCATGCTCGGCTCCGTGAACTCCTATCTGCTGACGCGATCCACCCTGCACAACGCGCAGAACGCGCACGTCTGGCTGATCGGCACCCTGAACGGCCGGTCGTGGAGTTCCGTGCAGACCATGGCGGTGGCCCTCGCCGTGCTGCTGCCGGCCGCCGTCGTGCTCAACCGGCAGCTGCGGATGCTGGAGATGGGCGACGAACTGGCCCACGGCCTCGGTGTCCGGGTGACCCGGGCACGGCTGGCCCTCACCCTGCTCGGCGTGGGGCTGTGCGGAGTCGCCGTGGCCAGCGCCGGGCCGGTGCCGTTCGTGGCGCTCGCCGCGCCGCAGATCGCGATGATGCTCACCCGCGGACCGGTGAGCGTGCTCGCGGCCGGTGCCACGGGGGCGGCGCTGCTGTCGGGTGCGCACCTCGTGTCGAACCAGGCCATGCCGCTTTTCGCCGAGCTGCACCTGGTGGCCGACACCCAGCGCGACGGACAGCTGCCGGTCGGCGTCACGACCGGTGTGCTGGGCGGCGCCTACCTGGCATGGGTGCTCTTCCACCGGCGTAGGGGCCGGGCGGTCTGACGCGGTGTCCGGGCCCTTCAAGTCCTCTGCGGTCAAGGGCGTTTGATGGCCGGAAGTGGCCTGTGGGTCGCTCTTGTCTTCTGCGATTAGGGAAGGTTAGCCTAACCTAAGTAGATCGAAGGAGGAGTTGTGACCAACCCGTTCGAGGACGAGAACGGCACCTACCTGGTGCTCGTCAACGACGAGGGCCAGCACTCGCTCTGGCCCTCCTTCGCGGACGTTCCCGCCGGCTGGACGGTGGCCCACGGAGAGGACACGCGTGCCGCGTGCCTGGAGTACGTGGAGGCGAACTGGACGGACCTGCGCCCCAAGAGCCTGATCGAGAGCATGGCTGCCGACGCCTCATGACCTCCTTGCCGAATCTCGGACGGGCCGCGCTCGGCAGACGGGGCTTCCTCGTCGGGGCCGGCACCCTCGGCACGGGTGCCGCCTTCGGAGCGGGTGCCCTGCTCACCGGAGGCAGCGCCCATGCAGCGCCGGTCCCGCCCCGCCCCGACCTGATGACCGTCGCCCTCGGCACACCGCTCGACACGCTGCCGCAGGCCCTCGAAGAGGCTCGCGAGGCCGGGTACGCCACCCGGGCCGACACGGCCGCCGTCCGGGCGGCGGCAAAGGCGGCTGCGACGCTCAGGCCCTTCGTCGACCGGCTGCCCGTGCCACCGGTGCTGCGCGGTCGCAACGGCTCGCTGACGGTCTCCCTGCGCAGCGCCTCCGTGCGACTGCACCGGGATCTGCCGGCCACCCGCCTGTGGACGTACGAGGGTTCCCACCTCGGCCCCACCATCGAGGCGCGCAGCGGCCGCCGGCTCCGCGTGGCCTGGGAGAACGACCTCACCGGCGCGTTCCCCGTCCCCGCCGTTCGGGTCCCTTTCTCCTACGAGGAGGGTCAACCGCTGATGTGGGACCGCCCCGGACGAGAGGGTGGCCTCCTGCGCGAAGACGTCGCGGCCCTGCCGCCCTGGACCGCCGTGCACCTGCACGGCGCGGTGACCGGGGGCGCCAACGACGGATGGGCGGAGAACGCCGTCCTGCCCACGCACGCCCAGCTCTCGGAGTACGGCAACCGGCAGCCCGCGTGCGGCCTGTGGTACCACGACCACGCCATGCACATCACGCACCTCAACGTGATGACCGGCCTGGCCGCGGGCCTGTACCTGGTCCGCGACGACGAGGAGGCCCGTCTGCGCCTTCCCTCCGGCGAACACGAGGTGCCGCTGGTCCTGTTCGACCGCAACCTCGACCTCGACGCGGACGGCGCGTTCACCGGGGACCTGCTCTACAAGGGCATCGTCGTCGCCGACGACCCCTACGAGCTGGTGCGCCCCTTCACCGGCCCGTACACCCTCGTCAACGGCAAGATCTGGCCCTACCAGGACGTCGACGCCGCCTGGTACCGCTTCCGGGTCCTCAACGCCTCCAACAACCGGCCCTATCTGCTGAAGCTCCTCGACGAGGAGGGCCGGGAGGTGCCGTCCGGGGCGTTCGTCCAGATCGGCACCGACGCCGGTCTGCTGCCCGTGCCGGCACCGGTCGTGGACGGCGTCGCCCTCGCCCCGGCGGAACGGGCCGACGTCCTCGTGGACTTCTCCCGTTTCCGCGGACAGCGGCTGCGCCTGGCCAACGCCCTGCCGGAGCCCGGGATCCGCGCCGAGATGCTGGAGTTCCGGGTCGCCTCACGTGCCCACGGCGGCGGCTACTCGGTGCCCGACAAGCTTGCCCGCTCCTTCCGGCCCGTCGACCGGGGCAAGCTCGCCGGGTCCCGGGAACGGATGGTGCTGGTCACCCCCGTCTACCCCAAGGACCCCGAACTGTGGGAGATGGAGGAGACCGACGACCCCACCGGCGACCTGCCCGTCGACGGCATCGTCCAGTTCGAGGACGCCCTGGGCCGGGTACGCACCTTCCGGCGCGTCTCGTCCACCTACGCCGACCCGGTCGCCTTCACCGTGCCCGCGGGCACCACCGAACGCTGGACGTTCCTCAGCCTGGAGCAGTCCGAAGGCTCCTACCCCCACCCCATGCACCTGCACGCCACCGCCTTCCAGGGGCTGAGCCGCGACCTGTACGACGTCAGCACCTTCACCTTCTTCGAACTGGAGGAAGGCGGCTACGGAGCGGGCACCACCACCCCGCTCAAACGCAAGGGGGCCGGTACGCTGACCGCCGCGGAGAAGGGTCCGAAGGACACCATCGCCCTCCATCCGGCGGAAATGATCACGGTGGCCGCGGAGTTCAAGGACGAGCCCGGCCGTTTCATGCACCACTGCCACATCTACGAGCACGAGGACATGATGATGATGCGGCCCTTCGTGGTGCAGCCGCAGGCCGTCATGGCCCTCGCCCCGCACGGCGGCCACGGCGGGGCACCGTCCACCGGCACCTCGACGACTCGGCACACGCCGCACTAGCCCCCACCGACACGCGCCCCACCAGCCCCGCCGCCTTACGCTCGCCAGCCCCCACCGACCAACGCATTCCGCGCTCGACACCCCATCACCCCACCGCCCGACCGCCCGCGCCCACCGGCACGGGCGGTGCCGGGGCGTGCCCCCGTCCGGGAGACCGGTCCCCACCGCAGACCCTCACCGCCCGCCGGCGGCGAGAGAGCACGCCGGGAGATTCCGCATGAGCACCGACCGCGACCGCCTGCCGCTCACCGCGGCCCAGCAGGGCCTGTGGACCGCCCAGCGGCTCGACCCCGCGAGCCCCGCCCACCTCACGGCCGAGTACGTGGAGCTGACCGGGCCACTCGACCCGGACCTGCTGTGCCGGGCGGTGACCGACGCCGTGGCGGAGACGGACGGACTCTCTGTGCGCTTCGTCACCGAGGCCGACGACGACGGGGAACGGGTCTGGCAGCGACCGGGTGCGGTACCCCCGCAGCGCCCCGACGTCCTCGACCTCACCCATGAAGCCGGCCCGACGGCCGCCGCACTGTCCTGGATGGACCAGGACCGCTCCGTCCCCGTCGACCTCGAACACGGGCGGCTCCACCGGCACGCCCTGCTGCGCACCGGCACGCACACGTGGCTCTGGTACCACCGCTGCCACCACATCCTCCTGGACGGCTACGGCTTCCAGCTCCTCGCCGCACGCGTCGCCGAGCTGTACCACGCCCTCGACACGGGCACCGAACCACCCGCGTCCCGCAATACCTCGGTGCGGGAGGCGATCGCCGAGGACCAGGCGTACGCCGGGTCCGAGGAGGAACGCGCCGACGGGCAGTGGTGGCGTGAGCAACTCGCCGACCGCCCGCGCCCGGTGACCCTCGGGGACAAGCCCCTGCCCGGCGCCGCACACGGCTTCCGCCGGGAGCGGCGGACCGTGCCGGCGCCCGAGGCGGCCGCGCTGGCGGAGTTCGCCCGGCAGGCCAAGGCCACCTGGCCCGAAGCGGTGCTCGCCGCGTGGGCGCTGTACCTGACCGGTCTCACCGGCACCCGCGAAGCGGTCATCGGCCTCCCGGTCAGCAACCGCACCAAGGGAGCGCTGCTCCGCGTACCCACCACCGCGGTCAACGTCGTCCCGCTGCGTGTCGAGGTCGACGTACACGAGTCACTGGCGGCGCTGCTGCGCCGGGTGACGCTGGCGATGCGCGCCCAGCGCCGGCACCAGCGCTACCGGGGTGAGCAACTCCGGCGCGACCTCGGGCTGTTCGGCGACGGTCGGCGGCTCACCGGACCACACGTCAACATCAAGCCCTTCACGGACGTACTGACCTTCGGCCGCTGCACCGGCACCGTGCACTACCTCGCGGCGGGCGCGGTCGAGGACCTCACCGTCAGCGTCAGCGGACAGCCCGGGACCAGCGGCCTCACCCTCACCCTCGACGCGCACCCGGACCTCTACACGGACGCCGAACTCGCCGCGCACGCCGACCGGTTCACCGACCTGCTGCGCCGCCTGCCGGACACCTCCGTGCAGGCGCCCGCCGGCCGGCTGCCCCTGGTGTCCGAGCGGGAGCGGCACCGGTTGACCCGGACCTGGGCGACGGGCCCCGACGCGCCCGACCGGGCCCCCGACCTGGCGCGAGCCTTCGCCGCACAGGTACGGCGCACCCCGGACGCCCCCGCCCTGTGGACGGCCGACGGCGAGCTGACCTATGCCGAACTCGACCTGCGCGTCGAAGTGTTGAGCCGGTGTCTGCGCGCCCGGGGCGCCGGCCGCGGCACTCTGGTCGCCGTCCTCCTGCCGCGCACCGAGGCGCTGGTGGTGTCTCTGCTCGCGGTCGTCCGCGCCGGGGCCGGATACGTACCGCTCGACCCCGCCTATCCGGGCGAGAGGATCCGGCAGACGCTCACCGACAGCCGCCCGGTGCTGCTGCTCACCGACACCGACACCGACGGCGCCCGGGACCGCGGCGTACCCGAGATGGTGGTCGGCCGGGACGGCACGCCCGCCGTTCCCGTGGAGCCGCGCGGCGGGGACGACCGGCCGTCCCGCACCCCGGGGGACACCGCCTACGTCATCTACACCTCCGGCTCGACCGGACGGCCCAAGGGCGTCGTCGTCTCGCACGGCGCCCTCGGCAACTTCCTCGCGGCGATGCGCTCCCTGCTGGACCCGCGGCCCGGCGACCGGATGCTCGCCGTGACGACCGTGTCCTTCGACATCGCCGCCCTCGAGCTCTTCCTCCCGCTCGTCACCGGCGGCACCGTGGTCCTCGCCGACCGGGAGGACGTACGGGACCCGTTCGCGCTCGCGACGCTCGTGCGGGCCCACCGCCCGCACCTCATGCAGGCCACCCCCTCGCTGTGGCGCGTACTGACCGATGCCGACCCCGGGGCCCTGGCCGGCGTACGGCTGCTGTCCGGCGGCGAGGCGCTGCAACCCGACCTCGCCCGGCGTCTCGCCGGGCTCGGCGCGGATCTGACCAACCTGTACGGGCCCACCGAGACCACCATCTGGTCGACTGCCGCCGCCCTCGGCCCGGACTGCCGCCCGCACGTGGGCCGGCCCGTCCGGCACACCCGCGCCTACGTCCTCGGCACCCGGCTCTCGCCTCTGCCCACCGGCACGACCGGAGAGCTGTACCTCGCCGGAGAGTCCGTCGCCGACGGCTATCTGGGGCGGGCGGGGCTGACGGCGGAGCGGTTCACGGCGGATCCCTTCGGTCCAGCGGGGGAGCGGATGTACCGGACGGGGGACCTGGCCCGGTGGCGGGCGGACGGCACGCTGGAGGTGCTGGGCCGGGCCGACCACCAGGTGAAGATCCGCGGCCACCGGGTCGAACCCGGCGAGGTCGCCGCCACCCTGTCCGGACACCCCGGGGTGCGCGAGGCCGCCGTCGTCACCCGGACACCCGGCGACGGCGCCGAACCCGTCCTCGTCGCCTTCCACACCGGTACCGCCGAGGAGCCCGAACTGAGGGCCCACCTCGCCCGCCTGCTCCCCGCCCACCTGGTCCCGGCCCACTTCCACCCGCTGCCCGCCCTGCCCCGCACCCCCAACGGCAAGACCGACCTCGGTGCACTGCCGCAGACCGGCGCCACCCCGGGTGAGCGGCGCCGCGCCCCCGCGACCGCGACCGAGGAACTGCTGTGCCGCCTGTTCGCACGGATTCTCGGCGTCCCCGAGGCAGGTGCCGACGACGACTTCTTCGCGCTCGGCGGCCACTCCCTGAGCGCCGCCCGCCTCACCACCGCCCTGCGCGCCGAGGCGGGGGTCGAGCTGCCGGTGCGGGCCCTGTTCGACCGACCGACCCCGGCCGGGCTCGCCGCTGCCGTCGAAGCCGCCCGCGACGCCCGCGAGCCCCTGGCACCGCAGCCGCGCCCGCACCGGATTCCGCTCTCACCCGGACAGCGCCGTCTGTGGTTCTTGCACCAGGCCGAAGGAACGAGGAGCGGCGCGTACAACATCCCGCTCGCCGTCCGCCTGGCCGACGCCCCCGGCCCGGCCACCCTCACCGCCGCAGTGAAGGACCTGCTGCTGCGCCACGAGGTACTGCGCACCGTCGTCCGCACGCCCGCAGCCGGCGCCGACCCCCATCAGGAGATCCTCGACGCCGCCGGATCGGCACCACCCGTACACCGGCACCGTGTCACCCCGGGGGAGCTCGACCGGGCGATCCGAGAGGCCGCCGCCGAGCCCTTCGACCTCGGACACGAACCACCGCTGCGCGTCCACCTGTTCACCACGCCCTCCGGCACCGAATGCACCCTGCTGTTGGTCCTGCACCACATCGCCGGCGACGAATGGTCCCTCACACCGCTCCTGCGCGACCTCGGCGAGGCACTGACGGCGCGCGGCGCGGGTCACGCCCCGGACTTCACACCCCTGCCCGTGCAGTACGCCGACTTCACCCTCTGGCAGCGGCGCACCGCACGCCGGGACGAGGCCGAGCACCTGGCCCACTGGCGGGAACAGCTGCGCGGCGCGCCCGAGCAGACCGAGCTGCCCTGGGCCCGCCCCCGGCCCCACGAGAGCGGCGGCCCGGCCGCCACCCACACCTTCGCCCTCGACACCCGCCGCTACGAGCGGGTGACCGAACTGGCCCGCCGCAGCCGCACCAGCACCTTCATGGTGCTGCACGCCGCCCTCGCGGTGACCCTGTCCCGCCTCGGCGCGGGGGACGACCTGGTCCTCGGTGCCCCGGTCGCGGGCCGCGACGACGAGGCGCTGAAGGACGCGGCCGGCCTTTTCATCAACACCCTCGCGCTGCGCACCGACCTCGGCGGCAACCCGACCGTCGACGGGCTCATGGAGCGGGTCAGGGAGACCGACCTGGAGGCACTCGCCCACCAGGAACTGCCCTTCGACCGGATCGTCGAGGAGGTCAACCCGGCCCGCGTCGCCGGGGTCACCCCGCTCTTCCAGGTGCTCTTCGCGGCCCGCGAGGAATTCGGCCGTACCCCGCTCCTGCCCGGCCAGTGCGGCAGACCGCGGCTGGTGCACACCGGGGACGCCAAGTTCGACCTCCAGGTCACCTTCAGCGAGGACCGGGAGTCCGGCACGGCGGACGGCCTCCTCGAGTACCGCACCGCCCTGTGGGAGGCGCGGGACGCGGAGCGCTTCGCCGACACCCTCGTCCGCGTGATCGACCAGCTGACGGAGGACCCCACCCGCCCCCTGTCCGCCCTCCGGACGCTCCCCGACGCCGAACGCGAGCGGATCCTGACCGCGCCCAACTCCACCGCCCGCGCCCTTCCCGCCACCCATCCGGCCCTGCTCTTCGCCGGGCAGGCGACGCGCAACCCCGACGGGATCGCCCTCGTCAGCGGCGTCGAAGAACTGACATACCGCCAACTGGAGTCGCGGGCCGCGCGGCTGGCGACCGTACTCACCGAACACGGAGCGGCCCCCGGCACCCTCGTCGGCGTCAGCCTGCCGCGTGGCACCCAACTCGTCGTCACCCTGCTCGCCCTGGCCCGCACCGGTGCCGCCTACCTCCCCGTCGACCCCGACTTCCCCGCAGAACGGATCCGGCTCCTGCTCGCCGACGCCGACCCGGACCTCCTGATCGCCGGCCACACACCCGACGGCGTCCTGCCGCCGCACCGGCTGCTCGACCCGGACGACCCCGCCTTCCGCGCCCGCGTGGCGGACGCCGCCGAACTGCCCCCGCCGCCGCCGAGGCACGGCGCCCACCCCGCCTACGTCATCCACACCTCCGGCTCCACCGGCGCCCCCAAGGGCGTCGTCGTCACCGAGGCCGCCCTGACCAACTTCCTGCTCTGCACGGCGGACACGCTCGCCTTCACCGGCGGGGAGCGGCTGCTCGCCGTCACCACCGTCGGCTTCGACATCGCCGTACTGGAACTGTTCCTGCCGCTGATCACCGGCGGCACGGTGGTCCTCGCCGGACGCGAGGAGGTCCGCGACCCCGCCCTGCTCGCCGGTCTCCTCGGCCGCAGCGGCGCCACCGTCATGCAGGCCACCCCCTCGCTCTGGCGCTCCCTGCTGGAACAGGCCCCCGAAGCGCTGCACGGGCTGCGGATCCTGTGCGGCGGCGAGGCGCTCGCCCCCGACCTGGCCGTCGCCCTCGCCGGACTCGGCGCGGACCTGACCAACCTGTACGGGCCCACCGAGACCACTATCTGGTCCACGTCGGCGGCGCTCGACCGCGGTGCGGCCGCCGCCCCGCACGCGGGCCGCCCCCTGTGGAACACCCGTGCCTACGTCGTCGACCGCTTCCTCGCCCCGGTCCCGCCGGGTGTACCTGGGGAGCTGTACCTGGCCGGGGAGGGACTCGCCCAGGGGTATCTGGGGCGGGCGGGGCTGACGGCGGAGCGGTTCACGGCGGATCCGTTCGGTCCGGCGGGGGAGCGGATGTACCGGACGGGGGACCTGGCCCGGTGGCGGGCGGACGGCACGCTGGAGGTGCTGGGCCGGGCCGATCACCAGGTGAAGATCCGCGGTCATCGGGTCGAGCCCGGCGAGGTCGCCGCCGCCCTCCGCGAGGACCCGCGCGTACGGGACGCCGCCGTGATCGCGCACACGGCACCGGGCGACCCCGCGCCGCGCCTGGTCGCCTACCTCGTGGGCCCGCACGGCCAGGAGGAGGCCGGGCGGATCCGCGAGGACGTGGCCGACCGCCTCCCCGCCCACCTCGTCCCCGCCTTCTGCCTGGTGCTCGACGCGCTTCCGCAGACGCCCAACGGCAAGCTGGACCGCGCCGCCCTGCCCGAACCGGGCCCGGCCGCCCGTGCCTCACGCGCCCCGCGCGGCCCCCGGGAGGAAGCCCTGGCCGCCCTGTTCTCCGAGATCCTGGGCGGCGTCGAACCCGGGGCCGACGACGACTTCTTCGCGCTCGGCGGCCACTCGCTGCTCGCCGCCCGGCTGGTGGCCAGGGCTCGGCCCCTGCTGGGCGACGACCTCACCGTGCGCCACGTCTTCGACCATCCGACCGTCGCCCGGCTCGCCGCCCGCACCACCTCCGCCCGGCGCACGACACCGCCCCCGACCCGCGGCGAGCGTCCCGCACGGCTCCCGCTCTCCCCGGCCCAGGCACGACTGCGCTTCCTGGACTCCCTCGGCGGCACCGGCACCTCCTACCACCTGCCGTTCGTCCTCACCCTCACCGGAGACGTCGACCTCGCGGCCCTCGACGACGCGCTCACCGACCTGACCGACCGCCACGAGGTGCTGCGCACCGTCTTCCCCGACGACGGCGACGGCCCCCACCAGCGGATCCTGGACACGGCCGGACCCGTCGAGCACGCCGACGTGCGCGACGAGCGGGAACTGGAGCAGCGGCTCGCGGAGCTGAGCGGCCGGCCCTTCGACCTGGCCGCGGAGCCGCCCCTGCGGATCACCGTCCTCACCGGCGCCGGCCGGGTGACCGTACTGCTCCTGCTGCACCACATCGCGGGCGACGAGTGGTCCGTCACCCCGCTGCTCACCGACCTGTCCGCCGCGTACGCCGCCCGTCGCGCCGGGCACGCGCCCGACCGGCCTCCGCTGCCCGTCGACTACGCCGACTACGCGCTGTGGCAGCGGCGGCTCCTGGACGACGGCCGCTACGAACCCGAACTCGCCTACTGGCGAACAGTGTTGACCGGCGCACCGGCGGTGCTGGAGCTGCCGGCCGACCGGCCCCGGCCCGCCCGGCCCTCCGGACGCGGTGGTTACGTTCCCTTCACCGTGCCGGACAGCACCGCCAGCGCCCTGCGACGGCTGTCCCGCGACACCGGCACCACGCCGTTCATGGTGACGCAGGCCGCACTCGCCGCGCTGCTGAGCGCCCTGGGCGCGGGGGAGGACATCCCTATCGGTGTGCCCACGGCCGGCCGGGAGGAGCGGCACACCGAGGACCTGATCGGCTTCTTCGTCAACACCCTCGTCCTGCGCACCGACCTGACCGGCACGCCCACCTTCCGGGACCTGCTCGACCGGGTGCGGACCACCACGCTCGACGCCTTCGACCACGCCCGGGTGCCCTTCGAGCGGGTCGTGGAGGCGGTCCGGCCCGAACGCGCCGCGCACAACCCGCTGTTCCAGGTCATGCTCACCTACCAGAAGCGCGACGAGGTGCCCTTCTCGGCGCCCGGAGTCGAGGCCGCCTTCGCGCTGCGGGAGACCGACACCGCCAAGTTCGACCTCGTCGTCGGCCTCACCGACCACGTCGGCACCCACCGCCTGGACGGCGCCGTCAACTACAGCGCCGACCTCTTCGACCGGGCCACCGCCGAGCGCTTCGCCGCCCGCCTGGTACGGCTGCTGGACGCGGCCGTCGCCGCCCCGGACACGCCCGTGCAGCGGCTGCCGGTCCTCGACGACGAGGAACGCCGCACCGTCCTCACCGACTGGAACCCGGCCAGAACCGAGCAGCCCGGCCCCGACCTGCTCGGCCGCCTCGCGCTCGCCGCCACGGCCCACGCCTCGCGCACCGCCCTCACCTGCGGCGAGCACAGCGTCGACCACGCCACCCTGGACCGCCGCACCAACGCGCTCGCCCGCACCCTCGTCGCCCGCGGGGTCGGCCCCGAGGACCGGGTCGCCCTGCTGCTGCCCCGGTCCGCCGCCCTGGTGGAGGCCGTACTCGCGGTGGTCAAGGCAGGTGCCGCCTACGTGCCCGTGGACCCCCGCTACCCGGCCGCCCGCATCGCGTACACCGTCCGGGACGCCGCACCCGCGCTCGTCGTCACCACGGGCGCCACCGAGGCCCCCGACGGCGTCCCGGTGCTCGACCTCGACGACCCCCGGGTCCGCGACGACCTCGCCACCGCACCCGACGGGCCGGTCACCGACGCCGAACGCACCGCGCCCGTGCACCCGGACCACGCCGCCTACCTCATCTACACCTCCGGCTCCACCGGCACCCCCAAGGGCGTCGTCGTCACCCGGCGCAACCTCACCCGGCTCTTCGACGCCACCCGCCCGCTCTTCGGCTTCGGCCCCGACGACGTGTGGACGCTCTTCCACTCCTACGCCTTCGACTTCTCCGTCTGGGAGATGTGGGGCGCGCTCCTGCACGGCGGACGGCTGGTCGTCGTCCCGGACGGGACGACCCGCTCCGGGCCGGACTTCCTGAACCTGCTGCACGAGGAGGGCGTCACCGTCCTCAACCAGACCCCCGCCGCCTTCGCCCAGCTCACCGAGTCCCTGCCCGGCCGGGGCGTGCCCGCCTCCCTGCGCTGGATCGTCTTCGGCGGCGAGGCCCTGGAACCGGGCCGTACTCTGCCCTGGCTCACCGGCCCCACCCCGCCGCGCCTGGTGAACATGTACGGCATCACCGAGACCACCGTCCACGTCACCGCGTACGAACTCACCCGCGACCGCGCCGAGGAGGCCGCACGCCTGGGCGTCAGCCCCGTCGGACGCGCCGTGGACGACCTGCGCCTGTACGTCCTGGACGACGGACTGCGCCCGGTCCCGCCCGGCGTCAGGGGCGAACTCTACGTCGCCGGCGGCGGACTCGCCCGCGGTTACCACGGCCTGCCCGCGCTGACCGCGACCCGGTTCCTCGCCGACCCGTTCGGCCCGCGTGGCAGCCGCATATACCGCAGCGGCGACCTCGCCCGCTGGTCCGCGTCGGGGCAACTCCAGTACCTGGGACGCGCAGACGACCAGGTGTCGCTGCGCGGCTTCCGGGTGGAGACCGGCGAGATCGAGGCGGTACTCGGCCGCCACCCCGACGTGCGCACGGCCGCCGTCGTCCTGCGCACCGACCTGCCCGCAGGGCCCGGACTGGTCGCCTACACGACCGGCACCGCGCCTGCGGGGCGACTGCGCGAAGCCTGCGCCGCCGCACTGCCCGAGCACATGGTGCCGACGGCCTTCGTCACCGTCGACGCGCTGCCGCTCACCGCCAACGGAAAGCTCGACCGGGCCGCACTGCCGGTACCCGACACCTCCCGCCAGGCCGGGGCAACCGCCCCGCGCACCGCCCTCGAAAGCACCCTGAGCGAGCTGTACGGCAGCGTCCTCGGCGTGCCCGAGGTCGGCGTCGACGACGACTTCTTCGCCCTTGGCGGGCACTCGCTGCTCGTCACCCGCCTCGCCAACCGCATCCGGTCGGCCCTCGGCAGGGAGGTCGCCGTACGCACCCTCTTCGAGGCCCGCACCGTCGCCGCCCTCGCCGCGCGGC
The DNA here is from genome assembly GCF_044754585.1 of Streptomyces sp. NPDC093065. NCBI lineage: Bacteria > Bacillati > Actinomycetota > Actinomycetes > Kitasatosporales > Streptomycetaceae > Streptomyces > Streptomyces sp. NPDC093065. Next base: position 180,488 of record NZ_JBIVPJ010000015.1, on the reverse strand, counting down.
TGTCCGCCACCGGGGCGGCCGACCTCGCCCGGACGGCCGCCGCGCCGCTCGCCGTCGCGGAAAGGCCGGCCGCACTGCCGCTCTCGCCGGCACAGGCCCGCCTGTGGTTCCTGCACCGGCTCGGCGGAGCCGCCCGCACCTACGCCGTGCCGCTGCTGCTGCGCCCCATCGCGCCGCTCGACACCGAAGCCCTGACCGGCGCCGTGCACGACCTGGTCGAGCGGCACGAGATCCTGCGCACCGCCTACCCGGCGCCCGAGGGGCACCCGGTTCAGCACGTCCTGCCCACCCCCGACCCGGCCGTGGGGCCACCGGTGCCCGCGACCGACCCGGCCGCCACGGCACGCGCCCTGGCCGACCGGGAATTCGACCTGGAGGCCGAGCCGCCGCTGCGCGTGCACCTGATCGAGGGGCCGACGGGGGAGCGCAGCCTGCTCCTCCTCCTGCACCACATCGCTTTCGACGAATGGTCCCTCGCCCCGCTCGTCGACGACCTGGCCGCGCTCTACTCCGCCCGGCTGCACGACACCGGCTCCCCGCCCGTGCCCCGGCACCAGTACGCCGACTACACCCTCTGGCAGGCGAGCGCCCTCACCACCCGCGAGCAGCCGCTGCTCGACCACTGGCGGCAGCGGCTGGCCGGGGCCCCGGCCGAGATCCCGCTGCCGCTGGACCGGCCGCGGCCCGCCGAGGTCGACCAGGACGGCGACTCGGTCGAGTTCACCGTCCCCGGCGGCGTCCTGCATGCCGCCGAGACACTCGCCGCCCACACCGGCAGCACGCTCTTCATGGTGCTGCACGCCGCCCTGGCCGCCCTGCTCACCGCGCACGGCGCCGGCACCGACCTGCCGATCGGCACGGTCCTGAGCGGACGCACCGAACGGGCCCTCGAAGAGATGCCGGGCCTGATGGCCAACACGGTCGTCCTGCGCACCGACACCTCGGGCGACCCCACCTTCCGGGAACTCGTGGACCGGGTGCGGGCGACGGATCTGGACGCCTTCGAGCACGGCGAGCTGCCCTTCGAGCGCCTGGTCGACGCGCTGGAACCAGAACGCTCCCTCTCCCGCCACCCGCTCTTCCAGGTGGCCCTGGTGCACCAGCGCACCCCCGGACGACGCGCCGACTTCGACGGCGTACCCGTGGACGTCGAACTGATCGAGACCAAGGGCGCCAAGTTCGACCTGACCCTGGCGGTGGTGGAACGACCGGACGGCGACCACCTGTCCGCCGCCTTCAACTACCGCACGGCGCTGTTCGACGCCGCGACCGTGGCGGCCCTGGGACGACGGTTCACCGCGCTGCTCGACTGGTGCACCACGCATCCCGACCTGCCCCTGACGGCCGCACCCCTGCTGTCGGACGCGGAGGGGCGCAGGGCGGTGCTCGGCGCCGCCACCGGCGAGAGCCGTGACCTGCCGCCCGCCACGGTGCCGGAGCTGGTCCGCCGCCAGGCCCACCGCACCCCGGACCGGGAGGCGCTGACGGACGGCGAACGGCGCTGGACCTACGCCGAGTTCGACACCGAGGCCGACCGGCTCGCGCACGCGCTCGCCGAACTGGGCGCCCGACGCGGCCGGGTGGTCGCCGTCGCCCTGCCCCGCTCGCCCGAACTCGTCCTCGCCGTGCACGCCGTACAGCGCGCGGGTGCCGCGTATCTGCCGATCGACCCCGAACTGCCGGTGTCCCGCGTCCGGGAGCTGCTCACCGACTCCGGCGCCCACTGCGTCGTGACCACCGGCGCGCTCGCCGACCGGGTCAACCCGGACGGCCTGCCCGTACTCGACCCGATCGGACCGCGCTCTGCCGTCCCGCCGCCGGCCGGCGCCGGGCCCCTGCCCGCGGACCCCGCCTACCTCCTGTTCACCTCCGGCTCCACCGGGCGGCCCAAGGGCGTCCTCGTCCAGCACTCCGCGATCGTCAACCGGCTGCTGTGGGCCCAGGAGACGTACGCCCTCGGCGCCGACGACCGGGTGCTGCTCAAGACGCCCGCGAGCTTCGACGTCTCGGTGTGGGAGCTGTTCTGGCCGCTGCTGGCCGGCGCGACCCTGGTGACCGCGGGAGCCGACGACCACCGCGACCCGGCCGCGCTGGCCCGCATCGTGCGCGAACAGGCCGTCACCACCGTGCACTTCGTACCGTCCATGCTCGCCGCCTTCACCACGGTCGCCGAACCCGCCGACTGCCGGAGCCTGCGCCGTGTCCTCGCCAGCGGCGAGACCCTTCCGCCGGCCGCCGTCACCTCCGTCGCCCGGATCGCCCCGCACGCCGAACTGCACAACCTGTACGGCCCCACCGAGGCCGCCGTCGACGTCACCGCCCGGCACACCACCCCGGCGGATGCCACGGCCGTCGCCGTCCCCATCGGCCGGCCGGTGTGGAACACCCGGGCCCTGGTCCTGGACGCCGCCCTGCGCCCGGTACCGCCCGGCATTCCCGGCGAGCTGTACCTGGCCGGTGCCCAACTCGCCCTCGGCTACCAGGGACGCCCCGCGCTCACCGCCGAACGCTTCACCGCCGACCCCTACGGCCCGCCCGGCGCCCGCCTCTACCGCACCGGCGACCTCGCCCGGTGGCGCCACGACGGTCAACTCGACCACCTCGGACGCGCCGACGACCAGATCAAGCTGCGCGGCCTGCGCATCGAACCGGGGGAGATCACCGCCGTACTCGACGCCCACCCGGCCGTCGCGCACAGCGCCGTGACCGTCTGGACCGACCCGGCCACCGGCGCGGGACACCTCGTCGCCCACGTCGTACCCGCCCGCCGCGACGAGCCGCTGCCCGACCTCACCACGCACCTCGCCGAACGCCTTCCCGCCCACCTCCTGCCCAGCACCGTGGAGCCCCTGGACGCGCTGCCGGTCACCGCCAACGGCAAGCTCGACCGGTCCGCGCTGCCCGCACCCCGGCTCGGCGGGGACGGGGCGGGGACCGAGCCCGCCACACCGCAGGAGCGGCGGCTCGCCGGGCTCTTCGCCGACCTGCTCCACACGGACCACGTCGGGGTCGACGACAGCTTCTTCGCCCTGGGCGGCGACAGCATCCTGTCCATCCAACTCGTCGCCGCCGCACGCAAGTCGGGCCTCCTCATCACCCCGCAGGACGTCTTCCGGCACCGCACCGTGCGCGGCCTGCTCGCCGCCGCCCGCCCCGAGGAACCCGCCCGGCCCGACGACCCCGCCCGGTCCCCGGCCACCGCCCTCGCCGGGCTCGGCCCCGAAGGCCCCTGGCCGGTGACCCCGCTCCAGGAGGGCCTGCTCTTCCACTCGCACTACGACACCCGGGGCGGCGACGGCGACCTGGACGTCTATCACGTACAGGTCGTCCTCGCCCTCACCGGCCGGGTCGACACCGAACGGCTCCGGGCCGCCCTCCAACGGGTACTGGAGCGGCACGCGCCGCTGCGCACCGGCTTCACCCGGACCGACACGGGCTGGTCACGACAGCTGCGGGCGGCGCGGGCGGACGTCACGGAAGTCGACCTGCGCCGCCGCACCCCGCGCGAGACCGAGCGCCGCGCCCGGCGCCGCATCGAGGACGAACGCGTCCGCCGCTTCGACCTGGACGCACCCCCGCTGCTGCGCTGCCTGGTCGTGCACCGCGAGGACACCCGCACCGACCTGGTCCTGACGGCCCACCACCTGGTGCTGGACGGCTGGTCGGTGCCGCTGCTCGTCCGGGAGCTGCTGCACGCCTACGGAGGAGCCGAACTGCCCGGCACCGGACCCGACCACCTCGACCACCTGCGGTGGCTGCACAGCCAGGACCGCCCGGCCGCCGAGGACGCCTGGCACACCGCCCTGGCGGACCTGGACGGACCCACCCTGGTCGCACCGGACGCGCGGTACGAGACACAACTTCCCGAGGAGTGCGTCCGCCTTGCCGACCGCGCGCTGACCGGGCGGCTGACGGCCTTCGCCCGGAGCCGGGACCTGACCCTGGCCACCCTTCTCCAAGCCGCCTGGGGCCTCGTCCTCTCCACCGCCACGGGCCGCCGCGACGTCGTTTTCGGCAGCGTCGTCTCCGGCCGCCCCGCCGACGTGCCCCGGGCCGACGAGATGATCGGCCTGTTCGTCAACACCGTGCCGGTCCGGGTCCGCCTCCGGCCCGAACAGACCCTCGGCGAACTGCTCACCGAGGTCAGGGACGCCTTCACCGGACTCCTGCCCCACCACCACCTCGGCCTCGCCGACATCCAGCGGGCCACCGGTCACGGCACCCTTTTCGACACCCTCACCGCGCTGGAGAACTACCCCGCGGACCCGACGGACGCCCTCGCCGAGGCCGCCGGTATCGGTGTCGCAGAGGTGCGCGGGAGCGACGCCACGCACTACCCGCTCACCTTCGTCGCCGTACCGGGCGACGAACTCACCCTGCGCGTCGCGTACCAGCCGGGCTGCCTCACCGCGACCGAGGCCGAACGGTACGCCGAGCGGGCGCTGCACATGCTGCGGCTGCTCTGCGAGGCGCCCGACACCCCCGTGGCCGCCCTCGATCCGCTGCTGCCCGCCGAGCGCGCCGCCCTCCCCGCCCACGCGGACGGACCGGCCGCGCCCACACCGGCGACCTGGGCGGACCTCGTCGCCCGTCAGGTGGCCGCCCGGCCCACGGCACCCGCCGTTGAAGGCCCGGGGGAGACCCTGACGTACGCCGGACTCGACGCCCGCGCCCGAGCCCTGGCCGCGCGGCTGACCACCGCCGGACTGCGCCCCGGCGACCTCGCGGCGCTCGCGCTGCCGCGTTCGGTGGACCTCGTGGTCGCCCAGCTCGCGGTCCAGCAGGCCGGCGCCGCCCACCTGCCGATCGACCCCGACTATCCGGCCGAGCGGGCGCGTTACATGCTGGACGACGCGGCTCCCGTCCTCGTACTGAGCCACCGGGAGCTGGTGGACCGCTTCCCGGACGCCCTCTTCGTCGACGACGGACCCGCCGGAGCCGACGACGAACCCACCGGTGCCGACACCGAACCGTCCGGAGCCGACCGTACCGCCGGCGTGCGGGTGCCCGTCACCTCCCGGCACCCCGCCTACGTCATCTACACCTCCGGTTCCACCGGTCGCCCCAAGGGCGTCGTCACCACGCACGCCGGACTGGCCGCCCTCGCGACCGCACAGGCCGAACGCCTCGGCATCGACGCCACCGGCCGGGTCCTCCAGCTGGCCTCGCCCTCCTTCGACGCGTCCGTCATGGAGAGCCTCATGGCCCTGGCCACCGGGGCCACCCTGGTGATCCCGGAGCCCGGGCCGCTCGCGGGAGAACTCCTCGGCGAGACGCTGACCGGCCGCCGTATCACGCACGCGCTGATCCCACCGACCGCGCTGACCGGACTCGACCCCGAGAACGCCGGCACCCTGCACACCCTCGTCGTCGGCGGCGAGGCGTGCACCGCGGCACTCGCCGCCCGCTGGGCACCCGGCCGCCGCATGGTCAACGCCTACGGTCCCACCGAGGCCACGGCCTGCGTCACCATGAGCGCCCCGCTCGACGGCCGGGGCACGCCCGCCATCGGCACGCCCCTGCACGGCGTGCGCCTGCACGTCCTGGACGGCATGCTGCGACCGGTCCCGGCCGGCACCACCGGCGAGCTGTACGCCGCCGGGGACGGCGTCGCCCAGGGCTACCTGCGCCGGCCGGGCCTGACCGCGAGCCGCTTCACCGCCGACCCGTACGGCCCGCCCGGCTCCCGCATGTACCGCACCGGCGACCTGGTCTCCCGCGACGCCGAGGGCGTCCTGCACTACCACGGCCGCGCCGACGACCAGGTCAAGATCCGGGGCTTCCGCGTCGAGCCGGGTGAGATCACCGCCCGCCTGGAGGCGCGGCCCGGGGTCGGCTCGGCGGCCGTCGTCGTCCGCGGCGCAGGCGGCGACGCCTCCGACGGGCCCCGCCGCCTGGTCGCCTACGTCGTTCCGGACCGCACGGACCGCACGGACCGCACGGAGGACACGGACGGCCCGGACACGCTGGACACCGAACGCCTGCGCACCGACCTGGCCCGGGTTCTGCCCGACCACATGGTGCCCACCGCGTTCGTCACCCTGCCCGCGCTGCCGCTCACCCCCAACGGCAAACTGGACCACAAGGCCCTGCCCGAACCGGACTTCACCGACGCCGTCGGGGACGCCGCCCCCGAAGGTCCCCTGGAGACCGCGCTCGCCGAGGCGTTCGCCCGGGTACTGGGACTGCCGGCGGTCGGCGCCGAGGACGACTTCTTCCACCTCGGCGGCGACAGCATCCTGTCCCTCCAACTCGCCTCCCGGGTCAGAGCGGCCGGGCTGCGGGTGACCCCGCGCGAGGTCTTCGAGCACCCCAGTGTCCGTGCCCTGGCCGCACTGCTGGGCGACCGCGGCACCGTCACCATCACCGACGCAGCGCCCGGTGCGACGGGCAGCGCACCGCTCACGCCCATCATGCGCTGGCTCCTCGAACGCGGCGGCCCTGTCGGCAGGTTCAGCCAGTCCATGCTGCTCACGCTCCCCGACGGCATCGAGGCCGGACAGCTGAACGCCGTCCTGGACGCCGTGGTCGGCCGCCACGACGTCCTGCGCGCCCGCCTCGACGCCGACGCCGGCACCTTCGTCGTCCCCGGTCCCGATGCCGGCGACCGTGCCCACCTCCCAGACCACCGCGAGGCCGCCCGGCTGTTCGACGCCGAGTCGGTCGGCCGCGACGTCGACGAGCTGGCGGCCCGGCTCGACCCGGCCGCCGGACACATGCTCCGCACCCGCTGGTACGGGGCCACCCGGTCCCGCACCGGGCGGCTGCTGCTCGTCGCGCACCACCTGGTCGTGGACGGTGTCTCCTGGCGCATCCTCCTCGACGACCTCGCCGAGGCGTGGCACGCCGTACGCGAGGACCGGGCGCTCGCCCCGGCCGGCGTGCCCACTCCCTTCCGGGGCTGGGCGGCGGAGCTGCCACGACTGGCACACGACCGCCGGGACGAACTGCCCCTGTGGCAGCGCGTGCTGAGCACACCGGCCGACCTGCCCGGCGTCCGCCGCGCTGCTCCGCCGGGCACCGTGGCGGCGGCTCGCCACCAGGTGTTCGTGCTGCCGCCCGAGGACACCGCAGACCTGCTGACCCGGGCCGTGGAACGCTTCGACGCCTCGGTGCAGCACGTCCTGCTCGCCGCCCTGGCCACCGCCGTACGCGCCGCCGACGGCGGGTCCACGGTCCGCTTCCTCGCCCATGTCGAGGGACACGGAAGGGAACAGCAGATCCGCGAGGGCTTTGACCTCTCCCGGACCGTGGGCTGGTTCACCTCCCTCTACCCCGTCGCCCTCGCCGCGGGCACGGACGAGAGCTTCGCGGACACCGTCGCCCGGGTGCGTGGCGACCTGCTCGCCCTGCCCGACAACGGCATCGGCTACGGACTGCTGCGCCACCTGCTCCCCGACGCCGGGACAGGGCTCGCCGACCGGCCCGCACCCGCGCTGTCCTTCAACTACCTGGGCCGCTTCGGCACCCCGGCGGACACCGGTGTCCCCTGGACGGCGGCCCCCGAAGCGCCCGTGCTCGGCGGCGGCATCGACCCGGACCTGCCGATGGCCCACGCACTGGAGATCAACGCGGTCACCCGCGACACCCCGCGCGGCCCGGAACTGCACACCCGCCTCACCTGGGCGCCCTCTGCCGTCGACGACGCCGTCGCCGAAGACCTCGGCACCCGCTGGCTCGACACCCTGCGCGGGGCGGCCCGGGAAGCCCGTACGGCGGCACCCGGCGCCACCGCGCGTCAGACCGAGGCCCCCGCACCCCCGACGGCCGGGGCGAGCGCGCCCCTGTCGCCGCTCAGCCCCGAACAGACAGCACGGCTCGCAGCCCGATGGAGGAACCGGTGAGCGCCGAGAACGGCCCCGACCACGGCCTGGACGACATCCTTCCGCTGACACCCCTGCAGGAAGGACTGCTCTTCCACTCCGGCCTCGACAGCTCGGGCCCGGACGTCTACACCCTGCGTCTGGTCCTCGACCTGGACGGCCCGCTGGACGGCGCCGTGCTGCGCCGGTCCGTCGACACCGTGCTGCGCCGGCACCCGAACCTGCGCGTCGCTTTCGTCGACGAGGGACTGGACCGTCCCGTGCAGGTGGTGCCGTCCACCTGGTCGGTGCCTTTCCGGGAGGCCGACCTGCGCGAACTCGCCCCCGACCGCCGTACGAGGGAGGCCGGGCGGATCCTCGACGAGGAGCGAGCCCACCGGTTCGACCCCGAGCGGCCCCCTCTGCTGCGGCTCACGCTGATCCGGCTCGGCGACCGCGCCCACCGGCTCGTGGTCACCGCCCATCACGTCCTGCTCGACGGCTGGTCCATGCCCCTGTTCGGCCGGGAGCTGTTCGCCGCCTACGCCCTGCACAGCGGGTCCGCCACCGCCGTGCCGCTGCCCGAGGTGCGCCCCTACCGGGACTTCCTCGCCCACCTCGCCACCCGTGACCGCGCCGCCGCCGAGGCAGCCTGGCGCGAGGCGCTGTCCGGCCTGGCCGAGCCGACCCTGCTCGCGTCCCCGGCCCCGGGCAGTACCGCCGCGCCCGCCGTGCCGCTCCAGACCGAGCTGCGCGTACCGGCCGCCACCGCGGCGGGTCTCGGCACCCTCGCCGCCGGCCACCGGGTCACCACCGCCACGGCCTACCAGGCGGCCTGGGGCATCACCCTGGCCCGGCTGACCGGCCGTGACGACGTCGTCTTCGGCACCACGGTCTCCGGCCGGCCCGCCGACCTGGACGGCGCCGAATCCATGATCGGGCTCTTCATCAACACCCTGCCCGTGCTCGTCCGGGCCTCCCCGTGGCGCTCCCTCGCCGCGACCGCCGCCGACCTCCAGCGGGAGCGGACCCGGCTGCTGGACCACGAACACCTGGGGCTCGCCGACATCCAGCGGCTCGTGGGACTCGGCCCGCTGTTCGACACCCTGATCGTCGTCGAGAACTTCGGCGTGGACTCCGGGGCCCTCGCCGAGGCCCAGGCCGCCGGTGGTCTCACCGTCACCTCCGCGGTGGGGGAGGACGCCACGCACTACCCGGTGACCGTCGTCGTCCACCCCGGCCCGGAGCCCCGCGTCGTCCTGCGCCACCGTCCCGACCTGGTGTCCGAGGAACAGGCCCGGGCACTGGGCGCCGCCTACGTCCGCGTCCTGACCGCCCTCGCCGACCGGCCCGACACCCCCGCGGGCGCCGTCGAACTCCTCGCGGCGCACGAGCGGCACCGTGCCCTGGAGGACGGTGCCGCCCTGGAGGCGGGCCCGCCGCCCGAGGACACCCTCACCGCCCGTTTCGCGGAGACGGCCGCCCGCACCCCGGATGCCGTCGCCGTCACGGACGCCGGGGAAGAACACACCTACCGCGAACTCGACGCGTACTCCGGCCGCCTGGCCCGGCTCCTGCGCGAACACGGCGCCGGGCCCGGCACCTTCGTCGCCGTGTGCCTCGAACCGTCCTTCGAGCAGATCGGCGCCCTGCTCGGCATCCTGAAGACGGGCGCCGCCTACCTGCCGCTGCCGGCGGACCTCCCCACGGGCCGTGCAGCGGCGCAACTGGGCACCGCACGCCCGGCCGCGGGACTCACCACCACCGCACTGCGCGCCGCCCTCCCGACGGACACGGGCACGGCCTGGATCGCGCTGGACGCCCCGGACAGCACCGCCCGGCTCGCCGCGTCCGACCCCGCCGGGCCGGTCGCCGTACCCGCCGCGTCCCCCGCCTACGTCATCCACACCTCCGGCTCCACCGGCACCCCGAAGGGCGTCGTCGTCGGCCACCAGCAGGTGCTGCGGCTGCTGGACACCACCGACGAGGTGTTCGGCTTCGACGGCGAGGACGTGTGGACCCTCTTCCACTCCTTCGCCTTCGACTTCTCCGTCTGGGAGATCTTCGGCGCGCTGCTCACCGGCGGCCGGCTCGTCGTCGTACCCCGCGCGACGACCCGCGCACCGGAGGAGTTCGCCGCCCTGCTGCGCCGCGAGGCCGTCACCGTGCTCAACCAGACGCCCTCCGCCTTCCACCAGCTCACGGACGCACTCCTCGCCGACGAGGGCCCCGGACCCGAGGGACTCGCCCTGCGCGTGGTGATCTTCGGCGGCGAGGCCCTGGAACCGGCCCGACTGCGGGCGTGGCAGCGGGCCGTGGGCGAGTCCGGCCCCGAACTGGTCAACATGTACGGCATCACCGAGACGACCGTCCACGTCACCCACCACCTGCTGGACCACACGGGATTCGCGGACGTTCCCGCCGGCACCGTCGGACGGCCGCTGGACGACCTCTCCGTCCGGCTCCTGGACACCGCGCTGCGCCCGGTCGGCCCCGGCCGCACCGGCGAGATCCACGTGGCCGGCCCCGGCCTCGCCCACGGCTACCTGGGCCGCCTCCCGCTCACCGCCACCCGGTTCGTCGCCGACCCCTACGGTCCGCCCGGCACCCGCATGTACCGCAGCGGCGACCTCGCCCGCTGGACCGAGGACGGCGACCTCGACCACCTCGGACGCGCCGACGACCAGGTGCAGATCCGCGGCTTCCGGGTGGAGCCCGGCGAGGCCCGCGCGGCCCTCGCCGCGCTGGACGAGGTCGCCGACGCCGTGGTGCTGGCCCGGCCGGGACCCGACGGCGCCGTCCGGCTCGTCGCCTGGGTCACTCCGGCCGGAGAACCGGTGGACCCGGCACGGCTGCGCCGCGCGCTGCGCGAACGCCTGCCGGAACACCTGGTGCCCGCCGCCGTCGTACCGGTCGACGGCTGGCCGCTGACCGGCAACGGCAAACTGGACCGGGCCGCGCTCCCCGAACCGGAGGACCGGCGGACCGCGTCCGGCCGCGCCCCCGCCACCTGGCACGAGGAGATCGTCGCCGGACTCTTCGCGCAGCTCCTGGGGCGCGAACGGGTCGACGCCGAGGCCGACTTCTTCGCCCTGGGCGGCCACTCGCTGCTGGCCACCCGTCTGGCCTCCCGGATCCGGGGCGCCTTCGGCACCGGTCTGTCCGTACGCGACGTCTTCGAGGCACCCACCGTGGCGGAACTCGCCCGCCGCGCCGCCGAAGGCCCCACCGCCGAAGGACCGCCGCTCGCCCCGCGTGAACGCCCCGCGCTCATCCCGCTCTCCCCGGCCCAGCGCAGGCTGTGGTTCCTCCAGCAGCTGCACGGCCCCGGCGCCGACTACAACATCCCCTTCGTCGCCCGGCTCACCGGCCCCCTCGACGTCCCCGCACTGCGTGAGGCCCTGCGGGACGTCCAGCTCCGCCACGAGAGCCTGCGCACCGTCTTCCCGTCGACCGCGGGCACGCCCCGGCAGCACGTACTGGCACCGGAGGACCTCGAGGACCCGCTCACCGTCCTCGACGCGTTTGACCGGGACCTCGACGGCGCGGTCACCGAGGCCGTCACCGCCCCCTTCGACGTAGAGCACCGCCCGCCCCTGCGCGCCACCCTGCTCCGGCTCGGCGCGCAGCAGCACGTCGTCGCCCTGGTCGTGCACCACATCGCCGCCGACCAGTGGTCCGCCCGGCCGCTGCTCGCCGACCTGGCCGCCGCGTACGGCGCCCGTGTCCGGGGCAAGGCGCCGGAGTTGCCGCCGCTGCCCGTGCAGTACGCCGACTGGACCCTGTGGCTCCGCGACCGACTGGGACAGGACGGGGGCGGGGACGTGAGTGCGGGCGAGGACGCGGGTGCACTCGCCGGCCAACTCCGCTACTGGAGAGAGCAGTTGGCTGGCCTCCCCGAGGAGACCGCGCTGCCCGCCGACCGTCCCCGCCCCGCCACGCCCAGCTTCCGGGGCGGCTTCGCCCGCTTCACCGTGCCCCCGCACACACACCGGGGACTGCGGGCCCTCGCGCGCTCCGCCGCCGGCTCCCTGTTCATGGTGAGCCACGCCGCCCTGGCCGCCCTGCTCACCCGGACCGGCGCCGGCACCGACGTGGTGATCGGCACGCCCGTCGCCGGACGCCACGACACCGCGCTGGACGACATGGTCGGCTTCTTCGTCAACAACCTGGTCCTGCGTACCGACACCTCCGGCGACCCCGACTTCACCACCCTGCTGGAGCGGGCGCGCCGCACCGACCTGGCCGCCTACGCGCACGCCGACGTGCCCTTCGAGACCCTGGTGACCGAGCTGAGCCCGCACCGCTCGCTCGCCCGCCACCCGCTCTTCCAGGTGATGCTCGCCTACGAGAACCGCGCCGCCGACGAGATCGGCCTGCCCGGTGTGACCACCACCGCGATCCGGGCCGCCGCCGGGGCCGCCAAGTTCGACCTCACCTTCACCCTGGTGGAGCGCGACGGCGCCGACGGTCTCGAAGGCGTCCTGGAGTACGCCCGCGACCTCTTCGAGCCCGCCACGGCCGAGGCACTCGCCCGGCGCTACGTCCGGCTCCTGACCGCGGTGGCCGAGCAGCCCACCACCCCCCTGCACCGGATCGACCTCCTCGACGCCGACGAACGCGCCGCCCTGCTCGCCGGGCCCCGCACCGCCCGGCCGGCGCTGCCGCACGCCTCGGGCACCCTGCCCGCGCTCTTCGCCCGCCAGGTCGCCGCACACGGCGCACGTCCCGCGCTGGCCGGACCGACCCTGGCGGGTGCGGCGCGCACCGAGCTGACCTACCGGCAGGTGGACGAGGCGGCCGACCGGCTGGCCGCCCTCCTGACCGCGCACGGCGCCCGGCCCGAGCACCGCGTCGCCGTCGCGCTGCCCCGGACCGTCGAGGCCGTCGTCGCCATGCTCGCGGTGCTCAAGGCCGGCGCGGCCTACGTGCCGGTCGACCCCGGCTACCCGGCCGAGCGCATCGCCCACATGCTCACCGACTCCGCCCCCGTGCTCACCCTGACCGCTCCCGGCGCCCCCCTCGACGGCACCCCCTGCCTGGAACTCGACCCCGCTCTCCTCACCGCCGGCCCGCCGGCCGCCGAGGCGCGGGGGTGGCGGACCCTGGCCTCCGCCTCGGCCGCGTACGTCATCTACACCTCCGGCTCCACCGGCCGCCCCAAGGGCGTCGTCGTGTCCCACGCCGGGCTGCCCGACCTGGCCGCGACCCTCCACGACGGCTTCGGCGCCGGACCCGGCTCCCGGGTGCTCCAGTTCGCCTCGCTCAGCTTCGACACCTCCGTCTGGGAGATCGTCATGGCGCTGACGGCGGGCGCCGCACTGGAGATCGTCCCCGCCGAGCAGCGCCTCGGCGCCCCGCTCGCCGAGTTCCTCACCGCGCACAGCGTCACCCACCTCACCGTCCCGCCCGCCGTGCTCGCCGCGCTGCCGCCCGCCGCCGTCGACCCCGGCAGCACCCTGATCGTCGCGGGTGAGGCCTGCCCGCCCGGCCTCATCCGCGACTGGGCCGCCCGCACCCGCATGTTCAACTCCTACGGGCCCACCGAGACCACCGTCGACGCCACCCTGTGGCGCTGCACGGCGGACGGACTGCGCGGACCCGCGCCCATCGGCCGTCCCGTCGACGGCACCGCCGTACGGCTGCTCGACGCGCACCTCCAGCCGGTCCCGCCCGGCACCGCCGGCGAACTGTACGTCTCCGGCACCGGACTGGCCCGCGGCTACCTGGGCCGGCCCGCGCTCACCGCGGAGCGCTTCGTCGCCGACCCCTACGGCCCGCCCGGCACCCGCATGTACCGCACCGGTGACCTGGCCCGGCGCAACGCCGACGGCGAGCTGGAGTACCTGGGCCGCGCCGACGGCCAGGTGAAGCTGCGCGGCTTCCGCATAGAACTGGGAGAGGTGGAGCGGAGCCTGACCGCGCTGCCCGGCGTCCGGCAGGCCGCCGCCGTACTCCGCGAGGACACCCCCGGCCGCCCGATGCTCGTCGGCTACCCGGTGCCCGAACCCGGCGCCGGACCCACCGAGGGGGAACTGCTCGACGCCCTTGCCCGGGACCTGCCCGACTATCTGGTGCCCTCCCGGCTCGTCGTCCTGGACGCCCTGCCGCTGAGCCCCAACGGCAAGGTCGACCGCACCGCCCTGCCCGCGCCCACCCGCGCCACCGGCACGCTCCCCGCCGGGGACGGTCCGGCCGGCGAACTGACCACGCTCTTCGGCGAGGTGCTGAACCTCGACCGGGTGGCCGCGGACGACTCCTTCTTCGCCCTCGGCGGCGACAGCATCTCCTCCATCCAACTCGTCGCCCGCGCCCGCGCCACGGGACTCGACCTCTCCGCCCGCCAGGTCTTCGAGCTGCGCACCCCGCAGGCCCTCGCCGCCGCCGTGCGGCCCCTGCGCGGCCACGCCGGCACCGCCCAGGACAGCGGACCGATCCCGCTCACCCCCCTCATGCGCTGGCTGGAACGCATGCCGGAACACTGGCGCACCTTCCACCAGGCGATCCTGCTCACCGTCCCCGCGGGCCTGGGGGAGAGCGTGTTGCGCGGCGCCCTGGACGCCGTCGTGGCCGCGCACGGCATGCTGCGCGCCCGCACCACCACGGACCCCGACGGGCGCACCGTCCTGGAGACCCTGGACAAGCCCGCGCACGAAGTCGTCGTGGCCGACGCGACCGGCACGGACGAGCACACCCTGCGCGAGCTGATCGCCGAGCAGTCGCGCGCCGCGGTCCGGCGCCTCGACCCGGCCGAGGGCCGGACGGTGCAGGCGGTGTACTTCCCGCGCGGCGCGGGCGACGGCGCGGCGGAGGACGGGCGGCTGCTGCTGGTGGCGCACCACCTGGTCGTCGACGCGGTGTCCTGGCGGATCCTCCTGGCCGACCTGGAGCGCGCCGCCGGGGGCGCCGAGGTGCCGCCGCCGACGGGGACCGCCTTCGGACGCTGGTCCCGGGAGCTGTGGGACGCGGCCGACGGCCTCACCGGCGAGCGCGGGTACTGGCAGGCCGAACTGGCCGCCGCACAGCCGCCGTTCCCCGCCCCGTCCGGCACCGGGGAGCCCGTCGAACTGCGCACGGTCCTGCCGCCCGCCCTCACCGGCGACCTGCTCACCCGGGTCGCCGCCGCCTTCCGCGCGGGCCCCGACGAGATCCTCCTCGGCGCCCTGGCCCGCGCCCTCCGACCCGGCCCGGGCGGCGTCCTCGTGGACCTGGAGTCCCACGGCCGGCACGAGGACCTGGTGGAGGGGGCCGAACTCTCCCGGACCGTCGGCTGGTTCACCACCCAGTACCCCCTCCGCCTGACGCCCGGCGACGGCCACGCCGGCGAGGCCGTGCAGCGCGCCAAGGAGTCCCTGCGCGCCGTACCGGGACACGGCACCGGCTACGGCCTCCTGCACGACCAGGCACCGAGCGGAGCCCGGATCGCCTTCAACTACCTGGGCCGCTTCGGCACCCCGACACAGGACGGCCACTGGGGCCCCGCGCCCGAGTCGAACGCCGTCGACACCGGCTCCCTGCCCGCCCTCACCGACGGGCACGTCCTGGAACTGCACGCCTCCACCCTGGACGGCGCGGACGGCCCGGAGCTGACCCTGCGCTGGACGTACACCGCCGACGTCCTCGACCACGAGCAGGTCGACGCACTCGCCCAGCGGTTCACCGACACCCTCGCCGAACTGGCCGAGCATGCCCACGAGCCGGGCTTCGCGGGCCCCACACCCGGCGACTTCCCGCTGCTCGCCCCCACGCCCGCCGAAATCGCCGAGATCGCCGCGGCCGGACCCGTGCCGCACACCCTCCTGCCGCTGAGCCCGCTCCAGGAGGGCCTGGCCTACCACGCCCTGTCCGACCCCCACGCACCGGACGTCTACGTCGTCCAGCTCGAACTGGAGCTGACCGGCGACCTGGACGCCGAACGGCTGCGCAGCGCGGCCCGCGCCGTCGTGGAGCGCCACGACGTCCTGCGGGCGGGCTTTTGCCAACTGTCGACCGGTCGTCTCGTGCAGTACGTGGCAGGCCCGGGACCCGTGGACTGGCGCACGGCCGACCTGCGCGACCACCCGGCCGACCTGCCACGGCTGGCCCACGAGGACCGCACCCGCCGCTTCGACCTCGACGCCCCGCCCCTGCTCCGCTTCACCCTGGCCCGGCTGGCCGACGACACCTGGCGCCTGCTGTTCACCAGCCACCACCTGCTGCTGGACGGCTGGTCCTCGCCCCTGTTCCTCACCGACCTGTTCACCGCCTACGCGGGCGGCACCCCCGCGCCCCGCAGGCCGTACGCCGACTACCTGGCCTGGCTCGCGGACCGGGACCGCGACGCCGCGCTGGAGGCCTGGCGCGAGGAACTGCGCGGCCTGGAGGCACCCTCGCTCGTGGCCGACGCCCCGGACACCCCGGGCGCCCTCGAACCCGGCGAGAGCGAGCACGTCCTGCCGCCCCGTCTGCGGGACGCCCTGGAAGCCGCCGCACGGGCGACCGGCACCACCCTCAACACCCTGATCCAGACCGGCTGGGCGCTGGTCCTGTCCCGGCTGACCGGACACACCGACGTGGTGTTCGGCGCCACGGTCTCCGGCCGCCCCGCCGACCTTCCCGGCGTCGACGCGATGCTCGGCCTGTTCGTCAACACCGTCCCCGTACGGGTGGACACGGCACCCGGGCGGAGCCTGCGCGACATCGTCACCGCTCTGCACGACCGCCAGGCGGCCCTGCTTGACCACCAGCACCTCGGGCTCGCGGACCTCCAGCGCGAGTCCGGTCTGCCGGTGCTGTTCGACACCATGACCGTGTTCGAGAACTACCCCTTCGACGAGGACGCGCTCACCGCGAGCGAGGCGGCGGCCGGGCTCACCGTTCGGGGGACCGGCGGCCGGGACGCCACCCACTACCCGCTCACCCTCTCCGCCACCGCGCACGGCGGCCGCATCCGGCTGCTGCTCAAGCACCGCACCGACCTGTTCGACGCGGAGACCGCCCGGCGCGTCCTCGGCGGGCTGGCCACCGCCCTCGAAGCCCTCGCCGGGGACCTGAACCGCCCAGCCGGCGCGCTGGACGTCCTGCCCGTCGCACCCGCGCCCGTCGCACCCCGCCCCGTCCCCGCCGTGGCCGACGCACCGTCACCGGCCGGCGTGGTCGCCCGGCACGCCGCCGCCGACCCCGGGGCCGTCGCGGTCCGCGGCCCGGATGGCACCCCGCTCCTGACGTACGCCGAACTGACCCGCCGTGCGGCGGCGTTCGCCGGCCGCCTGCGCGCGGTGGGCGCCGGTCCCGAGACCCCGGTCGGGATCCTGCTGCCCCGCTCGCCCGAACTGGTCGTCGCCCTGCTCGCGGTCAACTGGGCCGGCGCCGCCTACCTGCCGCTCCACCCGGACTGGCCCGCCGCCCGCTCCCGTGCCGCCCTGGACGCCGCCGGGGCCGTCGCCCTGGTCGCCCGGGAGACCGGCCCCGGCGTCGCGGGCGACCGCCCCGTGCTCACCGGGGCGGCAACCCCCGTGGGCGCGGAGAACCCCGCTGCCGCGCCGGCCCGCCTCCCCGGCACCGCCCTGGCCTACGTGATGTACACCTCCGGCTCCACCGGCGAACCCAAGGGCGTGGCCGTCACCCAGGACGACATCCTGGCGCTCGCCGCCGACTCCCGGTTCGCCTCCGACGCGCACCGCCGGGTCCTGCTGCACTCCCCGCACTCCTTCGACGCCTCGACCTACGAGCTGTGGGTGCCGCTGCTGCGCGGCGGCGAGATCGTCCTCGCCCCCGACGGGCCGACGGACCCGGAGCGCTGGCGGGAGCTGCTGACCCCGGGACGGGCCGACGCGGCCTGGTTCACCGCGGGCCTGTTCGACCTGCTGGCCCAGGAGGCACCGGAGGCGTTCACGGGGCTGCGCGAGGTGTGGACCGGCGGCGCCGTGGTTTCGCCCGGCGCCGTGCGGGCCGCCCTCGCCGCCGCACCCGGGCTGCGCGTGACCAACGGCTACGGACCCACCGAGACGACCACCTTCGCCACCGCCGGACCGGTGGACCCCGCCGCCCTCGACGGGCCGCTCCCGATCGGCCACCCCCTGGACGGCACGGCACCGCGCGTCCTCGACCCGGCACTGCGCCCGGTGCCCACCGGCGTGGCCGGCGAGCTGTACCTCGCCGGTGCCGGACTGGCCCGCGGCTACCTCGGCCGCCCGGACCTGACCGCCGAACGCTTCGTCGCCGACCCCTTCGGACCGGACGGCGCCCGTATGTACCGCACCGGCGACCTGGTCCGGCAACGGGCCGACGGCGCCCTGGACTTCCTGGGCCGCGCCGACGACCAGGTCAAGCTGCGCGGCTACCGCGTCGAGCCCGGCGAGGCCGAGGCGGCACTCGCCGCCCTGGACGGCGTCGCACGAGCCGCCGTCGTCGTCCGCGACGACCTGCCCGGCGGTCCCGCCCTGGTCGGCTACACGGTCCCCGCCCCCGAGCGGCCCCGTCCGGCGACGGAACTCCTCGCCGAACTGCGCGCCGCGCTGCCCGCCTACCTCGTACCGGCGGCCCTGGTCACCGTCGACTCCATCCCGCTCACCGCCAACGGCAAGGTCGACCGCGCGGCGCTGCCCGCGCCCGCGGCACCGCACGCGACCGACGACACGCACGGCACGGGCGGCGGCCCCCGCGAGGAACTGCTGCGCGCCCTGTTCGCCGAGGCACTGGGGCTGGAAAGAGTCGGCCCGCACGACGACTTCTTCACCCTCGGCGGACACTCACTGCTGGCGATGCGCCTCACGGGCACCGTCCGCGCCGCCCTCGGCGCCTCGCTGAGCGTGCGCGACCTGTTCGAGGCGCGCACCCCCGCCGCCGTCGCCGCCCTCCTGCGTCCCGACGGCCGCTCCACGCCGCCGCTGGTGGCCCGCCCCGACGCCGAACGCCCCGACCGGGTCCCGCTGTCGCCCGCCCAGCAGCGCCTGTGGTTCCTCGACCGGCTGGAGAGCGAGCCGTCCGCCGCGTACAACGTGCCCGTCGCGCTGCGCCTGACCGGTCCGCTGGACACGGCCGCCCTGCGCGAGGCGCTGGCCGACGTCGTCGCCCGGCACGAGGTGCTGCGCACCGTCTACCCCGAGCACGAGTCGGTGCCGTACCAGAAGGTGCTGGACGCCGGTGAGAGGGAGGTGCGGCTGCGGGTGCTGCCCGCCGCTGCCGCCGACGACCCCGCCGCGGTGGCGGCCCTCGAACGCGAGGCCGCCCAGCCCTTCGACCTGGCCCGCGACCTCCCGCTGCGCGCCCTGTGCCTGCGCGCCCCCGACGGCGACGTACTGCTGCTCGTGCTGCACCACATCGCGGGCGACGAGTGGTCGGTGCGCCCGCTGCTCGACGACCTCTCGGCCGCCTACACGGCCCGCTCCGAGGGTCGCCCGCCGCGGATGCCGGCCCTGCCCGTGCAGTACGCCGACCACACCCTGTGGCAGCGCGAGGTGCTCGGGGCGCAGGACGCGCGGGACAGCGCGGTCGCCCGGCAGCTCGCCCACTGGCGCGAACGGCTCGACGGCGCGCCGCCCGAACTGCCGCTCCCCTTGGACCGGCCGCGCGGTCCGCGTGCCGGGTACAAGGGCGACGTCGTCACGTTCGAGGTCCCCGACCCCGTCCGCCGGGGGCTCGCCGAACTGGCCGTGCGCACCGGTGCGACGCCGTTCATGGTGGCGCACGCGGCGCTCGCCGTGCTCCTTCGGCGGCTGGGTGCCGGCGACGACGTGCCGGTGGGCACCCTCGTCGCCGGACGCGAGGAGGCCGCCGTGCACGACCTGGTGGGCTTCTTCGTCAACACGCTCGTCCTGCGTACGGACTTGAGCGGGGACCCCACCCCGGCCGCGCTAGTGCGCCGCGTCCGGGACCGGGACCTGGACGACTTCGACCACGCCGACGTGCCCTTCGAACGCCTCGTCGACGTCCTGGACGTGGAACGCTCACTGTCCCGGCACCCCCTGTTCCAGGTGATGCTCAACCACCAGACGCGGGTGGCCCGCGGGCCCTCCTTCGCCGGTCTGGACAGCACGCCGTTCCCCGTCGGCACCGGCACCGCCAAGTTCGACCTGACCTTCACCACGGTGCGGGACCCGGGACCCGACGGCGCCCTCGGCGGGGGCATCACCTACCGCACCGACCTCTTCGACCGGGAGACCGTCGAGTCGCTGGCCGCCCGCTTCCTGGACGTCCTCGCCGACTTCGCCGCCCGCCCCGACGCCCCCCTGAGCACCCTCGACCCGTGGCACGGACCCGAACGCGACCAGGTCCTCGTCACCTGGAACAGTGCCGAACCGCCCGTCGCCGAACCGCCGTGCCTGCCCCGGGACTTCGCGGCGCAGGCGGAGCGCACCCCCGACGCCCCCGCGGTCGTCACCGACGACACGGTCCTCACCTACGGCACCCTCCTGCACCGCGTGCGCGGCGCGGCCGACGCGCTGCACGCCGCCGGAGTCACCGACGGCGACCTGGTGGCGGTGCTGCTGCCGCGCTCCCCGGAACTGGTGGTCGCCGCCCACGCCGCACACCACGCGGGAGCCGTCTACCTGCCCCTGGACCCCGCCCACCCGGCCCCCAGGCTGGCCCGCGTGCTGGCCGCCAACCCGCCCCACGCGGTCGTCACCGACCGGGCCACCCGCGCCCTGCTGCCCGCCGACGGAGCCTGGCGGCTGCTCCTGACCGAGGACCTCCCGCCCACCGGCGAAGCGCCCGCCGCGGCGCCCCACCCGGCCCAACCCGCCTACGTCGTCCACACCTCCGGCTCCACCGGCGAGCCCAAGCCGGTCGTCGTCCCGCACGGCGCGCTCGCCAACCGGCTCGGCTGGACCCGGCGCGCCCACCCGCTGGGCCCCGGCGACCGCATGCTGCTCAAGGCGGCGCCCGGCTTCGACGTCTCGGTGTGGGAGATCTTCGGCCCGCTCCTCGACGGCGCCGCCGTGGTCGTCGTCCCGCCCGACGCGCACCTCGAACCGGCGTCCGTGGCGGGCCTGATCCGGCGCCACGGCGTCACCGCCGTGCACTTCGTGCCCTCGCTGCTCGCTCTGTTCGCCGAAGCACCGGAGGCGGCCCGCTGCACGAGCCTCAAGTGGATCTTCAGCGGCGGCGAAGCCCTTGACGACGCCCTCGTGCGGGCCGTCGCCGACCGGCTGCCCGCCACGGTCGTCAACCAGTACGGGCCCGCCGAGGCCGCCGTCGACGTCACCGCCCGCCCCGCCGCCCCCGGCGAGCACACCCAGGTGCCGCTGGGCCGGCCCGGCGCGGGTACCCGCGCCTACGTCCTCGACGCCGCACTGCGCCCCGTACTCCCCGGCGTGCGGGGCGAGCTGTACCTGGCCGGTGCGCAACTCGCCCTCGGCTACCTCGGGCGGCCCGCCGCCACCGCCGAACGGTTCGTCGCCGACCCCTTCGGCCCGCCCGGCGCCCGCCTGTACCGCACCGGCGACCTCGCCCGCTGGAACCGGCACGGCGAGCTGGAGTTCGCCGGCCGGGCGGACGACCAGGTGAAGCTCGCCGGTGTCCGCGTCGAGCCGGGCGAGGTGCGCGCCGCGCTGCTCACCCACCCCGAGGTGAGGGAGGCCGCCGTACTCGTCCGCGACGGGCGCCTGCTCGGCTACGTCACCCCCCGCTCCGACGCCGACGCCCCGTCCGGCACAGACCTGATCGGCCACCTCGCCGCCCTGCTGCCCTCCTCGACGGTGCCCGCCGACGTGCAGGTCCTGGACGCGCTCCCGCTCACCGCGAGCGGCAAGCTCGACCGGGCCGCGCTGCCGGACCCCGGCCCGCACCCGGGCGCCGCCGAACCGGCGCCCGCCGGCACCGCGGAGGCGATCCTGTGCGAGGTCGTCGCCGACATCCTGCAGCTCCCCGAAGTCGGCGTCCACGACAGCTTCTTCGCCCTCGGCGGGGACAGCATCTCCTCCATCCAGCTGGTCGGCGCGGCCCGGCGCCGCGGGCTCCTGCTGACCCCGCGCCAGGTCTTCGAACAGCGCACCCCGGCTGCACTGGCCGCCGTCGCCCGGCCCGTGCGCGAGGAGAAGGCCGTCCACGACCCCGGCACCGGTGAGGTACCGCTCACGCCCGTCATGCACGCGTTGCGCGAACGCGGCGGCGACCACCGGCAGTTCAGCCAGTCGCTGCTGGTCACCGTCCCCGCCGCCGTCACCGCCTCCCGACTGGAGGCGGCACTGCTGCGGCTCCGGGAGCACCACGCGATGCTCCGCGCCCGCCTGGACACCTCGGGCACCTGGTCCCTGCACGTGCCGGACGAGACGCCGCCCGGCTCCGTCCTGCGCACAGTGGTGGTCACCGGCGACGACACCGGGCTGACGGAGGCGGTACGCCGGGAGTCCGCCCGCGCCGTGCGCGAACTCGACCCCGAGCGGGGCGAGATGCTGCGGGCCGTCTTCTTCGACCGGGGCCGAGAGCGCACGGGCCGGCTGCTGCTGCTCGCCCACCACCTGGTCGTGGACGCGGTCTCCTGGCGGGTGCTCCTGCCCGACCTGGAGTCCCTCTGCGCCGACGAGCGGTCCGACGCCGCCCTCCCGCCGGTCGAGGTCTCCTTCCGCGCCTGGGCCGGCGCCCTCGCCGGGTCGGTGCCCGACTGCCGGGAGGAACTGCCGTACTGGACGCAGGTACTGACCGGCGAACCGTCCGGGCCGCCCGCCCCCGATCCGCTGCGGGACACGCCCGACACCGTCCGGCAGCACGTCACGACGGTCCCCGCCGAGACGACCGAGGCACTGCTCGGCGAGGTGACCGCCGCCTTCCACTGCACCGACCAGGACGTACTGCTGACCGCCCTCGCCCTCGCCCTCGGCGCCTGGCAGGGCGGCGGCGACCCGCTCGTCCGGCTGGAGGGACACGGCCGGGACGCCGACGTCCTCGGCGACCGCGAGCCTTTCCGCACCGTGGGCTGGTTCACCACCGTCCATCCCGTGCGGCTCGGCCTGGGCGGCGCCGACCCGGCCCGCGCCCTCGACGACCCCGCCGAGGCGGGCCGCGCGCTGAAGCACGTCAAGGAACTGCTGCGGTCGGTCCCGGGCCACGGCGCCGGATACGGGCGGCTGCGCCACCTGGACCCGGACTCCGGACCGCGGCTCGCCGCCCTGCCCGAACCCCGGATCGGCTTCAACTACCTCGGCCGCTACGACGTGTCCGACGACACGCCGGGCGCAGCCGACGGCTCGGGCGGATGGACGCCCGCCCCGGAATCCGGGGCGCTGTGGCGCGAGCCCGCGGCCCTCGGCGTCGACCTCGCGGTCGACCTGAACATCGCGGCCCTGCACCGCACCACGGACACCGGCGCCCGGGTCGCCGAACTCTCGGCGACCTGGCAGCACGCCGAACGGATCGTGCCCGCCGACCGCCTCACGGCCCTCGCCGGCCACTGGCGCCGGGCCCTGGAGACCCTGGTGGCCGCGGCCCGCACCGCGGCGGGCGGACACACCCCGTCCGACCTCGACCTGCTCACCATCGACCAGGACGAGATCGACGCATTCGAAGACGAGTGGAGGACCCAGTGACCACCGGCGCACCCTCGGGACTGCGAGACCTGCTCCCGCTCTCCCCGCTCCAGCAGGGGCTGTACTTCCTGTCGTCCTACGACGACGGCGCGCTGGACGTCTACACCGTGCAGATCGCGGTCGAACTGCGCGGCCCCCTCGACTCCCCGCGCCTGCGCAGGGCCGCCGAGGCGCTGCTCCAGCGGCACCCCAACCTGATGGCCGCCTTCCGGCAGCGCAAGAACGGCGAGCCCGTCACGCTGATCCCGCACCGCGTCGACCTGCCCTGGACCGAGGTCGACCTGACCCGCACCGACCCGGCGGAGGCGGCCGACCGCCTGGCCCGCCTCACCGACGCCGACCGCACCGCCCGCTTCGACCTGGCGACGCCCCCGCTGCTGCGCTGCACCCTGATCAGGACGGGAGAGGAGCACCACCGGCTGCTCTTCAGCCACCACCACCTGCTGCTCGACGGCTGGTCCACCGCCCGGGTCGTCCAGGAGCTGTTCACCCTCTACGACGCGGACGGCACCCCCGACGCCCTGCCGTCCGTCCCGCCCTTCCGGGACTACCTGGCCTGGGCCGCCCGCCGCGACCGGGACGCCGACGACGCCGCCTGGACGCGGGCCCTCGACGGGCTCGACGGGCCCACCCTCGTCGCCCCCGCGGCGGCCGACGGGCCCGCGGCCGAACCCGCGACCCTCGACGTCGAGTTGAGCCCTGAGCTGGGGGCCGCCCTCACCGCCACCGCCCGGCGCCTCGACATGACCGTGCCCGTCGTCGTGCAGACGCTGTGGGCCCTGGCCCTCGCCGCGATCACCGGACGCGAGGACGTGGTCTGCGGCACCACGGTCTCCGGCCGCCCCGCCGAACTGCCCGGCGTCGAGCACATGGTGGGCCTGTTCATCAACACCCTGCCGTTCCGCGTACGCCTCGACACCGACCCGGGCCTCGGCCTCGCCGGCCTGCTGCGGCGCGTGGCCCGGGAACAGGCGGCCCTGCTGCCGCACCACCACATCCCGCTCTCCGACGTCCAGCGCATCGCCGGACAGGGCGGCCCCCTCTTCGACACCCTGTGCGTCTTCGAGAACTACTGGGTGGACACCGGCGGCGCGGAAGACGTACCGACCGACGGCTTGAGCGTTTCCGCCGTCAGCGGCCGGGACGCCACGCACTACCCGCTCACCCTGGTCGCCGCCCAGACCCCCGGCGACGGACTCACCCTGCGGCTGCGCCACCGAGAGGACGTCTTCACCGCCGCCGACGCCGAGCGCGTCGCCGCCCGGCTGCGCCGCGCCGCCGAGGAACTCGTCCACGACCCCGAACGCCCCCTGAACCGGCTCGACCTGCTCACCCCCGGCGAACGCGAACAGGTCCTGCACACCTTCAACTCCGACACCACCGAGGTCCGGCCACGCACCCTGGCCCGGCTCTTCGAGGACCAGGCCGCCGCCCACCCCGACCGGCCCGCCGCCGTGGACGGCGACACCACCCTCACCTACGCGGAACTCAACACCCGCGCCAACCGGCTGGCGCACCACCTGATCGGCCTGGGCGTCGGCCCCGAGGACGCGGTCGGCTGCGCGCTGCCGCGCGGCGTGCCCACCGAGGTCGGCATGCTCGCCGTCGCCAAGGCCGGCGGCGTCTTCGCCCCCCTCGACCCGGACTACCCGGCGGACCGGCTCGCCCGGCTCGTCCGCACCCTGGACGCCCGGGTCGTGCTCACCCGGTCCGGGACCGAGACCGACCCGTGGTGCGGAGACGCCACCGTCGTACACCCCGACCTCGTGAGCACCGGCCCCGCCCACGACCCGGACGACGCGGACCGCCGGGCGCCGCTGCGCCTGGACAACAGCGCCTACGTCATCTTCACCTCCGGCTCCACGGGCGAACCCAAGGGCGTGGTGATCCCGCACCGCCCGCTCGCGGACCTCGTCGCCTGGGCCAACGCCTGCTTCGGCACCGAACCCGGCGACCGCGTCACCCAGTTCGCCTCACCCAGCTTCGACG
The DNA here is from genome assembly GCF_044754585.1 of Streptomyces sp. NPDC093065. Lineage (NCBI taxonomy): Bacteria > Bacillati > Actinomycetota > Actinomycetes > Kitasatosporales > Streptomycetaceae > Streptomyces > Streptomyces sp. NPDC093065. The sequence goes on along the minus strand of NZ_JBIVPJ010000015.1, from coordinate 155,191 downwards.
TCACCTTCTGCGAGCTGGCCAACTCCCTGTTCTCCGGCGCCACCCTCGTCGTCGTCCCCGAGGAACGCCGCGCCGGTGAACCCCTGACCTCCTTCCTGCGCGAGGCGGACATCGACCTCGCGGTCATCCCGCCCTCCGTCGTCGCCAGCCTGCCCACCGGCGCGGACCTGCCCGCCGGCATGGAACTGATCGTCGGCACCGAGGCGCTGCCACCCGAGGTCGTCCGGGCCTGGACCGCCCGGCACCGCCTCCACAACGCCTACGGCCCCACCGAGGCCGTGGTGAACTCCGCCACCTGGCCCGTGCCCCGGGACTGGACCGGCGGCCCCGTGCCCATCGGCCCGCCCGACGTCAACAAGCGTGCCTACGTCCTCGACCGGCACCTGCGCCCCGTCGCCCCCGGTGTGCTGGGCGAGCTGTACATCGCCGGAGTCGGCCTCGCCCGCGGCTACCTCGGCCGCCCCGGCATCACCGCCGACCGCTTCGTCGCCTGCCCCTTCACCGGGCCCGGCACCCGCATGTACCGCACCGGCGACCTCGCCCGCTGGAACGAGGCCGGGGAGCTGGAGTACGCGGGCCGCACCGACCACCAGCTCAAGATCCGCGGCTTCCGGATCGAACCTGCCGAGATCGAGGCCGTACTGACCCGGCATCCGGACATCGCCCGCGCCGTGGTCACCGGACACGAGGACGGGCGCGGCGTGAAGCGCCTCGTCGCCCACGTCGTGCCGGCCGGCGAACGGCGGCCCGCCCAGGCGGAAGTGGCCGCCTGGGCGGGGGAGTCGCTGCCCGAGCACATGGTCCCGTCCGCCCTCGTCGTCCTGGACGCGCTGCCCCTGACCCGCGCCAACAAGATCGACCGCGCCGCCCTGCCCGCCCCCGAGTTCACCACCTCCACAGGCGGCACCCCGCCCCGCACCGAGACCGAACGGGTGCTGGCCGCCCTGTTCACCGAGATCCTCGGCATCCCGGACATCGGCGCCCAGGACGGCTTCTTCGCCCTCGGCGGCGACAGCATCTCCTCCATCCAGCTCGTCGGCGCCGCCCGCCGCAAGGGCCTCCTGCTGCGCCCCCGCGACGTGTTCGAGGGCCGCACCGTCGAGGCGCTGGCCAGGCTCGCCCGCCGTACCGACGCACCCGCCCCCGCCTCGGGCGACGACACCGGCCCCGCCCCGCTCACCCCGATCCAGCGACGGCTGCTGGAACGCGGCGGCCCGATCGCCGACTACCACCAGTCCACGGTGCTGCACACCCCGCCCGGCACCGGGGCCGGGCACCTGCGCACCGGACTCGCCCGCGTCCTCGCCCACCACGGCGCCCTGCGCGCCCGCCTCACCTCCGAGGGCCTGGACATCCCACCGCCCGGCACCCCGGACGCCGGGGCGCTGCTCACCCGCGTCGACGCGGTCAGCCTGCCCGAGGCCGAACTCGACGCCGCCCTCGGCGAACACGCCGCGCGGGCGGCCCGCGCCCTGGACCCGTACGCGGGGACCATGCTGCGCGCCGTGTGGCTCGACGCCGGACCGGACCGCGGCGGACTGCTGGCCGTGCTCGTCCACCACGCCGTCGTCGACGGGGTGTCCTGGCGGGTGCTGACCGAGGACCTCGCCACCGCGTTCGAGGCCGCCCGCACCGGCACCCCCGCCGACCTGCCCCCGGTCGGCACCCCCTGGCGCGCCTGGGCCACCGGACTCGTCCGGGCCGCCGCCCGGCCCGAGCGCCAGGCCGAGGCCGGCCACTGGCGGTCCGTCCTCACGGGATCCACCGACCGGCTCGCCGCCCCGCTCGACCCCGCCGTCGACACCTTCGGCACGCTGAGCACCGTCTCCGTGCGCCTGGAGGCCGAGACGGCGGCGGCCCTGCTCGGCCCGCTCGCGGCGCGCTACCACGCCGGCCCCGACACCGTGCTGCTCACCGCGCTCGCCCGCGCCCTGGACACCCTGCGCGGCCGTCCCGCGCCCGTGCCGGTCGACCTGGAGGGCCACGGACGCGTCGAGGACGCGGTGCCCGGCGCCGACCTGTCGCGCACCGTCGGCTGGTTCACCACCGTCCATCCCGTACTCCTCGACCTCACCGGCGTCTCCCGCTCCCACGACGCCGCATTCAAGCAGGTCAAGGAACAGCTCGCCCAGGCCCCCGACCACGGCATCGGCCACGGACTGCTGCGCGACCTCGGACACCCGGAAGGCGCCGGCGCGGAACTCGCCCGGCTGCCCCAGCCGGAGATCGGGTACAACTACCTCGGCCGCTTCGGTGCCCCCGGAGAGAGCGCCGACGCCGCGCCCGCGCCCTGGAGCCCCGCCCGGACCGGCTCCCTCGGCGGCGGCGCCGACCCCCGCCTGCCCGCCTCCCACACCCTCCAGCTCGACGCCTCCGCCGTCGAGACCCCGGCCGGCCCGGTCCTGCACGCCGCCTTCCGCTTCCCCGAACGCCTCCTGGACACCGCCACCGTGGAGCGGCTGGCCGAACTGTGGCTGGACGCCCTGCGCACCCTGCGGCGGCTCGCCGACGAGCCCGCGTCCGGCGGTCACACCCCTTCCGACTTCCCCCTGGTCACCGTCGACCAGCACGAGATCGACACCCTTGAGCGGCAAGGACCGCTCGACGACCTGCTGCCGCTGTCACCGCTCCAGGAGGGCCTGTACTTCCTCGCGGGCCTCGGCGCCGAGGGGGAGGGCCCCGACGTCTACACGACACAGCTCGTCCTCGACATCGAGGGCGACCTCGACGCGGAACGGCTGCGGGCGGCGGCCGGGCAACTGCTCCACCGCCACCCCAACCTGCGGGCGGGCTTCCACACCCGGCCCGGCGGCGACCCCGTACAGGCCGTGCCCACGCACTACGAGACGCCCTTCGCCGAACACCGGCTCGGCGCCGACGACGCGGAGGCGGCCCGCTCGCTGCTCGCGGCGGAACGGTCCCGCCCGTTCGACCTCGCCCGGCCCCCGCTGATGCGGCTCACCGTCGTCCGCCTGGGCGAGGACCGACAACTCCTCGCGATCACCTCGCACCACATCCTGCTCGACGGCTGGTCGGGACCGCTGCTCGTACAGGACCTGCTCGGCCTCTACCGAGGCGAACCCGCGCCGGCGCCCCGCCCCTACCGCGACCACCTGCGCCGCCTCGCCGAACGCGACCGCGAGGGCACCGCACGCGCGTGGCGGGAGGCACTGGCCGGACTCGACGGGCCGACCCTGCTCGTGCCCGAGGCGGCCGGGATGCCCGCCGGAGTGCCCGAACGCGTCGAGGTGGACCTGCCCGACGGTCTCGCCGAGCGGCTCGGCGCCTTCGCCCGCGACCGGCAGGTCACCGTCAACACCGTGCTCCAGACCGCCTGGGGACTCCTCCTCGGCCTCCTCACGGGACGCGAGGACGTCGTCTTCGGCATCACCGTCTCCGGGCGCCCCGCCGACCTCGACGGCTCGGAGTCGATGATCGGTCTCTTCATCAACACCGTGCCCGCGCGGATCACGGCCCGCCCCGGCGACACCCCCGCCGCGCTGGTGGCCGGGACGGCAGCCCGGCAGGCCGCACTCATGGACCACCAGGACGAATCGCTCAGCGAGATCCTGCGGGCCGCCGGACACCGCGAACTCTTCGACACCCTGGTCCTGTTCGAGAACTACCCGGTCGACGGCGAGCAGCTGCGCCGCTCCGAGGCCCGCGCCGGACTGCGCGTCACCGGGGCGGAGGGGCACGACGCCACCCACTACCCGCTCGTCCTGGTCGCACTGCCCGGACGGGACCGCCTCGCCCTCGCCCTCGACCACCGGCCCGAACTGGTCGACCGCACGGCCGCGGAGGACATCGCACGCCTCCTGGCCGACACCCTCGCCGCCATGGTGGCGGCACCGGACCGCCCCGTACACACCCTGCGCCCCGGCGCTCCCGCCTTCGGGCAAGGTCCCCGTGAGGACATCACCGAGGCCACCCTCGCCGAGCGCTTCCTCGCCCGGGCCTCGGCCACCCCCTCGGCCACCGCCCTGGTCACCGGCGACGAGGAGTGGACCTACCGGAGGCTCGCCGACCGCGTCACGCTCCTCGCCCGGCGGCTCACCGCCCGGGGCGCGGGCCCCGGGACCCTGGTCGGCGTCGCCCTGCCGCGCGACGCCGACCTGGTGGCGACGCTGCTCGCCGTCGCCGCGACGGGCGCCGCGTACCTCCCCGTCGACCCCGGCTTCCCCGCCGAGCGGATCGCCTTCCTCCTCGACGACGCACGCCCCCTGCTGCTCGTCGAACCCGGGTCGCCCCTCCTCGCCACCGACACCGACCGCGACATCGGTTCCGACACCGACATCAGCACCGACTCCGCGCCCGCCCCGGCGGCCGACGCCGGGCCCTTCGTGCCCTTGCGACCCCACCCGCACGACACCGCCTACGTCATCCACACCTCCGGCTCCACCGGAACCCCCAAGGGCGTCTCCGTCACCCACCGCAACCTGGCCAACCTGCTGGACGCCATGGCCGACGTGACCGGGACCGGCCCCGGCGACCGGCTGCTCGCCGTCACCACGGTCAGCTTCGACATCGCCGTACTGGAACTGTTCACCCCGCTGGTCACCGGGGCCACCGTCGTCCTCGCCGACCCCGACCGGGCCCGCGACCCGCGCCTGCTCGCCCGGCTCGCCGCCCGCACCGGCGCGAACCTTCTCCAGGCCACCCCGTCCCTGTGGCGGGCCCTGGTGGAGGGCCCACCGGAGATCCTCGCCGGCCTGACCGTGCTGAGCGGCGGCGAACCCCTCGCCCCGGACCTCGCCGCGCGCCTCGCCGAGGGCGGCGCCCGGCTCGTCAACCTCTACGGCCCCACCGAGACCACCGTCTGGTCCACCGCCGCCGAACTCCCGGCGTCCGCCCCCGTCCCGCACGTCGGCACCGCCCTGCGCAACACCACCCTGCACGTCCTCGACGGCTGGCTGCGCCCCGTGCCCCAGGGCACACCCGGCGAGCTGTACATCGGCGGCGCGGGCGTGGCCACCGGCTACCTCGGCCGGCCGGACCAGACCGCCGCCCGCTTCGTCGCCGACCCGCACGGCACGCCCGGCGAACGCCTCTACCGCACCGGCGACATCGCCGAGTGGCGCCCCGACGGGACCCTGCGCATCCTCGGCCGCGCCGACCACCAGCTCAAGGTCCGCGGGCACCGCGTCGAGCCCGGCGAGATCGAGGCCGTGCTGCGCGCCCATCCGAGCGTCGGCGACGCCGTCGTCACCGGGGACACCGACACCGGCGGCGCCGTGCGGCTGGTCGGCTACGTCACCGGGGACACCGGCGGCACCGAAGGGCTGCGGGAGCATCTGGCCGCCCGGCTGCCGGAGTACCTGGTGCCGTCGGTGCTGGTGCCGCTGGCCGAACTGCCGCTCACCGCCAACGGCAAGGTCGACCGGAGCCGGCTGCCCGCCCCGGGATTCCCCGCCGCGCCGACGCGCGCCCCGCGCGACCCGAGGGAGGAGGTGCTGACCGGGCTCTTCGCCGACGTGCTCGGCCTGCCGTCGGCCGGTCCCGACGACGACTTCTTCGCCCTCGGCGGGCACTCCCTGCTTGCCATGCGCCTCGCCAACCGCGTCCGGTCCGCCCTCGGCACGGACGTCGCCCTGCGCGACGTCTTCGACCACCCGACACCGGCCGCGCTGGCGGCGGCCGTACTGCCCCGGCCCGGTGCCCGGCTGCCCCTGACCCGGCGCACCCGCGAGCGGGGCGAGCGACTGCCCCTGTCCTTCGCGCAGCTCAGGCTGTGGTTCCTGCACCGGCTGGAGGGCCCCGGAGCCACCTACAACCTGTTCTTCGCGCTGCGCCTGGGCAGCGGCCTCGACGTGGCCGCCCTGCAAGCCGCCGTGGGGGACCTGCTGCGGCGCCACGAGAGCCTGCGGACCGTCTTCCCCGACGCGGAGGGCACCCCCTACCAGGACGTCCTCGACGCGGACCGGGCCCTGCGCGGCCTCCGCCTGGACCCCGTCCGCGTACCGGAGGACGCCCTGCCCGCCGCACTGCGCGCCGAGGCGACCGCCGCCGTCGACCTCACCCGCGAGATCCCCCTGCGCGTCCGCCTGCTGCGCGTCGGCCCCGACCACGTGCTGACCGTGATGCTGCACCACATCGCCGGCGACGAATGGTCGATGCGTCCCCTGACGGCCGACCTGCGCACCGCATACGCCGCCCGCGCCGAGGGCCGGGCCCCCGACTGGCCCGAACTCCCCGTGACCTACGGCGACTACGCGCTGTGGCAGCGCGAGGTGCTCGGCGACGAGGACACCCCCGGCAGTCCCGCCGCGGCCCAGGCCGCCTACTGGCGCACCGCGCTGGCCGGCGCCCCCGAGGAGCTGGCCCTGCCCTACGACCGTCCCCGCCCGGCGGTGGACGACCCGGCGGGCGCCACCGTCGAGTTCACCGTGCCGCCCGCCGCGCACCGTGCGCTGCGCGCCCTGACCGCCGAGACCGGCACCAGCGTGTTCATGGCCGCGCAGGCGGCCCTGGGCGTCCTGCTGGCCGGGCACGGCGCCGGCACCGACCTGCCGATCGGCACCCCGGTCGCCGGCCGCACCGACGCCGCCCTCGACGACCTGGTCGGCTTCTTCGTCAACACACTGGTGCTGCGCACCGACCTCGGCGGCGACCCGAGCTTCCGGGAACTCCTGGGCCGCGTCAGGGAGACGGACCTGGCCGCCTTCGACCACGCCGACCTGCCCTTCGAACGGCTGGTGGACCTGCTCTCCCCGCAACGCGTGCTTTCCCGGCACCCCTTGTTCCAGGTGCTGCTCGCCGTCCAGAACCTCACCGGCGAGGCCCCGTCCTTCCCGGGCGTCGAGGCCGGCCTGCTCGGCGCGGACCCGGGGACGGCCAAGTTCGACCTCTCCTTCACCCTGGCGGAGCGGGCGGGCGTCGACGGCCTCGCCGGGCAACTCACCTACCGTACGGCCCTGTTCGACGCCTCCACGGCCCGCGCTCTGGCCGACCGCTACGTGCGGCTGCTCGGCGCCCTCGCCGACGCCCCCGACACGCCCTTCTGGCGCGTCCCCCTGCTCGACGGGGACGAACTCGCACGGCTGCGCGCCGTGGGCACCGGCGAACCCCGGCCGCTGCCCGACACCACCCTGCCCTACCTGATCGCCGCCCGGCTCGCCGAGGACCCCCGGCGCACCGCCCTCGTCGACGACACGGTCAGCCTCGACCGCGCCGCCCTCGGCGACCGCGTCGGCCGTCTCGCCCGGCTGCTCCGCGAACGCGGCGCGGGTCCCGGCGTCCGGGTCGCCGTGGGCCTGCCCCGCTCCGCCGACCTGGTCGTCGCCCTGCACGCCGTGCACCGGGCCGGGGGCGCCTACGTCCCCGTCGACCCCGGTCACCCCACGGCCCGTCTCACCCACCAACTCGCCGACAGTGCACCTGAGATCGTCCTGACGGACACCGCCCACGCCGGCCTCCTGCCCGTCCCGCCGGGCGTGCCGCTCCTGCTGCTGGACGACCCCGCCATCCGCGCGGAACTCGCGGCCGCCGCACCGGTCGGCCCGCACCCCGCCCAGCGCGGCGACGACCCGGCCTACGTCCTGTACACCTCCGGCTCCACCGGCCGCCCCAAGGGCGTGGACGTCAGCCACCGGGCCGTCCTCAACCGGCTGTTGTGGATGGACGCCGCCCACCCGCTCGTCGGGGACGACCGGATCCTCCAGAAGACCCCGGCCGGATTCGACGTCTCCGTCTGGGAGTTCTTCTGGCCGGCGCTCGCCGGAGTGCCCCTCGTGGTCCTCGCCGACGGCGCCCACCACGACCCGGCCGAGGTCGCCGCCGCGATCCGCCGGCACTGCGTCACCGTCGCCCACTTCGTGCCGTCCATGCTGGCCGCGTTCGCCGCCGAGGAGGCCGCCGGCTGCCCGGGCCTGCGCACCGTCTTCGCCAGCGGCGAGGCCCTGCCGGGCCCCGTGGCACACGCGCTGCTCGCCGCCCTGCCCGGCGTACGGCTGCACAACCTGTACGGTCCCACCGAGGCCGCCGTCGACGTCACCGCCTGGCCCGTGGACCCCGCGGCCCCGGCCGCGCCCACCGTGCCCATCGGGCACCCGGTGCACAACACCGGCACCCTCGTGCTCGACCCCTGGCTGCGGCCGGTCCCCGACGGTGTCACCGGCGAGCTCTACCTCACCGGCGTCCAGCTCGCCCGCGGCTACCACGCGCGCCCCGCGCTGACCGCCGAGCGGTTCCCCGCCCACCCGTGGGGGCCGCCGGGCAGCCGCATGTACCGCACCAGCGACCTGGTGCGCCGCCGGCCCGACGGCGCCCTGGTCTTCGTCGGGCGCGCCGACGGCCAGGTGAAGCTGCGCGGACTGCGCGTGGAGACCGGCGAGATCGAGGCGGTGCTCGCCGCCCACCCCGACGTCACCGCCTGCGCGGTCGTGGTGCGCGAGGACCAGCCGGAGCGGCGCGTCCTCGTCGGCTATGTGGTGCCCGCCGGCCCGCACTGGGAACGGGCGGACGTCCAGCGGCACTTGGGCGAGCACCTGCCGGAGCACATGGTGCCCACCGCCCTGGTCGCCGTGGACCGGCTGCCCCTGACCTCCAGTGGCAAGCTCGACCGGGCCGCGCTGCCCGCCCCGGACCTCGCCGCCGACGCCACCGGGATCGCCCCGCGCGGCATGCGCGAGGCCCTGCTCACCGGCCTGTTCGCCGAGCTGCTCGGCGTGCCCGGAGCCGGCGCGGAGGACAGCTTCTTCGCCCTCGGCGGCGACAGCATCCTCTCCCTCCAACTCGTCGCCCGCGCCCGTCGCGACGGCCTCTCCCTGACGCCGAGGGACGTCTTCGAACACCGCACCCCGGCCGCCCTCGCCCGCGTTGCCACCGACACGGAGAGCAGCACACCGCCGCCCGTCGCCGCGAGCGGACGCGCCCCCCTCACCCCCCTGATGCGCTGGGCCCTGGACCGCGGCCCGCTGGACGGCATGTTCCAGTACCAGCACCTCGTCACCCCGCCCGGCACGACCCGCGCCACCCTCGCCGCGGCCCTGGGCGCCCTGCTCGCCCGCCACCCCGTCCTGCGCGCCCGCCTCGTCGGCAGCGGCGCCGAACGCGCCCTCGACCTGCCCGGACCGGGCGATCCGAACGGCGCCGACGCCCTGCTGTACGCCGACCTGTCCGGCGTCTGCGACGACGCGCTGCCGGACCTGCTCGCCGCGCACGCGGCCGACGCGGTCGCCGGGCTCGACCCCGAACAGGGGCGGATGGTCCGTGCCCTGTGGTGCGACCGGGGACCGGACCGCGAAGGGCGATTGCTGCTCGCCGTGCACCACCTCGCCGTGGACGGCGTCTCCTGGCGCGTCCTGCTGCCCGAACTCGCCGCCGCCCACCGGGCCGCACACGACGACCGCACCTGGGAGGCCCCTGCGCCGGGTACGTCCTTCCGGCAGTGGAGCCTCGCCCTCGCGGACGCCGCACGCGCACGTGCGGCGGACGCCGACGAGGCCAAGGTCTGGCGCGAACGCGACGAACGGGACCGGCCGCTCCTCGGCGAGCGGCCCTTCGACCCCGCCCGCGACACCCGCGACACCGTGCGCTCCCTGACCCGCACCCTGGACAGCGGCACCACCAGGGCCCTGCTCACCGAGACGCCCGCCCTCGTCCACGGCACCGTGCACGACGTGCTCGTGGCCGCCCTCGCCGTGGCCCTGGCCGCATGGCGGCACGAGCGCGGACAGGACGGAGCAGCGGCCGACGTCGTCGCCGTGGAGGGCCACGGCCGCGAGGAGGCCCTGCTTCCCGGCAGCGACCTGTCCACCACCGTCGGCTGGTTCACCAGCTGGTACCCCGTGGTCCTCGACACCGGCGGCGTGTCCCCGCACCAGGCCCTCGCCGATCCCGCGGCCGCCCGGCGGCTCCTGGCCACGCTCAAGGAGCACCTGCGCCGAACCCCGGACGCCGGCATCGGACACGGACTGCTGCGCCAGTCCGCCGGCCGCCCGCCGGGCTCCCACGACCCGGAGATCGTCCTCAACTACCTGGGCCGCTTCGACCGCACCGGCCGTGCCAGGACCCCGTCGCCGGACGCCGAGGCCCCCTGGCCCCACGCACCCGAGCCGCTGCGCACCGCCCACCCGGTCCCGGCGCCCGTCCTCTTCCCGCTCGAAGTGATCGCCTCGACCGTCGACGGCGAGGACGGCCCCGTCCTCACCACGCAGTGGTCGTACGCGGCCGGACTGCTGTCCGAGGACGACGCACGGACCCTCGCGGGGCTGTGGTGCCGGGCGCTCGAAGCCTTCGCCGGGCACCGCGCGCCGCCCACGCACACCCCGTCCGACTTCCCCCTGACACCTCTCGGCGGCCCGGACGTCGAGGCGCTCCAGGAACGGCTGCCCGCCCTCACCGACGTCTGGCCGCTCACCCCGCTCCAGGAGGGCCTGTACTTCCTGAGCGCGTACGCGGACGACGAACTCGACGTCTACACCATGCAACTGGCGCTGCGCTTGGACGGCACGGTCGACCCCGCCGCCCTGCACGCCGCCGCGGCGGACCTCCTGGCCCGCCACGACAACCTGCGGGCGGCCCTCGTCACCACGCCGTCCGGAACACCCGTGCAGGTCGTCCTCGACCCGGCCGCGGTGACACCCGACTGGACCGACACCGATCTGTCCGGTCTCGCGCGGGAGGAACGCGAGGAGGCCCTGCGCGGCCTGGCGCACGAGGACCGCACCCGCCGCTTCGACCTGGCCGCACCGCCCCTGCTGCGGCTGCGCCTGGTACGGCTCGGCGCCGACGGCACCGTCCTCGTCCTCACCAACCACCACGCCGTACTGGACGGCTGGTCGGTGCCGCTCCTGGTCAAGGAATTCCTGGAGCTCTACGCCAACCGCACCGCGGGAACCCCGGCCCCCGCCCGGCGCCGCCCCTTCCGTGACTTCCTGGCCTGGCTCGCCCGGCAGGAACCCGGCGCGGCCGAGAACGCCTGGCGCCGGGCACTCGACGGCGTCACCGAACCCACCCTCTTCGCCCCGCCCTCAGGCACCGGCGGACCCGCACTCTCCCGCCACCTCTCCGTCGTCCTGGACGACGAGCTGCGCACCGGCCTGGACACCCTGGCCCGCTCCGCCGACGTCACCCGCAACACCGTCGTCCAGTACGCCTGGGGGCTGCTGCTCGCCCGGCACACCGGCCGCGAGGACGTCGTCTTCGGCGCCACCGTCTCCGGGCGCCCACCCGAGCTGGACGGCGCGCAGGACATGGCCGGGCTCTTCATCAACACCCTGCCGGTCCGCGTCCGCGAGGAACGGGGCGAGACCGTGCGGCAGGCCCTGGCCCGCCTCCAGGACGAGCAGTCCCGGCTCTCCGCCCACCAGCACCTGGGGCTCTCGCACATCCAGCGGATCGCCGGCATCGGCGAACTCTTCGACACCCTCCTGGTGTTCGAGAACTACCCGGTCGACGCCGACGGACTGCGCCGGGCCGAGCGGTCCGGCGCCCTCGCCGTCACCGGCGGTGAGAGCGCCGACGCCACCCACTACCCGCTGACCCTGGCCGTCGTGCCGGACGCCGGGCGCTTCACACTGGAGTACCGGCCCGACCTGTTCGACCAGGACCTGGCCGAGACCCTGCTGCGCCGGCTCACCCACCTGCTCGGCGCCCTCGCCGCCGACCCCGGCGTCCCCGCCCACCGCATCGAGGCGTTGGACACCGGTGAGCGCGACGCCCTGGTGCGCGACCGGAACGACACCGCCCACCCGTACCCGGGCGGCACCCTCCCCGATTTGCTCGCCGCGCAGACCGCCGGGGGACCCGGGCAACCCGCCGTGGTGCACGGCGACACCACCCTGACCTTCGCCGGACTCGCCGAGCGCTCGGCCCGGCTGGCCCACGAGCTGATCGCCCACGGCGCCGGCCCCGAGGACGTGGTGGCCCTCATGCTGCCGCGCACCGAGGAGATGCTGGTGGCGATCTGGGCCGTCCTCAAGGCGGGCGCCGCCTACCTCCCCCTGGACCCCTCCTACCCCGACGAACGGCTCGCCTTCATGCTGGACGACGCGGCCCCCGGCGTCCTGCTCACCACCGGAGCACTGAGGACCCGGGTGCCCGGCGGCCGGGCCGCCGACGTCCTGGTCCTCGACGACCCCGGCACCCGGGACCGCATCGCCGCCCGCCCGGCCACCGACCCCGGCGACCGGGAGCGGCTGCGCCCCCTGCGCCCGGACCACCCGGCCTACGTCATCCACACCTCCGGCTCCACCGGCACCCCCAAGGGCGTGGTCGTCAGTCACGCGGGCGTCGTCAACCTCTTCCACAGCCACCGCAGGAACCTGTACACCCCGGTGACCGAACGCACCGGACGGGAGCGGCTGCGGGTCGGACACGCCTGGTCGTTCTCGTTCGACGCGTCCTGGCAGCCACAGCTCTGGCTCCTCGACGGGCACTGCGTGCACGTCCTGTCCGAGGACCTGCAACACGATCCCGACGCACTCCACCGCCACCTCAGGGAGCACCGGATCGACTTCGTCGAACTCGCCCCCTCGCTGCTCGCCCAGGTCGAACGGGCGGGGCTCACCGCGGAGGGCGACTGCCCGGTGCCGCTGCTCGGGGTCGGCGGCGAGGCCGTCCCCGACGCCCAGTGGGCCCGGCTGCGGACCCTGCGCGGCACCGAGGTCGTGAACCTGTACGGACCCACCGAGTGCACGGTCGACTCCCTCCAGGCCTTCGTCCGCGACAGCGAACGGCAGGTCGTCGGGCACCCGGTGGACAACGCGCGCGCCTATCTGCTGGACGCCGCGCTCCGTCCGGTCCCGACGGGCGTGCCGGGCGAGTTGTACCTCGCCGGAGCGGGACTGGCCCGGGGCTACCTGGGCCGCCCGGGCCTGACCGCGGAGCGCTTCGTCGCCGACCCGTTCGGCCAGGACGGCGGACGCCTGTACCGCACGGGGGACCTCGCCCGCTGGACGCCCGAGGGCGCCGTGGAGTTCCTGGGCCGCACCGACGACCAGGTGAAGATCCGCGGCTTCCGGGTGGAGCTGGGCGAGATCGAGACCGCCCTCGCGGCCCATCACGAGGTCGCACAGGCGGTCGTGGTGGCCCGCGAGGACGGCGGCGTACGCCGGCTCGTCGGCTACGCGGTCGGCCGCGAGGGCACCGATCCCGCCCCCGAGCAGCTGCGGTCCCTGGTGGCCGCGACCCTGCCGGAGCACCTCGTGCCCGCGGCCATAATCGTGCTGGACGCCCTGCCGGTCACTGCGAACGGCAAACTCGACCGGGACCGGCTGCCCGCGCCCGACTTCGGCCGGGCCGCGGCCGGCGGCCGGGCACCGCTCGGTGAGGACGAGACGGCGCTGTGCGCCGCCATGGCCGCGGTCCTCGGCCTGCCGGAGATCGCCGCCGACGCCGACTTCTTCGCCCTGGGCGGCGACAGCATCGTCTCCATGCAACTCGTGGGCCGGCTGCGGGCCGAGGGCTGGCAGGTGTCCCCGCGCCAGGTCTTCGCCCTGCGCACCCCGGCCGCCCTCGCCACCGAACTGAAGCGGGACGCCCCCGCGCAGACCGACGACCCGGCGGGCCGCTCGGGCCGGGCGCCGGTGACACCGGTCGTCGAGTGGCTGCGGGAACTCGGCGGTCCCCTGGGCGAGTACTCCCAGGCCACCGTCGTCCAGGTGCCGGCCTCGCTGCGGCGCTCCGAACTGGACGCCGCGCTCCAGGCCCTCCTCGACCGGCACCACCTGCTGCGCGCCCGCCTGGACCGCCCCGGTGACGACGCGTGGTCCTTCCTGATCCCGGAGCCCGGGACGGTCGACGCGGCGGCCCTGATCGAGCGCGTGGACGTCACCGGCGTACCCGCCGGACGCGAACTGGCCGGGGTCATGGGCGAGAAGCTGCTCGCCACCACCCGTGAACTGGCGCCGGACGACGGCCGGATGCTGCGCGCGGTGTGGTTCGATGCGGGCCCCGAGCGTCCGGGCCGGCTGCTGCTGGTCCTGCACCACCTGGTGGTGGACGGCTACTCGTGGCGCGTCCTGCACCCCGACCTCAAGGAGGCATGGCAGCAGGCGCGGGCCGGCCGGGCCCCCGAACTGCCGCCCGTCCCCACCTCGTTCGCCACCTGGGCCAGGGAACTCGCTCGCGCCGCCGAGGCTCCCGAGCGGGAGGCCGAGCTGGAGCACTGGCTCCGTACGCTGGCCGCCGACCCCAGCGAGCTGGGCGACCGGCCGCTCGACCCGGCCACCGACACCGTACGTGGGCTCGACCACCTGCGCGTCGAACTGCCCCCGCGGTTCGCCGAACCCCTTCTCGGCGCCGTGGCCGCCCGCCCGGGGAGCAGCGTGAACGCCGTTCTGCTGGGCGCCCTCACCCGGGCCCTCGCCCGGTGGCGCGCCCGCCGGTCCACGGCCGCCTCTGCCCGCACCGTGATCGCGATGGAGGGCCACGGCCGCGAGCCCGACGCCGTACCGGGCACCGACCCGTCACGGACCGTCGGCTGGTTCACCTCCGTCTACCCGGTCCTGCTGGACGCCGAGGGTGTCGACCTCGACGCGAGTGACGCGCTGCCCGTGCTGGTCGACCGTGCCGCCCGCGCGCTGGACGCCGTGCCCGACCGGGGCATCGGCTACGGCATGCTGCGCCACCTCAACCCGCGTACCCGTCCCCAGCTCGCGGCCCTGAGCGCGCCCCAGGTGCAGTTCAACTACCTGGGCCGGTTCGGCGCACCCGTGGGGGCCGACCGGACGGGGAGCGGGGCCGGAACCGGGACCGTGGAAGGCACCGGGGACTGGGAGACCGCCCCGGAGACCAGCGGGTTCAGCGGCGGACGCGATCTGGACATGCCGGTCGGACATCTCCTCGACATCACCGTGTCCGCGGTCGACGGGCCGGGAGGCCCCGTGCTGGGCACGGGCATGGTGTGGCCGGGCACGGCCCTGCCCCGTGCGGAGGTGGAGGCGTTCGCCCGGGAGTGGCAGGCGGCACTGCGGGAAACGGTGCGGGCCTGCACGGAGGCAGGCCCGGGGGAGTGAGGCGGACGCAGGGGTGTGCGCCGGTGACGGACCGGCGCACACCTTGCGGCTCGGAGCCGCTAGAGCTTCTTGAGGACGGCCTCGATCTCGTCCACCGCTCCGTTGGCGAAGGAGTACGTGCACACGCCGTAGTGCTTGACCGGGTAGGCGTGGCCCGCCTTCACGGCGGGGACGCCCTTCCAGAGCTTGTTCTTGAGCAGCTCCTGAGTGGGCGGCGGAATGGTGCCGTCGAACGAGCCGACGTAGAGCAGCACCGTGCAGTCGTCGAGGACGTCGAGCTGCTCGTAGCTCTTCTCCACGAAGCCCGCCTCGTCGGCCGGGATGCCCGCGCCGATCTTCAGCCCCAGGTCCCGCATCACCGTGAGCAGCGGGGAGCCGAGGTAGAACTTGCCGCTCTGGCCGCCGCTCAGCGAGGCCCAGGTCGACTTGGCGATCTGCTCCTCGTAGGTCTCGCGGACCTCGGCGACCCGCTTCTCGTAGGTCTTCCTGGCCTCGGTGAGCTTGTCCTCGCGGTTCACCGCCCTGGCGATCTTCGCGACCTGCTCGTGCCACAGGGCGCCGCTGGTGCCCCAGTCGAAGAAGGCCACGGGCGCGATCGTCGCCAGCGGCGCGGTCTTGTCCTTGTAGAACTGGTCGAGGATCAGGTCGGGCTTCAGCGCGGCGACGGCCTGGGCGTTGGGGGTGCCGGGGGCGCCGATCGTCTTGACGCCCTTGAGCTTCTCGTAGGAGTCGGCGGGCATGAGCGCCGGTACGGCGGTGCCGTCCGGCACGCCCACCGGGACCAGCCCCAGGTCGAGCAGCATCAGGGCGTCGTAGTTGACGGTGGCGACGACCCGCTCGGGATGCTCGGGCACCGTCACCGTGCCGTTGTCCGTCTTGAGCTGCCGGGTGCCCGCCTTTCCGCCGTCCTTCTTCGCGTCCTTCCCCGAGTCGTCGTCCGACTCGCTCACGCCGCAGGCGGACAGGACGAGGGCGGCTCCGGCCCCCGTGAGCCCGCCGAGGAACCGTCTGCGGTCGAGGGCGACCGACAGGCTGCGCGAACGTGTCATGTCCGTTTCTCCTTAGAGAGTTCCGGGCAGGGGGAAACGACCCCGCACTCGGATGAAGCGAAGGTTAGCCTTGCCTAACCTATAGGGTGTGTGGGTCATCGAGGTACCGGTGGCACGGACAACTGCCGAGCGACGAGGAGAAGTTGACATGAGCGGCTCGTCCGCCCAGGAAACCGCCCGAACGAGCCGCAAGCCGGGAAGACTGCACGTCACCCGGGTCGGCGCGGTCCGTGCCCTCACCCCGAGGATGCGGCGGATCACCTTCGCCGATCCCGAACTGACCGGTTTCCTCAGCAACGGCACGGACCAGCACGTGGCAATGTACTTCTACGAACCCCACGTCACCCTGCCCCGCCCCTTCACCATCGAGGCGGCCCGCGACCTGCTCCCGGTGGCCCGCCCCCGGCTGCGCCGCTACACCATCCGGCACCACCGCCCCAAGAGCGGCGAGGTCGACATGGACTTCGTGCTGCACGGTGCCGACCAGCTCGCCTCCGGCTGGGCCGAGCGCGCCCGGCCCGGCGACGAGGCCATCTGGTTCGGACCGACCCCGGCCTACCCGCTGGGCACCGAGGCCGCCTGGACCGTCCTCCTCGGCGACGAGACCGCCCTGCCGGCCGTCGCCGTCATCCTGGAGGAACTGCCCGCCGGACACCCGGTCACCGTCCTCGTCGAGGTCGCCGACGCGGAGGAGGAACTGCCGCTGCCCACCCGCGCCGACGCCCGGGTGCGCTGGCTGCACCGCCGAGGCCGCCCCGCCGGGGAGCTGCTCGCCCGGCACGCCACCGCCCTGCGCACCCCGCCGGGGCGCGGCCGGGTCTGGGGAGGCGCCGAACGCGAGACGATCCGCACCCTGCGGCACCACTTCACCCGCACCCTCGGCATGGACCGCGCCGACACCCACCTCACCGCCTACTGGACCCGGGGCGCGACCCAGGACAGCGAGGTCTGAGCCGCATGCCCACCGTCCCCCTCAACGGCATCGACCTGACCTACGACGACCAGGGCACCGGCGACCCCGTCGTCCTGGTCATGGGCTCCGGCGCCTCCCGCCGCCCCTGGCACCTGCACCAGGTGCCCGCACTCACCGCCGCCGGACACCGCGTGATCACCCTCGACAACCGGGGCATCCCGCCGAACGAGAAGCCGGCCGGCGGCATCACCCTGTCCGCCATGGCCGGCGACGTCCTGGCCCTCGTCGACCACCTGCGTCTGCCGCCCTGCCGCCTCGTCGGCTACTCGCTGGGCGCGTCGATCGCCGCCGAGGTCCTGCTCACCCGGCCCGAGGCGGTCCGCCAGGCCGTGCTCCTGGCCGGCCGCGCCAGGGTCGACACCTTCGCCCGCGCCGTCATCCGCGCCGAGCGCGAACTCGCCGACAGCGGCGTCGCGCTTCCCGCGGCCCACCACGCCGTGCACTCCGCCCTGCGCTACCTCTCGCCCGCCACCCTCCGCGACGACCAGGCCGTCCAGGACTGGCTGGAAGTCTTCCAGTTCGCGCCGCAACCCACCGGCCCGGGCCAGCTCGCCCAACTCGACCTCGACGACATCGGCGACCGCCGCGCGCGGTACCGCTCCATCCGCACGCCCGCGCTCTGCGTCGGCTTCCGCGACGACACCGCCGTACCCGCCGCGGCCACCCGCGAACTCGCCGACTGCCTGCCGAACGGCCGGTACCTCGAACTGGCCGACTGCGGACACTACGGTCACCTCGAACGCCCCGCCGAGGTCAACGCCGCCCTGCTGGACTTCTTCGCCGGAAGTGAGGCATGACGACCACACCCCCCGCCCCCGCGGCCGAGCAGCCCCCGGGCACCCGCGACGCGCTGCGCCTGCTCACCGGCTGTCTGCGCCACCGGGCCGGACTCCTCGCCCTCGCCCTCACCGGCGGACTCCTCTACCAGGTCTCCCTCATCGCCATCCCCTGGTGCATCGAACGCGCCGTCGACCGGGGCCTCGTCGCCGACGACAGCGACTCCCTGCACACCTGGGCCCTGACGGTCCTCGCGGCCGGTGTCGTCGCGGCCGTCGCGGAGATGGCCCTCGGCTGGTTCTCCACCCTGTCCGCCACCCTGGAGGGCAACCGCCTCTACACCGCACTCGCCGACCGCGTGGCCACCCTCGAACCGCGCGCCCTCGCGAAGTTCGGCGAGGGCGACCTCGGCATGCGCGGCACCCGCGACATCGACCTGGTGCGCACCTGGCTCATGGGAGTCGGCTCGTTCGTGACCGGCGTCGCGGGCTTCGTCCTGATGGTCGTCGCCATCGTGCGCCTCGACCCGCTGCTCGCGGTGATCTGCCTGCTGTGCGTCCCCCCGCTGGTGTTCCTGAACACCTACTGGTTCCCCAAGCGGTTCGGACAGGCCAACACCGCCCTGTCCGCGGCCCACGGCAGCCGCGCCGACGCCGTCGCGGAACTGCTCTCCGCCAGCGCCGCGGTCCGCGGCCTCGGCGGCGAGAGCGCGCTCGTACGCCGCCACGACGCACGCAGCGCCGACGTCACCCGGCACACCCTGGTCACCGCCCGGGTGTCCGCCGACTGGGCCGCGCTCTCCCCGTTCGTGCCCGCCCTCGCCATCGGCGCCGGGCTCGCCGCCGGCGGTCTCGCGGTCCTCCGCGACTCCATGTCGGTGGGGGGCATCGTCGCCTTCACCAGCTGGATGAGCATGCTCGTCCTGTGGGTCGGCGTGCTCACCATGCGCCTGAGCCAGCTCAGCCAGGCCACCACCGCCGCCCGCCGGCTCCAGGAGGTGCTGCTGCCCGGCCCGCACGAACGCGACACCGCCGCACCGGCCACCGCACTGCCGGAGCACGGCGACCTCGTGGCCGGGAACGTGAGCGTCCGCGCCGGCACCAGGACCGTCCTCGCACCCGTCGAACTCGTCGTCCGGCCGGGCGAGTTCCTCGCCGTCACCGGGCCGCTGGCGTCCGGCAAGACCACGCTGCTGCGCGTCCTCGCCCGGCTCACCCCCGCCGACGAGGGCACCGTACGCTACGGCGGCACACCCCTCGACGAGGCCGGGCCCGAGGACGTCCACCGGCGCATCGGCTTCGTCCCGCAGCGCCCCGTCACCCTCTCGGGCACCCTCGCCGACAACCTCCGCCTCGGCTCCGCCCACACCGACGAGGAGCTGTACGCCGCCCTGCGCACCGCCGCCCTAGACGACCACGTCCGCTCGCTGCCCGACGGCCTCGACACCGAGGTCGGCGAAGGCGGCACCACCCTGTCCGGCGGCCAGCTCCAACGCCTGGCGCTGGCGCGGGCGTTGCTGCGCCGTCCCGCCGTGCTGCTCCTCGACGACGTCACCTCCGCCCTCGACACCGCCACCGAACGCGTCGTCGTCGACCGGCTGCGCGCCTGGGCCGGGACGGCGACCGCCGTGGTCGCCGCCACCCACCGCCCCGCCCTCCTGGACGCGGCCGACCGGATCGTGAGACTGGAACCCGCCGGTGCACCGGCCGAGCAGGAAGCACAGGTGAGCACCCGTGGCTGAGCAGAAGCGGCTGAGCGCGACGCCCGACAGCAGCCGCGTCCTGAGACGGGCCTGGGGCCACACGGTGGGGCACCGACGGCTCATCGCGCTCGCTCTCGCCGCGAGCACCGCCGCCACCCTCACCACCGTGGCCGTGCCCGCCGTCATCGGCGCCGGAGTCGACCAGCTCCTCCAGGACGATCGCGCCGGACTCCTGACGGCCGCCGGCGCCCTGGTGGTGTTGGCGTTGCTCCGGCTGGTGCTCTTCCGGCAGTCGGAGATCCTGCTGACCGAGGCCGGCGAGCGCGTGGTGCGCCGGCTGCGGGAGCTCGCCGTCGGGCGGCTCTCCCGGGCACCTCTGCGCTTCCTGGAGGCACACCCGTCCGGCGACCTGCTGCGGCGCACCACCACGGAGATCGCCGACCTCGCCAACTTCGTCCGGGGACAGCTGCCCGACGTCCTGAACGTGGCCGGGTACCTGCTCTTCACCCTCGTCCTGCTGCTCAGCCAGTCCTGGTTGCTGACTCTCGCCCTGCTCGTCGTCTTCGTCCCGGCGCTGCTGCTCGTACTGCGCCGGTTCAAGAAGGCGGCGCCGCCCGCCTTCGCGGCCGAGGCCGCCGCCGCGGGCCGGGTCGCCACCACCTACCAGGAGCTGGTGGGCGCCCGCGAGATGCTGCTCACCAGCGGCGGAACCGGGTACTGGCGGCAGCGCTTCACCGCGGACAACGAGGCCCGTTACCGGGCCGCCCGGCGCACCCAGCGGACCCTGTTCGTGATCAGCCTGTCCCGGATCGTGCAGGGCGTCACGAGCGGGGCACTGCTGGTCGTGGGCGGACTGCTGGTGTCCGCGGACCGCGTCAGCGTCGGCGTCGTCGTGGTGTTCGTCCTCGCCACCCGCCAGCTCTTCGACTCCGCCACCCAGGCGTCCAACCTCGTCGGGCAGGTCCAGCACACGGTCACCGGCCTGGCCCGCCTGCTCGACCTGCTGGAGACCACCGACCGCGGCGCGAAGACACGGGCGGCGCCCCCCGTTCCGGCCCAGGAGAGGGTGCGCACCGCGCCCCGCGGCACCCTGGAGGCGGAGGGCGTGCACTACTCCTACACCGACGGATCCGAGGTCCTGCACGGTCTGTCGCTCCACGTGGCTGCGGGGGAGCGGGTCGGCCTCGTCGGCCCGACCGGCGCGGGCAAGACCACCCTCGCCAAACTCCTCACGGGGCTCTACACGCCCGACCGCGGCCGGGTCCGCTACGACGGTGTGAGCCTGACCGACCTGCCCCCGGACGAACTGAGGCACCGCGTGGTCCTGGTGCCCCAGCGGGTGCACCTGATCGCCGGTTCGCTCCTGGACAACCTCGGCCTCGTACCCGGCGACCCCGACGAGGCGGAGATCCGCCGGGCCGTGCACCGGCTCGGCCTGACCGGCTGGGCCGACACGCTCCCCGACGGACTCCACACCGCGCTCGGCGGCGACCGGGGACGACTGTCGGCCGGCGAACTCCAGATCGTCGGGCTGGTCCGCGCCGCCCTCCTGGACCCGGCCGTCCTCGTCCTGGACGAGGCCACCGCGGACATCGACCCGGACACCGCCGGCCGCCTGGAAACGGCCCTGGACGCCCTGCGCACCGACCGCAGTCTCGTCGTCATCGCCCACCGGGAGACGACGATCGCCCGCCTGCCCCGCGTGGTGCGCCTGGACCGGGGAGCCGTCGAGGCGGCCCGGCCGTGACCGGCGCCCGGGTCGGTTGAGGTTTGCCTACCCTAACCTGGACTGTTAGGTTGTCGACGCTTTCGGATCGGGGCTCCGGGGACGGCCGGCGCGTCACGGCTGTGAACCACCCGGTGGTCCACGGCGGTCGGGTGTTTCTGGGCCCGCCGCCCGCCGGGGCCCCGCCCTCGCACACGAACCGACCATCCGTGAGGGCGATACGCCCGGCACGTGTGCGGGCCGACCGCGCTCCTGACCGTGAAGGGCACCCGCATGCCCGGCAGTCCGCCCTCGCCCGGGAGCACGCGCACACCACCACTCCCCGCCGCACCACGCCCGCCCCGGGCGCTGTTCGCGTCGTCCCTGCGGCGGCACTCCGGGAGGCTCGCGGCCGGCTGGCTGCTACTGGCGCTGCACCAGGCGGCGGAGGCCGCCGTCCCGATCGCCATCGGCCTGATCATCGACCGCGCCGTGGCGACCGGCGACCGTACGGCCCTGGCCTGGTCCGTGGCCGGTCTGGCCGTGCTCTTCACCGTGCTCGCCCTGGCCTGGCGCAACGGCGCCCGGCACGGGGTGACCTCGCTGGAGCGGGAAGCGCACCTGCTGCGCGTCGACGTGGCTCGTGCCGCGCTGGACCCGCGCGGGCGCCGTACGGGGCTGCGCACCGGCGAGTTGCTGGCGGTGGCCTCGTCGGACGCGCAGAAGACGGCGCTGATCATCCGGGCGGTGTCCATCGGCTTCGGAGCGGTCTCCGCGATCGTCGTCTCGTCCGTGGCCCTGCTCGTGACCGACGTGCCCCTCGGCCTCGGCGTGCTGGTGGGCGTGACGCTGTCGGTGCTGCTCAACGGGTGGGTGGGCCCCCGGCTCACGCGGCACAGCGCCGCCCTGCAGAAGGCCACCGGGCGCGTCACGGCCATGGCCGCCGATCTGCTCGGCGGACTGCGCACCCTGCGCGGCATCGGTGCGCAGAGCACCGCCTCGGACCGCTACCGCGTGGCGGGGGAGTCGGCCCTGCGGGCCGGGCTGCGGGCCGCCACGACCACCGGGCTCTACCAGGGGGTGACGGTGGCGGGCAGCGGACTGTTCCTCGCCGCCGTCGCCGGATTCGCGGGCTGGTCGGCGCTGACCGGCCGGCTCACGGTGGGTCAGCTCGTGACGGTCGTCGGCCTGGCCCAGTTCATCGCCGAGCCGCTGCGCACCCTGGGCTTCTGCGGGCAGATAGCGGCGGGTGCCCGCGCCTCCGCCCGGCGCGTCGCCGGCGCCGTCGACGCCGGGTCCGAGGCGGCCTCCGGCACGCGCGGCAGCGCCCCGGACCGGGCGGACCTGGTGCTGCGCGACGTGGCGCACCGGACGCTGGAGGGCCTCGATCTGCACGCCCCGCACGGAGAGTTCACCGCGGTCGTCGTCCACGACCCGCGCGACGCCGAGGCGCTGCTCGCGGTGGTCTGCGGACAGGCGGCCGGGCACGGGGGAGAGGTCCTGGTCGGCGGTGCGCCCGCCGGTGAACTCGCCCTCGACACCCGGCGCCGCACCGTGCTCGTCGAACAGCACGACGTCGCGCTGTTCGAGGGGAGCCTGCGGGAGAACCTGACCGCAGGCGGCGACCACGACGACGAGGCGATCGCCGCGGCGGTGACCGCGGCAGCCGCCGACGACATCGTCGCCCTGCACCCGGCCGGCCTGGAGCACCGGGTGACCGAGCGCGGCGGATCGCTCTCCGGCGGCCAACGGCAGCGCATCGGCCTCGCCCGCGCTCTGCTGGCCGCGCCGCCCGTGCTCGTCCTGCACGAACCGACCACCGCGGTGGACGCGGTGACCGAGGAGGCGATGGCCCAGCGGCTCGCCGCCCACCGGCGGGGGCTCTGCACCGTCGTGATCACCAGCAGCCCCGCGCTGCTGGCCCGCGCCGACCGGGTGGTCGTGGTCGACGGCGGGCGCTCCACCCGTATCGGCACCCACACCCGGCTCGCCGCCTCCGACCCGGCGTACCAGAAGGCGGTTCTTCGATGACCGGGCGGAACGAGGCAAGCGGCGAGACCGGAGTGGCCGAGCCGGCCGTCGAGCGGGAGACATCGCACGGGCGCGACCTGCTGCCCGTCGCCTCGCCGCGCCGGACCTGGGCGCTGCTGCGCGGCGAACTGTCCGGCCACCGCGGGCTCGCGGCGGCCGCCGTGGTGGTGATGCTGCTGGCCAGTACGGCGGGACTGGTCGCTCCCTGGGTGATCGGCACCCTCGTCGACGACGTGCGGGCGGGCGCCGGGACCGGCCGGCTGCCGTCCGCGGTCGCCGCCCTCGTGGCCGCCGCGGTGGCCGCCGGGGTGCTCACCGGCGTGGGCGCCGCCCTGGCGGCGCGGCTGGGCGAGACCGTCCTGGCCCGGGTGCGCGCCCAAGTCCTCGACCGCGCACTGCACCTGCCGTCCGCGACCCTGGAGCGGGCCGGCACCGGGGACCTGCTCTCCCGCACCGGGGACGACGTCGCCGTCGTCACCTCGGCCGTCTCCGGCGTCGTACCACCGCTCGTGAACGCCGTGTTCACCGTCGTGCTCACCGGCGCCGGGCTGTTCGCCCTCGACTGGCGGCTCGGTGTCGCCGGACTGGCGGCCACGCCGGTGTACGTGCTGGCGCTGCGCTGGTACCTGCCGCGCTCGGGCCCGCTGTACGCCGAGCAGCGGGTGGCGACCGGTGCCCGCACCCAGGCACTGGCGGGCGCCCTGCACGGGGCGTCCACCCTGCGTGCCTACCGCTGGGAGGCCGAGCACGTGGGCCGGGTGGAGCAGCGGTCGGGCGTGGCCCGCGACGTGTCGCTGGCGGTGTTCCGGCTGTTCACCCGGTTCAGCTCGCGGCTCAACCTCGCGGAGTTCGTCGGCCTCACCGCCGTACTCGTCACCGGCTTCCACCTGGTGCGGGCCGACGTGGTGACGGTGGGGGCCGTGACGGCGGCGGCGCTCTACTTCCACCGGCTGTTCAACCCGATCGGCTTCCTGATCACGCAGTTCGACGACTTCCAGGAGGCCGGGGCGAGCCTGGCCCGGCTGGCAGGAGTCGCCACCATGAGCCCGCCGGCCGAGCCGGAGGCCCCCGAGACGCCGGCCGACGGGAGCCTGGAACTGCGCGGTGTCGTCCACGCCTACGGCGACCGCACGGTACTGCGCGACGTCACGCTGCGCGTAGCTCCCGGTGAGCGCGTGGCGCTGGTCGGAGCCAGCGGCGCGGGCAAGACCACGCTCGCCTCCGTCGCCGCCGGGGTGCTGCGCCCGACGGCCGGCACCGTGCGGCTGGGCGGCGCGCGACTCGAGCGGATCGGCGACAGCCGGCTGGGCCGTCACGTCGCCCTGCTCAGCCAGGAACAGCACGTCTTCCACGGCACCTTGCTCGACAACGTACGCCTCGGCCGGCCCGCCGCAGACGACGAGCAGGTGTCGGCCGCGCTCGGCGCCGTCGGTGCCCTCGAGTGGGTGCGTGCCCTGCCGGACGGCGCCGCCACCCGGGTCGGTGAGGGCGCTCATCGGCTGACCGCCGCGCAGACCGGTCATCTGGCGCTGGCCCGCCTCGCCCTGGCCGACCCTCCGGTCGCGGTGCTGGACGAGGCGACGGCCGAGGCGGGCAGTGCCGGCGCCCGGGTGCTGGAGGAGGCGGCAGAGGCGGCGACCCACGGCCGGACCACGTTGCTGGTCGCGCATCGCCTCACCCAGGCGGAACGGGCAGACCGGATCCTGGTGCTCGACGAGGGTGCCGTGGTGGAGAGCGGCACGCACAGCGAACTGCTCGCGGCGCGTGGGCGGTACGCCGAACTGTGGTGGAGCTGGTCGGGCCTGCGCCCCGACCCGGGGGGGCGGTCCGCGGCCCTCGGTGCCGGCGCCCCGCTGAGCCCGGCCGGGGTTGCGAATGCGTCACGGCAGCCCTCGCGTGGCTGAAATTAGGTTAGCCTTACCTCGCCTTTGTCTGATCTTCACGGAGTGCCCATGCCCCGCTCGTCCCGCCCCCTCAAGATCTTCCCGATCGTGATGCGCCGCGCGAAGGTGGCCGGGGTTGTCGACATCACGCCGAACATGCGGCGGATCACCCTGGCCGGCGGCGAGCTGAGCGAGGGCGTCATGGGTGAGGGCCACCACCGGCCCGCGTTCCGCTCCGACGGCTTCGACGACCACGTCAAACTGGTCGTTCCTCCCGCGGACGGCGAACTGCCACGCATCGGCACTCAGGAGGAGAACCGTTTCGCCTGGAATCCCGAAGTGCTGGGCAACACCCGTGACTACACGGTCCGCTCCTGGGACCCGGACACCCGCACCTTCACCCTCGACGTGGTCCGCCACGACCACGGCCTCGCCGCCTCCTGGGCGTTCGGGGCGCAGCCGGGCGACGAGATCCACTTCGCGGGTCCCAAGTCCTGCGCCGGCGTCAACACCGACGCCGACTGGCACCTGCTCGCCGGTGACGAGACCGCGCTGCCCGCCATCGCCCGCTGGCTGGAGGAGGCGCCCGAGGGGACCCGCGGCCACGTCGTGATCGAGGTGGCCGCCGAGGAGGACCGCCAGCGGGTCGAGACGCGGGCCGACGTGCGCGTCGAGTGGCTGGTCCGCGACGGCGAACCCGCCGGCACCGGCACCCGCCTCTTCGACGCGGTGCGCCGCGTCGACCTGCCCGAGGGGCGCGTCTACGCCTGGGTCGCCGGCGAGGCCATGACCATCGCACCGATCCGCCGCTACCTGCGCGGCGAACGGAAACTGCCCAAGGAGGACGTCGAGGTCACCGGCTACTGGCGCCGCCCGATGACCAAGGCGGTGCGCGAGGAGAAGGCCCCGAAGGACAACGCCGAGAGCCTGACGCCCGTCCCGGCCTGCGACGGCGAGCAGACCTCCGCCGACCTGCTGCTCCAGATCCACGAGATGACCGAACTCGCGCCGCCCGTCGTCACCCGCGTCGCCGTCACACTCGGCATCAACCCGGCCGTCTCCTACGGCGTGACCACCCTGGACGGCCTCGCCGCCGACACCGGCGTACCGGCCGCCCGGCTCGCCCCGCTGCTCGACGGCATGACCGCGCTCGGCCTCCTGGAACGTGAAGGCGACCACTTCCGCAACACCCCGCTCGGTGCGGTGCTCTGCGAGGACTCCGCCCTGGACGAACTCTCCCTCGACAACCCGGCCAACCGGGAGGCGCTCGCTTTCGTCGACCTCCTGGACGTGCTGCGCACCGGCGGCCACGCCGAACGCCTGGGCAAGCTCCCGTGGCGCGAGCGGCGCGCGGCCGACCCCGCCCTCGACGCCGCCCACCACGACCGCGCCGCCGAGCAGTTGACGTACGTCCTCGACCTCCTGCCCGACGTCCCCGCCGTGCGCGCCGCCGCGACCCTCGCCGTCGGCGGGGAGGCCGCCGCCCACGTGGCCGAACGCATCGCCCGGGGCCGTACCGTGCACCTGCCCGGGACGGACGCCGCCGCGTGGCCCGCCCACGACTGCGCGGTGCTCGTCGCCGCCCTGGAGGGCCGCGACGACGACGCGTGCCGCGACCTGCTGCGCGCGGCGCTGTCCGCGGGCCCCGCCCTCGTCCTGTTCGAGCGCACCAGCGACAAGGCCGCCGTCGACGACCACACCGCCGAGCACGTGCTCACCAGCCTGGCCGTCACCGGCTCCCCGCTGCGCTCCGCCGAGCGGATCGCCGGCCTGCTGCGCGAGGCCGGTGCCCGCAGGGTCGAACGCACCGTGCTCGGCTGGGGTTTCGGCCCCTTCGGAACGGTCACCGTCGCCCATGTCTGAGCCCACCCGGGCCGCGCTCGCCCGGGACGTCTCCCCGTCCGGGTCCGGCGCGCGAGAGTCCCTGCCCGCACCGCGTACCACCGCGGAACCCTCGACGTCGGCGCGTATGCCGCTCGTCCTCGCCGGACTCGCCGTGGCCCTCCTGCTGTGCGTCGCGGCCGGCCTGCTCGTCGGTGCGGAGGCCATCGCACCCGGCCGGGTCGTCGACGCCGTCCTCGGCCACGGCGACCGGCAGGCCGACGCCATCGTGCTCGACTCGCGGCTGCCGCGCACAATCGTGGCGATCGCGGTCGGCGCCGCGCTCGGCGTGGCCGGCTCCCTCATCCAGGCGTTCACCCGCAACCCGCTCGCCGACCCCGGCATCCTCGGCGTCAACGGCGGCGCGGCCCTCGGCGTGACCCTCGCGCTGTGGGCCGGACTCTCCACCTCCACCAGCGCCCTCATCCTGCCCGCGCTGGCCGGCGCGCTGCTGGCCACCGTCGCCCTGCTGCTGCTCGCCTCCGCGGGCAAGGGGCCGGCGACGCCGGTCCGCATGGTCCTCGCCGGTGTCGCGCTCGCCGCGGTGCTCGGCGGGCTCACCACCGCCATCCGCCTCTTCGACGTCACCACCTTCGACGGGTACCGCTCCTGGGCCACCGGGTCGGTGGCCGGACGCTCGCTCACCGACCTCACCGGAGTCACCGGATACCTCGTCGTGGGGCTGGTGCTCGCGTTCACCCTGGTGCGCCCGCTCAACGCGGTCGCGCTCGGCGAGGACACGGCCGCCTCCCTCGGCGTCGACACCCGGCGCGTGCGGCTGCTGACCATCGTCGCCGTCACCCTGCTCGTCGGCTCGGCCACCGCCGTCGCCGGACCCATCACCTTCCTCGGGCTGATGGTGCCGCACGTCTGCCGCCTCCTGGTCGGCAACGACCAGCGCCGCATCATCCCCCTGTCCGCGCTGGCCGCCCCCGTCGTCCTGCTGGTCTCCGACGTCGTGGCCCGCGTCGCGCTCCCGCTGCGGGAGATGCCCGTCGGCGTCGTGACCGCGTTCGTCGGCGCCCCGGTGCTCATCCGGCTGATCTCGAACCGGAAGGTGCACACCCAGTGACCACATGGACGACGACCGACCGGGGCGACCTGGTCGTCCGTGCACCGGGCAGCGTACGGATCTCCGCACGGGTGCCCGTGCGCTCCGTCGCCGTGTGCGCCGCCCTGCTCGCCCTGACCGCGGGTGTGACCCTGGCCGCCCTCATGCTCGGCAAGGTGAACTACTCCCCGGTGGAGGTCTTCCGGACACTGACCGGCGGCGGCACGCGTGTCAGTGAACTGTTCGTCACGCAGTGGCGGTTGCCGCGCGCCGTGGCCGCCGTCGTCCTCGGGGCGATGCTCGGCGTGGCCGGTGCCCTCTTCCAGTGCATCACCCGCAACCCGCTCGGCAGCCCCGACATCATCGGCTTCACCGCCGGCGCGTCGGCCGGTGGCGTCGCGGTGATCACCTTCGTCGGCTCCGGCTTCGCGGCCGTCTCGGGCGGCGCCCTGGCGGGCGGCCTCGTCGTCACCCTGCTCGTCGTGTTCCTCTCCCGCGGCGGCGGCACGGCGGGCTTCCGCCTGGTCATCGTGGGCATCGGCCTCAACGCCATGCTGGTGGCGCTGGAGACGTACCTCTACCTCGTCGCCGACTCCGACATCTCCCAGATCGCCGCCGTGTGGGGCGCCGGCTCCCTCAACGCCGTCAGTTTCAGCCACACCGGTCCCGCGCTCGTCGTGGGCGCCGTCGCGATGCTCGTCGTCTGCGCCGGACTCCAGCGCGCCCTGCCCCTGTTCGACCTGGGGGAGGACGTCGCCGCCACGCTCGGTGTCCGGCCCGCCCGGCTGCGGCTGCTGCTCGTCCTCGGCGGTGTGGTCCTCGTCGCGGTGGTCACCGCCGCCGCGGGCCCCATCTCCTTCGTGGCGCTGGCCGCGCCTCACGTCGGCCGGCGGCTCGCGGGCGCGGCCGGCACCGCGCTGGCGCCCGCCGCCTGCGCCGGTGCCCTGATCCTGGCCAGCGCCGACCTGGTGGCCCAGCACGCCGTACCGGGGGTCTCCCTCCCCGTCGGCGTGGTCACCGTCGCCGTGGGCGGCCTCTACCTCCTGATCCTCCTCGTCCGTGAGAACCGGAAGGGAACCCTGTGAGCACCCCCGCCCGTCCGGCGCCGGCCACCTCGCTGCGCGCCGACGACATCACCATGGCGTACGACGGCCGGGTCATCGGCGACCACCTGAGCGTCGGAATCCCCGACGGTGAGTTCACCGTGATCATCGGCCCCAACGCCTGCGGCAAGTCCACCCTGTTGCGGTCGCTTTCCCGCCTCCTCAAGCCGGCCGAGGGCACCGTGTACCTGGACGGCAAGGACATCCACCGGATGCGGGCCAAGGACCTCGCCGTCCGGCTCGGTCTGCTGCCCCAGTCGGCCGTGACCCCGGCCGGCATCCCCGTCCTCGACCTCGTGCGCCGGGGCCGCTACCCGCACCAGTCGGTCCTGTCCCGGTGGAGCCGCGAGGACGAGCTCAGCGTCCGCCACGCCCTGGAGCAGACCGGGATGACGGACCTGACCACCCGCCCCGTCGACGAACTCTCCGGCGGACAGCGCCAACGCGCCTGGGTGGCGATGGCGCTCGCCCAGGAGAGCCCGATCCTGCTGTTGGACGAGCCGACGACGTTCCTCGACGTCTCGCACCAGATCTCCCTGCTGGACCTGTTCGCCGACCTCAACCACACCGGCGGCCGCACCGTCGTCGCCGTGCTCCACGACATCAACCACGCGGCCCGGTACGCCGGACACCTCGTCGTGATGTCCGCCGGCCGCATCGTCGCCGAAGGCCCCCCGGCCGAGGTGCTCACCACCGAACTCCTCGCCGAGGTCTTCGACATCCGGGCCACCATCATCGAGGACCCGGTCAACGGCGGTCCTCACATCATCACCCGGCACCAGGGCCGCCGCCCGGCGCCCGCTGCCCCGCAACTCCGGAAGGTCGCACCATGAAGTCCACCCCCGTCACGCTCGTCACGGGCGCCGCCGTCCTCGCCCTCGCCCTGACCGGCTGCTCCTCCGACGACGAGGGCGCCTCCGGGGACGGCAAGGACGCGAAGGCCACCACCCGCACGGTCACCGACGCCACCGGCGCGAAGGTGAAGGTGCCCGACACGCCGAAGCGCGTCGTCACCCTGCACTACGCGGCGACCCAGCCGGTCATCGACCTCGGCTTCGACCTGGTCGGCCAGGGCGCCTTCGAGGAAGGCATCATCCCCGAGGACCAGGTCGCCGCGGCCGAGAAGGTGCCGGTCGTCGCCCAGCAGGAGCCCAAGCTGGAGGACATCGCCGCCCTCGAACCCGACCTGATCTTCGCGCCGAACGTGTACGACGAGGAGACCACCGCGGCGCTGAAGGACATCGCGCCCGTCTACACCTTCACGCTCCGCGGCGGAGACCGGGCCAAGTGGACGCAGCGCACGGAGGAGGTCGCCGACGCCCTCGGCGTGCCCGAGAAGGCCGACGAGCTCCAGACCGCCTTCGCCGAACGCCAGAAGGGCATCGCGGAGAAGTACGCGGACGTCATCAAGGGCAGGACCGTCGGTGTCGTCGGCTCCTACGAGGAGAACAACTTCTACGCCTGGGGCGAGAAGAACATGCAGGGGTCGCTGCTCGTGCCCCTCGGCTTCACGTACTCCAAGCAGGAGAGCGACATCGTCAAGGACCAGAAGGAGCCGGAGGCCACCCTCTCCAACGAGAAGCTGGAGTCCGCGGTGGGCGACGCCGACGTCCTCTTCCTCGACTCCAACCTCCGCGGCGAGGTGAACGCCTTCATGAAGAACGTCCAGGCCACCTCCCTCTACAAGCAGCTGCCCGCGGTGAAGGCGGGGCACGTCTACGTCGGCGGCAAGAACACGGTGGCCGGCTACACGGACGCCAACTACACCCTCGACCGCGTCGAGGACGCACTGAAGAACCTCCAGGCCAAGTAGGAACCGTGGCCCCTTCGAGGCCCGTCGTCGGCGGGCCTCGAAGGGCGTCGCGCCTGCCCTCGCTCCTGCGAAGTCCAATGTCTCGGAAGAGACCAGCCAAGAGCGTGACCTGCGACGTCTGGTCGCCGTAAGTCGTTGACCTGCATGAACGCTCTTTCGGCTCTTTCATGCTCGTGCTGGCCGATGCGGCCGGAAGTCCCAGAAAAGTCCCAGAGGACTCCCAGGGACAGGACCTACTCTTTCGGCTCCGCACAGGGATTACGCGTGTCTGCTCGAACGGATCGCACTTGGTGAGGAGCTCACGCGGTCTGGGCGACGAAGCGGCAGCCGGCGGACATGCTGCAGCATGGGACGTCTGCTGCCGCCGCCCTGCACGACGTGACGAGCCTCGGCGGGTTCTTCGCCCTGCGGGTCGGCGGACGGGACGAGGGCCGGCACCTGGTCGCCCGCTCCTACACGGGCGGGATTCACCGACCTCGCCGAGGCGGTCGCGCCGTCACCACACCTCGGAGCCGCGCGTCGCCGTCTCCATCGCCCCACTCGGTCACGCCGCCCGCCCAGGTCGCCGGCTGTGGCCTGCATCGTCCTGCGGGGATCGTCCCCGACCTGGAAGGGCTGCAGCGGGCCGACGACGGGCCGGCCCTCTCGGTGCCCCGCGCGGTCGGATGGTACGCCGACCGGCTCGGCGGTGGTCCCGTCCGCGCCTGTACGAGCAGGTGACGGGCCGCCTGTCGGCACTTGGCCGACGGGCTGCGCGTCAAGATCGCTCCACACTGCTGGACGGGAACTCGGCCGGCGCTCGCCGGGCGACCCTGCCCTGCGCGTACTCCGTCCAGCGTTTCACGGACCGCTCACCGACCTCACGACCGTGCTGCTGGACACCGGACGCCTGGTCGGCACCGGAGTACTCACCGCCCCGACCGCGCGTTCCGCCGCCGCCGAAGTCGCTGCCTCCACCGCCGTGCGCCTAACGGTTCCGAGTGCTGACTGCGGGCCGGCCGTGAGGGGCGCTCCCACGATGACCGCGCCAGGGGTCCAGAGCAGCCCGGCAGGATGACCCCCGAGGTCAGACGCAAGAGAGCAGGGCGGGGACCGAACCGAGTGTGTCCGGGAGATGTTCGCTCGGGATCCCACCGCCCTGGGCCAACTCGGGGGAGCCGCCGCCTCTGCCGTCGAGCAGCCGCCTCACCAGGACCGAGGCGTCCCGGCCCGCGTTCCGGGCCGCGCCGTTCACCGCGGCCACCAGCGTCTCCCGGTCGCCGGCCGATGTGCCGATGACGACCACGCCGGGCCGGGCGGCGGGCAGGCGGTCCCGTACGGCGAGGGCGAGAGCCCGGGCGTCGCCGTTCGTGGTTGCGGTGACCACCAGGGTGCCGTCGACGTCGGTGGCGTCGGTGGCGAGATCGCCTGCACGGACCTGGTCGGCCTGCTCTCTGAGGCGTCGGTTCTCTCGGTCGGCGGACTTGAGCCGGTCGAGCAGCCCGGCGACGCGGTCGGGGAGTTCGGCGCGCGGTGCCTGGAGCTGTTCGGCGATGCGGGTCACCAGGTCGCGTTCGCGGGCCAGGTAGCCGAAGCCCTCGACGCCGACCGCGGCCTCCAGACGGCGCAGGCCGGCACCGACCGATGACTCGGAGGTGAGGGCGACGGTGCCGATCTGTGAGGCGTGTGCGACGTGGGTGCCGCCGCACAGCTCCCGGGACCAGGCGCCGCCGATCTCCACGACGCGGACCTTCTCGCCGTAGGTCTCGTCGAACAGGGCCAGCGCGCCCAGTTCCTTGGCCTCCGGCAGCGTCATCCAGCGTACGCCGACCGGGAGGTCGCGGCGCAGGGCCTGGTTGGCTGCCTCCTCGATCTCGCTCCGGGCCGCGGGGGAGAGGGCGCCTCGCCAGGGGAAGTCCAGGCGGAGGTAGCCGGGGCGGTTGTAGGAGCCGGACTGCAGGGCGTTCGGGCCGAGGACCTGGCGCAGGGCGGCGTGCAGGACGTGGGTGCCGGAGTGGGCCTGGCGGGCGCCGAGCCGCTACTCGGGGTCGACGGCAGCGTGCACCCGGTCCCCGGTGGCCAGTTCGCCGGACAGGACGCGGACCTGGTGCACGACGAGTCCCGGCAGCGGCCGCTGCACGTCCAGGACTTCCGCCTCCACCGACGGGCCGGTGAGGTGGCCGGCGTCGCTGTCCTGGCCGCCGGACTCGGCGTAGAAGGGGGTGCGGTCCAGGACGACGGTGGCGATGTCGCCCTCACGGGCCGCCAGCGCCGGGCCGGTGGCGCCCAGGACCGCCAGGACCTGGGAGTCGGTCGTCAGGGTGTCCCAGGCGCGCCAGTCGGTCGGGCCGTGCTCGTCCAGTACCGGTCGCAGGACGGTGAGGTCCGTGCCGCCGGCCTTGCGGGCGCGGGCGTCGGACCTGGCGCGTTCGCGCTGCTCGCGCATGAGGGTGGTGAAGCCCTCGCGGTCGATTTCCAGGCCCTGTTCGGCGGCCGTCTCCAGGGTGAGATCGATGGGGAAGCCATAGGTGTCGTGCAGGAGGAATGCCTGCGCGCCGGGCAGCGCCCGGCCGCCTTCCGCCTTGACCTTGGCCACCGCCGTCTCCAGTACGGTCGTGCCCTGCCGCAGGGTGGCGCGGAAGGCGTCCTCCTCGCTCGCGGCCCGGTCGGCGATCCGGTCGTACGCCTCGGCCACCTCGGGGTAACTGGGCGCCATGCAGTCCCGAGCGACCGACAGCAGGTCCACGAGCACCGGCTCGGCGTAGCCCAGTTGACGCATCGAGCGGACCGCGCGGCGCAGGATGCGGCGCAGTACGTAACTGCGGCCCTCGTTGCCCGGACTGGTGCCGTCCGCGAGCAGCATCAGGGCGGTGCGGACGTGGTCGGCGACCACGCGCAGCCGCACGTCGGCCTTCGCGTCCGCGCCGTAGCGCACCTCGGCCAGGGCCACGGCCCGGTCCAGGACCGGGCGGGTCTCGTTGGTCTCGTAGAGGCTGTCGACGCCCTGGAGGAGAGTGGCCATGCGTTCCAGGCCCATGCCGGTGTCGATGTTGCGACGGGGCAGTTCGCCCAGGATCGGGTAGCCGGACTTGCCGGGCCCCTCACCGCGTTCGTACTGCATGAAGACCAGGTTCCAGAACTCCATGTAGCGGTCCTCGTCGACCGCCGGGCCGCCCGCCCGGCCGAGCGCCGGGACGGTCGCCACCGTCGCCCTCGGTCTCGCCCTCGCCACGGCCCCCGCCACCGCGTCCGCCCAGGACGCCCCGAACAGGAACGCGCCGGTCAGGGTCACCCTGACCGTTCAGGGTCCGGACGGCCTGCTGTTCAAGGGGAAGATCAGGACCAAGGGACACGAAGTGACCACCGCGACCGGTGGCACCCACAGATGCGACGGAACCAACGGCGCCGCCCATCCCACCGCCGTCCCCACTCCGACGGCGGCCCTCGATGACGCAGCCCGCAAGCGGCACTTCACCTGGGACGGCACCTGGTATGCCTCGTTCGACGACTACTCGGTCGACACGATCAAGAACGTCAGCGGCGACGGAGTGGCGTACTGGAACATCTCCGTCAACGGCACGTCCACCCCGGTCGGCGGCTGCCAGTTCAAGCTGAACGCGGGCGACAAGGTGGCGTTCACCTGGACGGCGTTCTGACCGTTCCGCTCACAGGCGGCGGGCTTCGGCCGGCGTGACCGGCTCGCCGACCCGTACGCCGTGCAGGACGTGAGCCAGCACCTCGG
The DNA here is from genome assembly GCF_044754585.1 of Streptomyces sp. NPDC093065. Taxonomy (NCBI): domain Bacteria; kingdom Bacillati; phylum Actinomycetota; class Actinomycetes; order Kitasatosporales; family Streptomycetaceae; genus Streptomyces; species Streptomyces sp. NPDC093065. Next base: position 120,542 of record NZ_JBIVPJ010000015.1, on the reverse strand, counting down.
CTCCGCGCACCACCCGGGGTCCTGGACGGTTGAAGTAGGACGGGCCGTCCAGGACCCACACGCGGTCGGACCGTACGGCCGGCAGGTCCTGCCAGCCGGGCAGACCGGTGAGCAACTCCCGCTCCCGCACGGTACGGTCCGGCGGGAAGCCGCAGGGCAGTACGAGCACCACGTCCGGGCGGGCGGAGCGTACCGCCTCCCATGTCATCGATTTGGTGTGCTCCCCGGGCGCGGCGAGGAGCGGCTCGCCGCCGGCCGCCGAGACCTGCTCGGGCACCCAGTGTCCCGCGGGCCACAGGGGATCCAGCCATTCGATCGCAACCACCCGGGGACGGGCACGGCCCGCGACCGAGGAGCGGACCCTGTCGAGGCGGTCGGAAAGCCGGGCCCGGCGCCGCTCGGCGCGGTCCCGCACGCCGAGCAGCGTTCCGACCGTGACGAGGCAGTCCAGTACGTCGTCCAGCGTGCGCGGCTCCAGGCTCAGCACGCGGGTGTCGGAGTCCAGGAGGCGCACCGTCGTGCTGACCCGCTCGTACGAGACGGCGCACACGTCGCACAGGTCCTGGGTGAGCACGACCTCGGGGCGCAGCGCCGAGAGCGCCTCGGTGTCCAGGGTGTAGAGCGAGGATCCGGAGTGCGCCGACCCGCCGACGGCGTCGGAGATCTCCCGGCTGGTGAGCCGGTGCTGGTCCAGGTCGGCGCCGGTGACCACGGGGACGGAGGCGATCTCCCCGGGTGGCCAGTCGCATTCGTGGGTGCGGCCGACGAGCTGTGCGGACAGGCCGAGCTCGGTGACGACGTCGGTCGCGGCAGGCAGCAGGGAGACGATGCGCATGCCGCGACCCTACGACTCCGACAGCGGCGTCAGGCGCCCCAGCGCACGGCGATCGTGTCGCCCACCGCCACGGCCGTACCGCGAGTGGCGGTGGTGAAGGACGAGCCGTCGACGCTGACCTTCCAGGTGTTCGAGCCGCTGTTGGCCTTGCCGTTGAGGGAGGTGACGGCTCCCGTGCCGGAGGCCGGCGCCACCGAGGTCACGCAGCCGGACGGGGTGGCGGCGGTGACGGCGGCGTCGAGGACCGCACCGAGGGTGGTGGTCGACGCGGTCGGGGTGAGGGAGACGGAGCAGACCTTCAGGTTTCCCGCTCCGTCGTCCACCGTCAGCGCGAGCTTCGCCGCCGTACCGGAGGTGAAGGTGCCCTGGCTCACCCACTGCGGCGCACCCGGGGTGGCCGGCACGGGCGGTGCCGCCGTGAATCCGGCGCCGGCCACCGCGCGCAGCCCGTCGATGGAGGCGTACGCCGACGGGCTCGTGTCGCTCGGCAGGTACTTGAACCCGCCGCCCGGGTTGAACTGCTGCGCGATCAGGAAGTCGACCGGCGTCTTGCCCATGGAGGTGAGGAAGTCGCCGGTCTGGGGGTTGATGCCGCAGGCGTTCAGGCCGGACACCGCCCACCCGTTGGAGTTGGTGTTGACGCCGAACATGGCGTTGAACGCACCGCTGTTCGCCACCAGCTTGCTCTTGAGGAACGCCTTGGCCTGCACGATGTCGGTGTCGGTGTTCGGCACGCCCGACACGCACAGGGCGGCCATCGCCGCGCCGGTCATGTCGATGTCCGAGGTCTTCGCCAGTTCGGTCGCGCTGCCCTCGGCCTTGCTGAAGTTCCAGCCGCCGTCGTTGTGCTGGTTGGCGCGGATCCGGGTGACCATCGACTCGCGCAGCTTCTGCGGGACGCGCACCTGACCGGACTGGGTCTTGGCGCCGCCCAGGGCGAGGGCGGCGAAGACGGTGCCGTTGAAGTTGGCGGACGGGCCGAAGTAACCGGGCTCGGCAGTCTGCCAGTAGCGGTAGATGTCGGCGATCAGGTTGCGGGAGGCGGAAACGCGAGCCGGATCGATGCCAGCGGCGTACGCGTTGAGGGTGGCGCGCTCGTAGTCGGTGACGACGGGGGAGGCGGAGGGCCAGCCGCTGGTGGCCAGCAGGTTTCGGTAGACCGTTCTCGCGTTCTTGCTCGCGTCGCCGCCGGGGGTGACGTCCACGGCGGCGGTGCCTGCGGCGGCGAAGGCGCTGAACGCCCATTCGTTGGACAGGCCCGACCCGGCGTACGAGCCGTCCGCCGCCTGGAGCGTCTTGAGGTATGCGACGCCGTTGGTCTTCGACGTGGCTATCTGGGCGGGTGTCGCGGTCGCCGAGGCCGGCAGGGCCGTCAGCGCGAAGGCGCCGGCCGCGGCCACCGCGGTCAGGGCGGAGCGACGCAGGGACGGGGACACGGTACGGGGCATGAACTGCTCCTGGGATGGGGGACCGGACCGGCCCCGCACTGTCGCCGTCGGCGGTGAGCGTGGGCGGGAGCAGCGGGTGCGGTCGCGGTCCGAGACGCGTGGACCAGCTTCCAAGGTGCTGTGCCGCCTGGGCATTCGGGCTCGGAACGGCCCCCTGCCGTCCCACACCGCTGCGCGTCAGCCCCGGACTCCCACCGGGTTCCCCCACTCGGCAGACCGGGACGGTACCCGACGCGCATCGAGGCCGCCAGAGGTACCCCGTGCCGACCCGTGTGTCGCCCCGGGGCCGCCTTGACGCCTTCGGCGAACCGTGCTCAAATCCGGTCGATACGCCTTGAGTTCCAGGGGAAGCCGGTCGAAGTCCGGCGCTGACCCGCAACCGTGGGCCCGGCAGGTGCCGGGCGAGCCGGAATGCCTGGAGCGTTCATCAGCAACAGACGCCGTCGCGGACTACGGCGTGGTGCGACCGGCTTCGGCACGTGGGCTACGTCCCGTCCCGGAGCCCTCTCCCACGTCACCGTCCGCGCCGGGCAGGCAACGAAGGGGCCGCGGTGGGGAGCGAGCAGCGAAGAGACGGGCGGGTGGGAGCGAGACCCGGCCCGGTGACGGCACTGGTGACCGCCTTCCTGGTGCTGACGGCCGCCTGCGTGACCTTTTTCACCACGTCGTCGGCCTCCGCGGACCCGATCGGGGAGTGCACGGCCACCAAGGGCGCGGTCGTCGCGGTCGACTTCGGACCGTTCGGCGGCGACGTCGTGCGCGGCTGCGACCCAACGCCGACCACCGGCTACGAGCTGCTGCACGAGGGCGGTTTCGGCACCACGGGCACCGGCCACGACGGCCCGGCCTTCATCTGCCGCATCGGTCACGGCTCGTTCGACGGCGGCACCCAGCACCCGACCGCGGACCGGGACGACTGCGTCCTCACCCCGCCAGCGACCGCGTACTGGTCCTACTGGGTCGCCTCGCCAGGCGACGACGACTGGTCCTACAGCCAGTACGGCGCCATGAGCCGCAATCTCAAGGACGGCGACGTCGACGCCTGGGTGTACGGCGGCACGGACGTCGGCGGCAGCACCGGCAGGCCCGACTTCAGCCCGGACGACGTCCGCGCGGGCGACACCGGCGGCACACCCGACCCCGGAACGCCGACGGGAGCGCCGGGCGAGGTCGACGCGGCCGCCGCGGCGGCCTGGCTGAAGGGCCGACTCACCGACGGCGAACGTGTCGTCGACGACGGCAGCGACGTACCGAACTACCTCCTGACCACGGAGACCGCCTACGCCCTCGCCGCCACCGAGGGCAAGAGCGCTGATCTCGACAAGGTGGCCGCCTTCCTCGCCGCCCACGCCGGCGACTACGCCTACCCCAACGGCACCGACGAGGCCCCCGACGCCACCGCCGCCGCCCGGCTGGTTCTGCTGGCCGAGAGCACCGAGGCGGACCCGCGCGCCGTCGGCGGCCACGACCTCGTCGCCGACCTGGCGGCCAACGTGTGCGCCGCCGGGCCCGAGTCCGGCGAACCGACCCCCGGCTGCACCGCGAAGGGCGACTTCCGCAACGCCGGCTACACCGAGGGGCAGGCCCTGTCCGTCCTCGCGCTGCTGCGCGCCGGAACGGCACCCGCGGCCGAGACGGTGGACAGGCTGACCCAGATGCAGTGCCGTGACGGCGGAGTGACCAGCGTCCTCATCCGCCCCGGCGAGAACTGCGACGGCGACCCGGCCACCACCGGCCTCGTCGCGCTGACCCTGGACGAAGCGGGCGGTCACGCCGCCGCCGTCGAGAAGGCCCGGACCTACCTGGCCGGCGCCCAGCGCACCGACGGAGCCTTCCCCGGCTACACCGGCGCCACCGCCGGCAGCGTCTACTCCACCGCCTACGCCGCCCAGGCCCTGCGGGACCTCGGCGACACCGAACGCGCGGACGCCGCACTCGGCTGGTTGTCCCGCCAGCAGCTCGACGGTGGAGGCTTCGGCTTCGAGGAGGACGCCACCGACCCGGCGCCCTACCCGACGTCGGTCGCCGTCCTCGCCGGCGCGCGCACCAGCCTCGCCACCCTGACCACGAAGAAGTCCGAGCCGTCCGGCCCGCCGACCTCCCAGCCGCCCACCACAGGGCCCTCCACGTCCCAGCCTCCGACCACGGAGCCCGGCACCCCGCCCCGGGGAGAGGGACCCGACCTGAAGAAGGGCGTCGCCTACCTCACCGGCGCCGCCCGGCTGAAGCAGGGCCACTACCACCTCTTCGATCCGAACTCCCCCGAAGCCGACTTCGGCCTCACCATCGACACCGCCTACGCGCTCGCCGCCACCGGCCTCGACAACAACAAGCTCCGCGGCATCGTCGACTTCATCGACGGCGGCGGCGAGGACGGTGCGGGAAAGAGCATCCGCGACTACTCCGGTGCCGGCACCGCCTACGCGCAGGGCGGCGCCATCGGCAAGACCGCGCTTCTCGCCCAGGCCGTCGGACGCGACGCCCGCGACTTCGCCGGCCTGGACCTCATCGACGCTCTCGACAAGAGCGTCTGCGCCAAGAGCAGCCTGCCCAAGAGAGGGTGTGCCGCCAAGGGCAACTACAACTACGCCGAGTCCGTGTTCAAGCAGTCCCTGGGCGTCATGGCACAGCTGCGCGCGGGCGAGCACGAGGCAGCCGAGGAACCGGTCGCCTACCTGGCCAGCCTCCAGCACGAGAACGGGGCCTGGCCCAGCCTGATCCCGGCGACCGGTGACTCCGACGTCGACTCCACCGCCATCGCCGCCATGGCCCTGGACATGGCCGGCGGCGCCGAGGCCGAGCGGGCAGTCGACCGGGCACTGGCCTGGCTGGCCTCGCGGCAGCTGCCCGACGGCGGCTTCCCCGGCACGGTCGGCATCTCGGTCAACTCCACCGGTCTCGCGGTGCAGGGACTGTCGCTCGACGCCTCCCGGTACGCCGACGAGATCGCCGGAGCACGCAAGTTCCTCGCCGGCCAGCAGAATCCCGACGGCGGCTTCAACGCCTCGGCCGACGGGCAGCGCGGCTCCGACCTGCGCGCGTCCGCGCAGGCGGTGAGCGGGGCCACCGGCATCTCCTTCGGCGAGCTGGAACGCAGTCTGGCCGGTACCTCACCGCAGCCCACCCCGGACCCGAGCGACGGCGTCCCGGACATCGTCACACCGGGCGACACCTCGGGCGGGTACGGCGCTTCCGGTGGCGGTGGCGGCGGTGGCGCGCTCGCCTCCACCGGCGTTCAGGTCGGACTCCTGGCCGCGATCGCCGCGCTGATGGTGCTGGCCGGGTGGCGCGTCGCGGTCGCGGCACGGCGCAAGGCCATGGCGGAGGGCGGGCGATGATCGGCTCGCGCCTCGCCGGGACGGCGGCCCGGGCGACGGCGGCCCTGGCCGCGGCTGCCGCCGCGCTCGGTGTCACCGCACCCTCGGCCGCCGCCGACCCCCAGCCCATGGGCCGGTGCACGACCACGTCCGGCGTGGTCCTCGCGGTCGACTTCAGTGACTGGGGCGGCCCTCTGTTCCGTTCCTGCGGGACGACGCCCACCACCGGCTACGAACTCCTCAACCAGGGCGGCTGGCGCACCACGGGCACCGGCCACGACGGACCGGCGTTCATCTGCCGCATCGGCTACAGCGGCTATCAGAACGGCAAGCAGTTCCCGACCCCGGCCCAGGACGACTGCGTGCTCACCCCTCCGGCGTCCGCGTACTGGTCGTACTGGCACGCGGACCGCGGCGAGAGCACCTGGGAGTACAGCCAGCTCGGCGCCATGCTCTACAAGCCCAAACCGGGCAGCGTGGACCTCTGGGTCTTCGGCGGCACCGACATCGGCGGCACCAAGGGCCGCCCCACCGTCACCCCGGACCAACTGCGCGCCCACAACACCAAGCCGAGCGGCGACACCGGCAAGCCGCCCTCCGACGAGAAGGCGCCCGAACTGCCACCGGACGTCGACACCGGCCCCGCACCGCAGCGGCGCAGCCCCGAGCGTCCCGCACCCGCACCCACCGCGTCGAAGAAGCCGGCTCCCGAGAAGTCCGGGACGAAGAAGGCCGAGCCGAGCAAGAGCGCAAGTGCCACGCCCTCTCCCACGCCCAGCGCCACAGCGACCTCTTCGGACGTAGCGGCACCGGGCCCGAGCACCAAGGTGGTGGACGCGGCTCCGGCCGCAGACGCCCCGCACGATTACGGCTCCATCGTGCCCGTGGTCACCGGTGCCTCGCTCGTCGTCCTGATCGGCGGCGCCGCGGTCTACGCGGCACGCCGGCGCCGACGCACCGAGTGAGCGGCGTGTCCCGTACGACCGTTCAGGCCCCCGCAGCCCCGTTTGGCCGTCCGCCGGACCGGGGCGGCCGGCGCCTGCCGCGCATCCTGCACCCGATGGCCTGGTGGGTCTGGGCACTCGCCCTGGCCACCGCCGTCAGCCGTACCAACAACCCGCTTCTGTTGTTCCTCGTCCTCGCCGTCCTCGGCTACGTCGTCACCGCCCGGCGCACCGAGGCGCCCTGGGCCCGCGGCTTCAAGTACTACCTGTACCTGGCCCTGACCGTGGTGGCGATCAGGGTCGTCTTCCGCGCCGTCTTCGCCACCGGCATCACCCCTCGCGACCACTTCCTGTTCTCCCTCCCGCACATCCCCACCCCCGACTGGTACGCGGGCATCCGGATCGGCGGGCCGGTCTCGCTGGAGGCGCTGCTGTCGGCGGCGACCGACGGCCTGCGCCTCGCGTGCATGCTGTGCTGCATCGGCGCCGCCAACACCCTCGCCAACCCCAAGCGGGCCCTGCGCGTCCTGCCGGGCGCGCTGTACGAGCTGGGCGTCGCAGTCACCGTCGCGATCAGCGTGGCCCCGCAACTGGTGCAGAGCGTGCAACGCGTCGTACGCGCCCGGAAGCTGCGCGCCGGCACCACCAAGGGTGCCCGGGCCCTGCGCGGCATCGTCATCCCCGTCCTGGAGGACGCCCTGGAGCGCTCCCTGCGCCTCGCCGCCGCCATGGACTCCCGCGGCTACGGCCGTGCGGGCCGGGCCACCCGCCGCTCCCGCCGGATCACCGGCGCACTGATGCTGCTCGGCATGTGCGGCCTGTGTGCCGGCGCCTACGGGCTGCTGGACGCCACCGCCCCCGCGTTCCTGGGCCTGCCCGCCATGGGGTGCGGCGCGCTGCTGTGCGTGGCGGGCCTGCGCCTGGGCGGCCGACGGGTCACCCGCACCACCTACCGCCCCGACCCCTGGCGCCTGCCCGAGTGGGCGGTCGCAGGCAGCGGTGTCCTGTCGGCGGTCCTGCTCTTCACCAACCTCGGCTACGACCCCGCCCAGCTCAACCCCACCTTCTATCCCCTCACCTGGCCCGGCCTGCCGCTCGTACCGACCGCCGCGATCCTGCTCGCCGGCACCGCCGGATTCCTCGCGCCCCCGCCCACCCCCGTCCGGAGAGCCGCCGCCCCGTGATCACCTTCGACCAGGTCACCGTCCAGTACGACGACACACCCGAGCCTGCCCTGCGGGACGTCGACCTCACGGTGGAGGAGGGCGAACTCTGCCTCGTCGTCGGACACACCGGCGTCGGCAAGTCGACACTCCTGGGCGCGGTCAACGGGCTCGTCCCGCACTTCACCGGTGGCACGCTCTACGGCCGGGTCACCGTCGACGGCCGGGACACCGCCCACCACCCGCCCCGTGAACTGGCCGACGTCGTCGGCGTGGTCGGCCAGGACCCGATCGACGGCTTCGTCACCGACACCGTGGAAGAGGAACTCGCCTACTCCATGGAGCAGTTGGCGACAGCACCGGGGACCATGCGCAAGCGTGTCGAGGAGACCCTGGACCTGCTGGGCCTCGCCGACCTGCGTCACCGTGCGCTGCACGAACTCTCCGGCGGTCAGCAGCAGCGTGTCGCCATCGGCTCGGTCCTCACCGCCCATCCACGGGTCCTGGTCCTGGACGAACCGACCTCCGCCCTGGACCCGACGGCAGCCGAGGAGGTCCTCGCCGCGGTCACCCGCCTCGTCCACGACCTCGGCGTCACCGTCCTGATGGCCGAGCACCGGCTGGAGCGCGTCGTCCAGTACGCCGACCGTGTCCTCCACCTCCCCGGTGACGGCCGCGCCCGCATCGGTCCCGCCGCCGAGATCCTGCGCACGTCGGCCATCGCGCCACCGATCGTCGAACTGGGCCGGGCAGCCGACTGGTCACCCCTGCCCCTGTCGATCCGCGACGCCCGCCGTGCCGCCGCCCCCCTGCGCACCGAACTGGCCGCCCGCACGCCGGACCCGGTCCGCTCGGCCCCGGCCGGCGAGCGGCGCCGGCTCCTGACGGCGCGCGGCATCACCGTCACCTACGGCGGCGTTCCCGCCGTACGGGAGGTCGACCTCGACCTGTACGCGGGTGAGGTGACCGCCCTCATGGGCCGCAACGGCTCCGGCAAGTCCTCCCTCCTGTGGGCGCTGCAGGGGTCGGGCCCGCGCCGCGCCGGGACGGTGAAGTCGGCCGACGGCCCCGATCCGCGCGACGTGCCCGCCACCCGGTCCCGTCAACTCGTCGGGCTGGTCCCGCAGACCCCCTCCGACCTGCTCTACCTGGAGAGCGTGCAGCAGGAGCTCGACCAGGCGGACACCGAGTCGGGCACCACGACGAAGGCCCGCATCGTGCTGGACCGGCTCGCCGTGGGCATCGACGACGCCACCCACCCCCGCGACCTGTCGGAGGGACAGAAGCTCGCCCTCGTCCTCGCCATCCAGCTCTCCGCCGCGCCCGAGGTCGTTCTGCTGGACGAGCCCACCCGCGGCCTGGACTACCGGGCGAAGACCGCACTGATCGGCGTCGTGAACGCCCTCGCAGCGGAGGGCAGGACGGTGGTGATCTCCACCCACGACGTCGAGTTCGCCGCCCGCGCCGCCGACCGCGTTGTCGTCATGGCCGAGGGAGACGTCGTCGACGACGGTCCGACCCCGGACGTCATCGTCTCCTCTCCCGTGTTCGCGCCCCAGACGGCGAAGATCCTCGCCCCGCTGCCCTATCTGACCGTCGACCAGGTGAAGGCGGCCCGATCATGACGACGACCACCGCCGCCATCCGGCTGACCCCACGCGTCGGCGTCGTCATGACCCTGGCGGCGTTCCTCGGTGTCGTCGCCTTCTTCTGGCCGTTCGTCGTCGCACCCGGGAAGTTCGGATCGAACTACGTGCCCCCGCTCATCTTCGGCGTGCTCCTGGTGCTCGTCCTGTGTGTGGTCCTCTCGGAGATCGCCGAGGGCGGCATCGACTCCAAGGCCCTGGCCATGCTGGGCGTCCTGTCCGCCGTGAACGCGGCCCTGCGTCCCCTGGGCGCCGGAACCGCGGGTATCGAGACCGTCTTCTTCGTCCTGGTCCTGGCCGGCCGTGTCTACGGCCCGGGCTTCGGCTTCACCCTCGGGTGCACCTCGCTGTTCGCCTCGGCGCTCATCACCGGCGGGGTCGGGCCGTGGATGCCGTACCAGATGTTCGGCTGCGCCTTCGTCGGGATGCTCGCCGGATTCCTTCCCCGGGCCACGGGCCGTCGTGAGGTGCTGATGCTGGCCGTCTACGGTTCCCTGTCCGGCTATCTCTTCGGGTTCCTCCTCAACCTCTCCTTCTGGCCGTTCTCCCTGGACCCGAACAGCTCCATCGCCTACCTGCCAGGACTGCCCTTCACCGAGCAGTGGCAGCGCTACGTCGCCTTCGACGTGGCCACGTCCCTCGGGTGGGACACCGGGCGGGCCGTCACCAACCTCGTGTGCATCCTGCTGGCGGGGCCGGCGGTGCTGACCACCTTCCGGCGAGCCGCACGCAAGGCCAGGTTCCGCGCTCCGGTCCGCTTCGCCGGACCCCGGACGGCCGATTCCGAACCTTGCTGACCCGTCGTGTCCGGGGACCCGCTCACGGTACTGGATTTACTAGGACGTCCAACTATATAGTCGCGAGCACAAGGCCCGCGGTGCAGGGAAGCCGGTGTGATTCCGGCACGGTCCCGCCACTGTGACCGGGGAGTACGCCGTCGAGCAGGACGCCACTGACGAGCAGGATGTCGGGAAGGCGGACGGCGCGCGCTGATCCGGGAGTCAGGATACCGGCCGCGGGATGTTCCGTGTTGTCCACGAGGATGGAGCTGACACGCATGGCACCGGTGTGTATCCACGACCCTGGTGAGCCCCCCGTCTGACAGGGCTTTGGGCCATGAGCGTTCCCGCGTTCCCGGCACCCGTACGCCACCGGCGTCCGCGTGCGGGGTGAGCGCGCCATCCCCGGATCCCGATCCCTCCTGACGAGAGCAGGCAGTCATGGTCCGCGAGCACGAACGCGCCTCCGTGCGCGAGTTGACCCACTTCGTCGGCGGCAAGCGCACCCCGGGCACCTCGGGGTCCTTCGGCGAGGTGTACGACCCCAACACCGGCGAGGTGCAGGCCCTGGTGCCCCTCGCGAACCGCGCCGAGACCGAGGTGGTCATCGCCGACGCGGTCCACGCGCAACGCGAGTGGGGCGAATGGAACCCGCAGCGCCGCGCCCGGGTCATGATGCGCTTTCTCCAGCTCGTCGAGCAGGAGAAGGACACGCTGGCCCGGCTCCTGTCCGCCGAGCACGGCAAGACGATCGCCGACGCCCACGGCGACATCCAGCGCGGACTGGAGGTCGTCGAGTTCGCCGCCGGCATTCCGCACCTCCTCAAGGGAGAGTTCACCGACAACGCCGGCACCGGCATCGACGTCCACTCCCTGCGCGCCCCGCTCGGCGTCGTAGCCGGAATCACCCCCTTCAACTTCCCCGCGATGATCCCCCTGTGGAAGGCCGGCCCCGCGCTGGCCTGCGGCAACGCCTTCGTCCTCAAGCCGTCCGAACGGGACCCGTCCGTCCCGCTGCGGCTCGCCGAACTGTTCCTGGAAGCGGGACTGCCGCCCGGCGTCCTCAACGTCGTCAACGGCGCCCGCGAGACCGTCGACACCCTCATCGAGGACCCCCGCGTGGCCGCCCTCGGCTTCGTCGGCTCCACTCCGATCGCCGCGCACGTCTACGCCACCGCCGCTGCCCACGGCAAGCGCGCCCAGTGCTTCGGCGGCGCCAAGAACCACCTGATCGTGATGCCGGACGCCGACCTCGACCAGGCCGTGGAGGCGCTGATCGGCGCCGGGTACGGCTCGGCGGGGGAGCGGTGTATGGCGATCTCGGTCGCCGTCCCGGTGGGGGAGGAAACCGCCGACGCGCTCGTGGCCCGGCTCAAGGAACGCATCGCCGCGCTGCGGATCGGCCGCAGCGACGACCCTGAGGCCGACTTCGGTCCCCTGGTCGGCCGGGACGCCGTGGACCGGGTCCGCTCCTACGTCGACCTCGGCGTCGAGGAGGGCGCGGACCTCGTTGTGGACGGGCGGGACTTCGTCCTGGAAGGGCACGAGAACGGCTTCTTCGCCGGCGCCTCCCTCTTCGACCGGGTGACACCCGCCATGCGCGTCTACCAGGAGGAGATCTTCGGCCCTGTGCTGTCCGTGGTGCGCGCCGCCGACTACGAGGAGGCGCTGCGCCTGCCCAGCGAGCACACCTTCGGCAACGGCGTGGCGCTCTTCACCCGGGACGGCGACACCGCCCGCGACTTCACCCGGCGCGTGAACACCGGCATGGTCGGCGTCAACGTGCCCATCCCGGTGCCGGTCGCCTACCACACCTTCGGCGGCTGGAAGCGTTCCGGCTTCGGCGACCTCAACCAACACGGCCCGGACGCGATCCGCTTCTACACGCGGACGAAGACGGTCACCTCGCGCTGGCCCGCCGGCCTGCGGGAGGGCGCGAGCTTCACGATCCCCACGATGGGCTGAGCGGCCATGACCAGCACCCTGCTCACTGAGGACCAGCAGGCCCTCGTCGAGACCACCCTGGACTTCGCCCAGGATCACCTTGCCCCGCACGCCCTGGACTGGGACCGGGACAAGCACTTCCCGGTGGACGTGCTGCGCAAGGCGGCCGGGCTCGGCCTCGGCGGCGTCTACGTACGCGAGGAGTCCGGCGGCAGTGGCCTCACCCGCTCCGACGGCGTCCTGGTCTTCGAGACCCTCGCCTCCGGCTGCCCGTCCCTCGCGGGCTACCTCTCCATCCACAACATGGTCGCCTGGATGATCGACCGCTACGGCGCCGACGCCCAGCGCGAGCGGTGGCTGCCGCGCCTGTGCGCCATGGAGGACCTCGCCAGCTACTGCCTGACCGAACCGGGCGTCGGCTCGGACGCGGCGGCCCTGACCAGCAGGGCCGTACGGGACGGTGACGGCTGGGTGCTCACCGGCGTCAAGCAGTTCATCTCCGGCGCGGGAGCCTCCCAGCTGTACGTCGTCATGGCCCGCACCGGCGGCGAGGGCGCCGACGGCGTGTCCGCGTTCGTTGTCGACAAGGACGACGCCGGCCTCTCCTTCGGACCGAACGAACGGAAGATGGGCTGGAACGCCCAGCCCACCCGCCAGGTCGTCCTGGACGGCGTCCGCCTGCCCGCCGACCGGCTCCTCGGCCGCGAGGGCGACGGCTTCCGCATCGCCATGAGCGGCCTCAACGGCGGCCGCATCGGCATCGCCGCCTGCTCCTTGGGCGGCGCCCGCAGCGCGCTCGACCGGAGCCTGGCCCACCTCGCCGACCGCGAGGCATTCGGACGACGGCTGCTGGACGCCCAGGTCCTGCGCTTCCGCCTGGCCGACATGGCGACCGAGCTCACCGCCGCCCGTGCCCTGGTCCAGCAGGCCGCCCAGGCACTCGACCGGGGCGACCCGCAAGCGCCGTACCTGTGCGCGATGGCCAAGCGGTTCGCCACCGACACCGGCTACTCCGTCGCCGACCGCGCACTCCAACTGCACGGCGGCTACGGCTACCTCAGCGAGTACGGCATTGAAAAGATCGTCCGTGACCTGCGTGTCCACCAGATCCTGGAAGGAACCAACGAGATCATGCGCGTCATCGTGGCCCGCGGCCTGACGGAGGCGTTCCGGTGAACGACGACGTCCTGTTCCGCACGAGCGGCCGTGCCGCCCACATCGCTCTCAACCGCCCGAGGGCCCTCAACTCCCTCACCCACGACATGGTGCTCCGCATCGACGCGAAGCTCACGGAGTGGGAGCACGATCCGGCCGTCGAGACCGTCGTCATCACCGGCGAAGGGGAGCGCGGCCTGTGCGCCGGCGGCGACATCCGCGCCATCCACGACGACGCCCGCGACGGAGACGGCAGCGTCTCGGCCGCCTTCTGGCGCGACGAGTACCGCCTCAACGCCCGTATCGCCGGCTATCCGAAGCCGTACGTCGCCGTCATGGACGGCATCGTCATGGGCGGCGGCGTCGGCGTCTCCGCGCACGGCAACGTCCGGATCGTCACCGAACGGTCGAGGATCGCCATGCCGGAAACCGGTATCGGCTTCGTCCCCGATGTCGGTGGAACCTATCTGCTCGCCCTGGCACCGGGGGAGCTGGGCACGTATCTCGCACTGACGGGCGCACAGATCGGTGCCGCTGATGCCCTGTTGTGCGGGCTCGCCGACCAGTACGTGCCCTCGGTCTCGCTCCGGTCCTTCGTCGACGACCTCACCGACCTGCCGGTGCGCGAGGCCCTCCGGCGTCACGTCCAGGATCCGCCGCCGGGGGAACTCGCCGACCACAGGAGCTGGATCGACGCCTGCTTCTCCGCCGACACCGTCGAGGAGATCGTCGAGCGGCTCCTCGCAGAGGACAGCCCGGCCGCCAAGGCAACCGCCGAGACCCTCCTCCTCAAGTCCCCGACCGCGCTCAAGGTCACCCTGGCCGCCGTGCGCCGCGCACGACGGCTCGGCCCGCTGGAGCGCGTCCTCGACCAGGAATACCGCGTCTCCCTGGCCTGCCTGCACGCCCCGGACCTGGTGGAAGGCGTCCGCGCCCAGGTCATCGACAAGGACCGGAACCCCCACTGGTCGCCTGCGACTCTCATCGAGGTCACCGACGCAGACGTCGAGCGCTTCTTCACCCCCCTCGGCGAGCGGGAACTCGGCCTCGCCGACGCAGCCGACACCACCGAGGAGGTGGCCTGGTGAGCCGGACCGTCGCGTTCGTCGGACTCGGACACATGGGCGGCCCGATGGCCGCCAACCTGGCGAAGGCCGGCCACCGGGTGCTCGGCCACGACCTGGTCCCCGAGGCCGTTGAGGCCGCCGCCCGGGCCGGTGTGGAGCCTGTCACGTTCGCGGCCGAGGCCGTCGCCGCCGCCGACGTGGTCGTCAGCATGCTGCCCGCCGGACGCCACGTCCTGGGCCTCTACGACGACATCCTCACCGTGGCCCGCCCCGGCACCCTCTTCGTCGACTGTTCCACCATCGATGTTGCCGACGCCCGCACGGCCCATGAGCGGGCCCTCGCCGCCGGTATGCGGGCTCTGGACGTGCCCGTGTCCGGCGGTGTGGTCGGGGCGGAAGCCGCCACCTTGACCTTCATGGCCGGTGGCGGAGAGGGCGAGTTCGCCGAGGCGCGCCCTCTGCTGGAGGCCATGGGAAAGAAGGCAGTGCACTGCGGCGGGCCGGGCGCCGGCCAGGCCGCCAAGATCTGCAACAACATGATCCTCGGCGTCTCCATGATCGCTGTCAGTGAGGCGTTCGTTCTCGGCGAGAGCCTCGGCCTGTCCCATCAGGCGCTGTACGACGTGGCCTCGACGGCATCCGGCCAGTGCTGGGCACTCAGCGTCAACTGCCCCGTCCCCGGCCCGGTGCCGACGAGCCCCGCCAGCCGCGACTACCGGCCGGGCTTCGCCGCCTCCCTGATGGCCAAGGACCTGGGCCTGGCCGCCAACGCCGTCCGCGAGGGCGGCGTGCACGCGGAACTCGGCCTGCGCGCGGCCGAGCTGTACGCGGCATACGCCGAACGGGTCGGCGACGCGGAGGACTTCTCCGGCGTTGTACGCACCATCAGGGACCGGAGCGGAGAGACAGCCGCATGACCACCGACTACGAGACGATCCTGGTCGAGCCCAAGGGACGCACCGCACTCGTCACGCTCAACCGGCCGAAGGCCCTCAACGCCCTCAACCTCCAGGTCATGAACGAGGTCGTGGCCGCCACCGAGGCACTCGACCGGGACCCGGACTGCGGCTCCATCGTCGTCACCGGCTCGGCGAAGGCCTTCGCGGCCGGTGCCGACATCAAGGAGATGCAGCCGCAGGGGTACATGGACATGTACCTCACCGACTGGTTCGCCGCCTGGGACCGGCTCGGACAGCTGCGGACGCCGACGGTCGCGGCGGTCGCCGGATACGCCCTCGGCGGTGGCTGCGAGCTGGCCATGCTGTGCGACATCCTGCTCGCCGCCGACACCGCCGTCTTCGGCCAGCCCGAGATCAAGCTCGGGGTGATCCCGGGCATCGGCGGCTCCCAGCGGCTGACCCGGGCCGTGGGCAAGGCCAAGGCTATGGAGCTGTGCCTGACCGGGCGCACCATGGACGCCGTGGAGGCCGAGCGTGCCGGACTCGTCTCCCGCGTGGTGCCCGCGAACGACCTGCTCGGCGAGGCACTCGCGGTGGCCGAGCGGGTGGCGGACATGTCCCTGCCGGTGGCCATGATGGCGAAGGAGGCGGTCGGTCGGGCCTTCGAGACGACTCTCGCCGAGGGTGTCCGCTTCGAGCGGCGCCTCTTCCACGCGGTGTTCGCCACCGCCGACCAGAAGGAGGGCATGGCCGCCTTCGCGGACAAACGAGCGCCCGCCTTCCGCCACAGGTAAGCGTTGAGTAAAAGCAGGTCCCGCCCCTCGGCCCGGTATTGGTCATGTACGGGCCGAGGGGTACCGTCGCTCTGATATCGACGACGGCAGGACGGAAGCCGGTGGGAATCCGGCACGGTCGCGCCACTGTGTGCCTCCCTTCGGAAGAAGGACGGCAAGTCAGACCCGTAGCCGTCGTCATGTGCACCACCGAGATGGGACGCGAACTCCCAGAGGAGGCCCTGCCATGGCGCAGCACGTCGCACCGCCGACCGACACCACCCCCGCTCTCCCCGCCAAGCTGCCGATCGGCGCCGTCGTCCCGTGGGCGGTCTTCTTCGGCATCCTGATGCTGGTCCTGCTGTACTTCGTCGGCGCCGAACAGGGCGCCACCGCCGTCGTCTCCGGCGAGGACGTCCACGAGTGGGTGCACGACGCCCGCCACCTGCTCGGCTTCCCCTGCCACTGACACCGGGAGCCGACACCCTCATGAACTCCAGCACCGTCAGAAACCTGCTCGTGCGCGGCATGCTCGCCGGCCTGGGCGCGGGAGTACTCGCGCTGGTCGTCGCCTACTTCCTCGGTGAGCCGAACGTCGACAAGGCGATCGGCTTCGAGGAGGCCCACGCCGCTGCCCACGAACACGAAGTCGAACTCGTCTCCCGCAGTATCCAGTCCACCGCCGGTCTGGCCACCGGTGTCCTGTTGTACGGAGTCGCCTTCGGCGGCATCGCCGCCCTGGCCTTCTGCTTCGCCCTCGGCCGCGTCGGCCGCCGCACTCCGCGGGCCACCGGTGTCCTGTTGTACGGAGTCGCCTTCGGCGGCATCGCCGCCCTGGCCTTCTGCTTCGCCCTCGGCCGCGTCGGCCGCCGCACTCCGCG